>NZ_JARVSV010000029.1:0-153574 GCF_030209025.1 Pseudomonas sp. MEJ086
GCTCGTCGGGCTCATAACCCGAAGGTCGTCGGTTCAAATCCGGCTCCCGCAACCACCTTCGAAACGAAAGCCCTGACAGCCTAGCTGTCGGGGCTTTTGTTTTATGGGCGCCTGAAAACGTCCGGGCACCTCCTGCACACACTCTCTTCAAGCACTATCCTCTTCTGCAGATAAATCTTTCCTGGTGTCAGGCATGCACACCTTGAAGCGGCACGCCTGTACCCATACATTATTTGTCACACAAAGAAACTTGGCTTCCGCCTTCCAATCTGAGCCGCACTACCCAAGAGGTATCCGATGCGCGCCAGCTCCGACGCTACTGTCCCACCTTCCCTGCCCAAATCTCAACTGCTGCTATGGCGCCAACGCCTGGACCGATACCGCCAGCCGCTGGGGCTGAGTGCCGCCCTGCTGCTATTCGTGGTGGCGCTGCTCGCCTGCCGGCATCTGCTCGATGAGCTCGACCCGAGTGCGCTGCACCAATCCATACTGGCGGTGCCGACCGTGAATCTGTTCGGCGCCGTTGGCCTGACCGTACTGGGCTTCATCGCCCTGCTCGGTTACGAATGGTCGGCCAGCCGCTACGCAGCCGTCAGCCTGCCAGCCCGCACACTGGCCACTGGCGGCTTCTGCGCGTTCGCCATCGGCAATGCGGTCGGCCTGTCGATGCTTTCCGGGGGCTCGATTCGCTATCGCCTGTATGCCCGCCATGGCATCGGCGCCGGTGACGTGGCGCGCATGACGGTATTCGCCAGCCTGTCACTCGGCTGCGCCCTGCCCCTGCTGGCAGCCCTCGCAGCCTTGGCGGATCCTGGTGCAGCGGCCGCCGCCCTGCACCTGCCAACACCGGTATTGATCGCCCTCTGTTTGGTTCTTCTGGCCCTCGGCGCGGCGCTGCTTCTGGCTTTGCACCGCGCTCGCCTGGCGGAAAGACCAGCCCCGGACTGCGTCACCGTGCGCCTGCACAGGCACCTGCTGCGCCTGCCCGACACACGCCTGACCCTGCTTCAGGTACTGATCACCCTGGTCGATGTCAGCGCCGCAGCAGGCGTGCTGTATCTGCTGCTGCCCGAAGCGCCGCCCTTCACCACCTTCCTGCTGGTCTATCTGCTGGCGCTGGCCGCTGGCGTGCTCAGCCACGTGCCCGGCGGCGTAGGGGTGTTCGAGGCGGTGCTGCTGGCAGCCTTCGCCAACGAACTGGGCGCTGCCCCCCTGGCTGCAGCGCTGCTGCTGTATCGCCTCATTTATATCGTGCTGCCATTGCTGGTGGCCTGCCTGCTGCTGCTGGCCATCGAGCTGCGCCGTCTGGTGGATGCCCGCCAGGCGATTCGTGCGGCCAGCGGCCTGGCCGCTCCAGTTCTGGCGCTGCTGGTGTTCATCTCGGGGATGGTGCTGCTGTTCTCCGGCGCGACACCGAGCCTGGATGAACGCCTGGAGATTCTCGACTTTCTCATTCCGCACCGACTGATCGATGCCTCGCACTTCGGCGCCAGCCTGATCGGCCTGCTCTGTCTGCTGCTGGCCCAGGGGCTGCGCCGCCGTCTCTCCGCGGCCTGGGCGATGACCCTTGGGCTGTTGGTCACCGGTGCGGTGCTTTCGCTGCTCAAGGGCTTCGACTGGGAGGAAGCGTTGCTGCTGAGCATCACCGCTGGCCTGCTGGCCCTATTCCGCCCCTACTTCTATCGCCCCAGCCGCATCATGGAGCTGCCGTTCTCACCCTGGCACCTGGCGGCCAGCGCCTGCGTGCTCGGTGCCTCCATCTGGCTGCTGTTCTTCGCCTATCAGGACGTGCCCTACGAACACCAGTTGTGGTGGCAGTTCGCGGTCAACGCCGATGCACCACGGGGCCTGCGTGCCGCCCTCGGTTGCGTGCTGCTGCTCGGCGTGGTCTTCCTTGCCTGGCTGCTGCGCGCCGCACCACCGGCCATCACCCTGCCAAGCAGCGAAGAACTGGATCGCGCAGCGCAGATCATCAAGGCCTCCGACCAGGCCGATGGCGGCCTCGCACTGACCGGCGACAAGGCCCTGCTGGTACACCCGCAGGGCGATGCCTTTCTGATGTACTCGCGCCGCGCCCGCAGCATGGTCGCCCTGTTCGATCCAATCGGCACCACGCAGCGGCGTGCCGAGCTGGTCTGGCAATTCCGCGATCTGTGCGACCGCCACCACACCCGCCCGGTGTTCTATCAGGTGCGCGCCGAGAACCTGCCGCTGTACATGGACATCGGCCTCACCGCCATCAAGCTGGGCGAGGAAGCCCGGGTCGATCTGAATCGCTTCGACCTGGACAGCACCGGCAAGACCATGAAGGACCTGCGCTACACCTGGAACCGCGGGCAGCGCGACGGCCTGGTGCTGGAATTCTTCGAGCCCGGCCAAGCGCCTCTCGACGAACTGCGCGGCATCTCCGATGCCTGGCTGAACGGCAAGCAGATGCGCGAGAAAGGCTTTTCCCTCGGTCGTTTCGACCCCGCCTATCTGCGTCACTTCCGTATCGTCGTCGCGCGGGTCGAGGGCCGTGCCGTGGCCTTCGCCAACCTGCTGGAGACCGACAGCCGCGACCTCGCCACTCTCGATCTGATGCGTGTGCTGCCGGATGCGCCAAAGCTGACCATGGAATTTCTCATGCTCGGCCTGATCCTGCATTTCAAGGCAGCCGGCTTCGCCCGCTTCAGCCTCGGCATGGTACCGCTCTCCGGCCTGCAGCCGCGTCGCGGTGCGCCACTGGCCCAGCGCCTTGGCGCCCTGGTGTTCCAGCGCGGTGAGGCGTTCTACAACTTCCAAGGCCTGCGTCGCTTCAAGGACAAGTTCCAGCCGGACTGGGAACCCCGCTACATGGCCGTACCTGCCGGGCTCGATCCGCTGGTGGCGCTGACCGATACCGCCGCGCTGATCGCCGGCGGTTTTACCGGACTGGTGAAACGTTGATGACCCGTACTGCCAAACACCTGATACCGATACTGATCCTCCTGCTCGTGTTGCTCGCTGGCGGCCTCTACTACTGGCTGCGGCCGCCCGCCGAAGCCAGCCTGGCACGCCAGCCACTGGCCTCCGGCGGCGATCTGCTGCTCGCCACGCCGGGTGACAGGGTGCAACGCCGCGTGCTCCTGGCCCTGCCCACCGACCAGCAACTCAGCGATGCGGAGCTGTTGGAACTGGCGCAATCCAATCACGCCATGATCGGCCAGTACCAGGCCATAGCGCAGAGCTGCGAGGCCCAGGCCGAACGCCTGCAAGAGGCCACCGCCCAGATGGACGGCCCAGTGAACCTGTTCGCTGGCAGCGACAATGCCGCCATGCTCGCCTGGCGCTGGCTCGCCACCCAGAATGATGACAAGGCCCAGGCGCTCTCCGTTGGCTTCTCGCTGGACAAACCCGATTGCGATACGCCGCCACCAGCGAGCAGCGCACAGGGTCACTGGCTGGCCGTGTGGAACGACAACCCGGATGACGCCAGCGCGCGCTTCGTGCGCCAGCAGAGCAATGCCGAAACCCTGATCGGCGACTACCAGACCGCGCCCAAGGCGCTGCTCACCGCGCAACTGCGTCGCCTGCTGCAAGGCGCCAGCGATGCCCTGCCGGTGGTCGAAGTGCCGGCAACCCAGCCCGGCGAGACCGTGAGCCTGTTCTACTCGGGTGATGGCGGCTGGCGTGACCTGGACAAGGCAGTCGCCGAACAGATGGCCGAACGGGGCTACCCGGTGGTTGGCGTCGACACCCTGCGCTACTTCTGGCAGCGCAAGAGCCCCGAACAAGCCGCCAGCGACCTCTCCGAACTGATGCGCGAGTACCGGGAGAAATGGCACGCCAAACGCTTCGTGCTGATTGGCTACTCATTCGGCGCCGATGTGATGCCGGCGCTCTACAACCGCCTGCCCGACAGCGACAAGCGCCAGGTCGACGCCGTGCTGCTGCTGGCTCTGGCGCGCAGCGGCGCCTTCGAGATCCGCGTTCAGGGCTGGCTCGGCAAAGATGCCAGCGAAGCGGCCACCGGGCCGGAGCTGGTCAAGCTGCCGGCGGAAAAGGTGCTGTGCGTCTATGGCAGCGAAGAGGCGCCGGAAAGCGGCTGCACGCAAGAGCAGAGCGTCGGTGAGAAACTCCAGCTGCCCGGCGGGCATCACTACGACAAGGATTATCCGGCGCTGGCCGAGCGGCTCATCGGGGCGATCCAGAAGCGCCAGAAGTAGACACAACTGAGCCCCTGAGGTGAGACCAGGCGTCGGCGTGCAGCACGGCCCGTCGGCAGTGCTGGCAAAGTCTCGCGCTCGCCGCTAGAATTGCGCACTTTTTGATCAGAGGCGCCCGAGCGCCCGCATCATCTCAGCCTGAGGTTCGCCCGCATGACCACCACCGCCACCCCGAAAGTTGGGTTCGTCTCCCTTGGCTGCCCGAAAGCCCTGGTCGATTCCGAACGCATCCTCACCCAGTTGCGCATGGAAGGTTATGAGGTCGTGCCGACCTATCAGGATGCCGACGTGGTGGTGGTCAACACCTGTGGCTTCATCGACAGCGCCAAGGCCGAGTCGCTGGAGGTGATCGGTGAAGCGATCAAGGAAAACGGCAAGGTCATCGTCACCGGCTGCATGGGCGTCGAAGAAGGCAGCATCCGTGACGTGCACCCCAGCGTGCTGTCGGTCACCGGCCCGCAGCAATACGAGCAGGTGGTCAACGCCGTGCACGACGTGGTGCCACCGCGCCAGGATCACAACCCGCTGATCGATCTGGTGCCGCCCCAGGGCGTCAAACTCACCCCGCGCCACTACGCCTACCTGAAGATTTCCGAAGGCTGCAACCACAGTTGCAGCTTCTGCATCATCCCGTCGATGCGTGGCAAGCTGGTCAGCCGCCCGGTGGGTGACGTGCTGGGCGAGGCCGAGCGCCTGGTCAAGGCCGGCGTCAAGGAGCTGCTGGTGATCAGCCAGGACACCAGCGCCTACGGCGTCGACCTCAAGTACAAGACCGATTTCTGGAACGGCCAGCCGGTCAAGACACGCATGAAAGAGCTCTGCGAAGCGCTCTCCAGCATGGGCGTGTGGGTGCGCCTGCATTACGTGTACCCGTACCCCAACGTCGACGACATCATCCCGCTGATGGCCGCCGGCAAGATCCTGCCTTACCTGGACATCCCCTTCCAGCACGCCAGCCCGCGCGTCCTCAAGCTGATGAAGCGCCCGGCCTTCGAAGACCGCACCCTGGCGCGCATCAAGTCCTGGCGCGAGCAGTGCCCGGACCTGACCATCCGTTCGACCTTCATCGTCGGCTTCCCCGGCGAAACCGAAGAAGACTTCCAGTACCTGCTCGACTGGCTGACCGAAGCCCAGCTCGACCGCGTCGGCTGCTTCCAGTACTCGCCGGTGGAAGGCGCGCCGGCCAACGACCTGGACGTGGATATCGTCCCGGATGACGTCAAACAGGATCGCTGGGATCGCTTCATGGCCCACCAGCAGGCCATCAGCACCGCACGCCTGCAGATGAAGATCGGCCGCGAAATGGACGTGCTGATCGACGAAGTCGACGACCAGGGCGCCGTGGCCCGCTCCTGGGCCGATGCCCCGGAAATCGACGGCAGCGTCTTTATCGAAGGCACCGACTTCCAGCCGGGCGACAAGGTACGCGTGCGTATCGTCGATGCCGATGAGTACGATATGTGGGCTGAGCGGGTTTAAGCCCCTTCCCTCACGAAAAACGCCCATTGGGCCGGAATGACGCACCGCGTCAGCCCGGCTCAATGGGCGTTTTAGTATCGGGCCCTTCGACAAAGAGCAGAGAAATCATGAACCGCCGCAAGAAGATAAAGCAGCTGTTAGAGGCCCACGCCAAAAAGGCCAACGCCAAGCTGGCGCCGAAGAACAAGCCCAAGTACATCTGCAAGGCCGACAGGCTGAAACTGGCCAATGAAGCGGCCGAGGCGCCAGCCGTTTTGCCTGAGAGCTGAGTACTCGCTGACGCCTGTGGCTAATACGCCATACTGCTTTTGGGCGCGGGCAAAAGTGCCTCAACCAAACGTCGGCCGTAGAGGTAGTCATGTGCAAGCCATGGAAGATAAGCACTGTTTATGCGCTTTGTTTTTTGCTCAGTGCCTGCATCGGTTCAACACCGCCTCAACCCTGGTTCGAGGGCGAGGCCGCATGGCCGAGTATTCACAGGTTTGAAGTGACCACTGACGGAAAACCACAGCCCTTCGAAATCGCCACGAAAATCCATTATGTAGACACGTCCAGCACCTGGATCTACCTGTATGTGAATGACTTCAAAAGAGGCTCAGCCCCAATAAGTTATTCGGCCAAAGGTGCCTACATGGAAAAGGAAAACGGCGAACGCCTTACACCAACGCTCTATATCACCAGCCCGCATGCAGAAAACATATCGCCGGGCCTTCCGTGGGCAGGGAAAATTCCGGATATCGCCGTACACCAACCGGCAGTGAACCCCAACGATAGCGGCGGAGTGCATGGCGGCGTTGACTTGCGTTTCGATACATCGCCACCAGAGGCAGGATCACGATGGACCTTGCACCTGGGCAAAGTGAGCATCGCCGATGCAGATGTCGAAATCCCGAAACGAACGATAATTCTCAGAGCCAGGCAGTGGTACACGGTGCCCGTACAATGACTAGATAGCCCGGACATATAGGGTGGATAGGGTCGCGTAGCCAACGCTAAGCTTGTCCACCGCGCTCCTCACTGAACCACTCTTTCAAGATTCAATGCGCCTATGAAGTACATCGTACCCATCAGTGAACAATCATGCCCCGACGGTCTCTACACCGGCCCGGTCGCGCCAGAAGACGCTGGCTACCTCACCCGCTGCGTGATCCCTCATCTGCAACCGCTGAGCGATGAGGAATATCTCGATGGGCCGGCGGCGATACTGCAAACCGGCGCTCGTTACAGTTACATACTCAGCGCAGGAGCCATCTACTGGTGCGTCGAATGGCAACCGGGTCTTGTCGTGGTGAGGTTTTCGCCCGATACGAGCATGGCCTGGGTAGCCTTGCGCTCGCCCGTGCCTGACTTCGCAGGCCGTGTCGCCCTGGAGGTCGATACTGCCCACTACGATGAAGACGCCGAGGACCATCAATACAACCTGGTGTTCAGAAGCTGGGACGCGCAGTTCGACGAAGACCATAGGGTTCGGGGCGCCTTTGAACCTGCCTCTGCCAGCGAAGAGGCTTCGTTCAACGCAGCCATAAGGCACGCCAACAGACTGTCGAATCAGGATCACAGCAATGACATGGAGCGCCGTGATCGTCTAGAGCGTTTTACCGCCCGCTGCGGCGAAGGCATTCGGGTGAAACATTAGCGCCATGCTGAAGCGTCCCAAGCAAACGCCGTGCGGACATACCGGCGAACCGACAAGCAGCACCGTCAATGGCCGTCGGAGAAATCCAAGAGCGTTGGTGGCATGCCTGGCCTACAACCTATTCAACTCGGCTCTGTTTTCTCTATTCGTCAGAGAGGCGCTGATGATCCGCGGTGATGGGCCTGGGGGCTTTGGTGAACTGATACTCAAGCTACTGATGTCTCATATGGCGCTCGCACTGCTAGCGCTGGGGTTGATTGCCTCCTTCAAGGTGTTCTGCACCGAAAAGCGTGGTTGGGGCTCGATAACGGCTTGCGTTGTGGCGACATTGATCCTCATCGGCTTCTCCGCAATCGCGGTCGCGGAAGCCTGCATGGATGATCGCGGGCATTGCCGCAATTGGCACTGGTACACGTAGCCATCAAGGTCAACCATTAGGCTATCAGCAGCTCTGCTGTCCGCGGCACGTTCCGACAGACACTCCAAGTTCCCAACCCACGCGACCAGCCTGTCTCACTTTGTCCAACCTTCCTCGCCATGGATGCATACGATTCGCGCCTGCAAACGATTCGTAAGGAACAATCCATGCACGCCCCCTTCCCTCGCCGCCGTATCGGCACCCTGATTCGCCTGGCGACTATCTGCCTGGCCACCGGCAGCACACTCGCCCATGCCGACACCGTCGAGCTGGACGACATGGTGGTCACTGCCTCCGGCTTCGCCCAGAACCTGGAGGACGCTCCGGCCTCGGTCACCGTGATCAGCGGTGATGATCTGCGCAAGCGTTCGGTGCAGAACCTGGGTGATGCGGTACGTGATGTGGAAGGTGTGGTGGTCAACGGTGGCGCCAACGAGACCGACATCCAGATTCGCGGCATGCCTGGCGACTACACGCTGATTCTGGTCGACGGTAAACGCCAGAGCGGGCGCGACTCACGGGTCAATGGCAACCGGGGTTATGAGCAAAGCTTCGTGCCGCCGACGGCAGCCATCGAGCGCATCGAGGTGGTGCGTGGGCCGATGTCGTCGCTGTACGGCTCGGATGCCATCGGTGGGGTGATCAACATCATCACCCGCAAGGTATCGCCCGAGTGGGGCGGTAACATTTCCCATGACTACTCGGCACGCCCGAATAGCGATCAGGGCAATGCCCGCAACACCCAGTTCTATCTCAATGGCCCGCTGATCAACGAAGTGCTCGGCCTGCAGGTGTGGGGCAGCTACCTCGACCGCCAGGCCGATGACGACGTCGAAGCCAACGAAGGCTTCGCCAAGTCCGACAACAAGAGCCTGACCGCGCGCCTGGCCCTTACGCCGACCGAGAATCATGACTTCCTGCTCGAAGCGGGCGCCTCGCGCCTGAAGAACGGCGATGGTCTCAGCGCCAACTGGTCGACCCGCGAACAGAAGAACAACCGTGATCACTGGTCGCTGACTCACGAAGGCCGCTGGGGCTGGGCGGACTCGACACTGTCGTTCGCCGAAGAAACCACCAGCCGCGAAGGCAAGGCGACACCGGCGCAGGCCGACGTGTTCGGGCGCAAGCCGGAGATCCGCAACCGCGTGCTGGACGGCAAGCTGGTGATCCCTACCGACTATCACGTCACCACCACCGGCGTGCAGTGGAACGAAGCCACGCTGACCGACTGGAACCAGGCCAACCGCGGCACCTCTCGCGAGCGCGAGAACGAGGAATACTCGGTGGTACAGAAGGCCCTGTTCGCCGAAGACGAATGGTCGATCACCGACGATTTCGCCCTCACCACCGGCGTGCGTCTGGATCATCACGAGCAGTACGGCAGTCACGTCAACCCACGTGTCTATGGCGTCTGGCACCTGAATAACGAGTGGACGCTGAAAGGTGGCGTGGCCCGCGGTTTCAAGGCGCCGGAACTGCGCGCGGTAATCGACGACTACGCCGTGGTGCGCCGCAACCGCTTCGTGCAGTTCGGTAATTCCAACCTCAAACCCGAGAGCAGCACCAACTACGAGTTGAGCGCGATGTGGTCGAACCGTGACGACCTGTCGGCTGGCGCCACGCTGTTCTACAACGACTTCAAGGACAAGCTGTCCACGGTCACCACCACCGAACAGTGGCAGGGCCTGACCGTGATGGAGCGGGTCAACGTCGACAAAGCGGTGATCCGTGGCCTGGAGTTGAGCGGCAGTTGGCAGGCGCTGGCCAACGTGGCGATCAAGGGTAACTTCACCTACCTGGATTCCGAGCAGAAGAGCGGCGTTGACAAGAGCCGGCCGCTGTCCCTGACCCCCAAGCGCAAGGCGAGCCTGCGTGCCGACTGGGATATCAATGACCGAACCCTGGCCTGGGCTGCCACCAACTACAGCGGCGAGGAATATGGCGCTACGCTGACCGGCCAATCGTCCCGCGCCTACACCACTGCCGACATCGGTGGCTCGTACAAGCTGACGCAGAACCTGACGCTCAACTCGGCCGTCTACAACCTGGGTAACAAACGCCTCAACGACGAGGACGACGGCACGGTCAATTATGGCCGTACCTACTGGCTGGGTGCGTCGCTGGACTTCTGATGCCCTGAGCGTTCCGCGCCCGCTACCGCACCTGAGTCGCACGCGGAGCGTGAGGAACGATCGATGTGGTGGGCTAAAGCCCACCCTACTCCCCAGAGGCATGAACCGTAGGGTGGGGCTTTAGCCCACCAAAGCCATTCAACGCCGATGGTGGCTGGCTATTCGATCATTCCCACGCTCCGCGTGGGAACGCAGCCCTGAGCGCTCCGCGCCCGCACCTGAGTCGGACGCGGAGCGTCCTGCGAAATCATTCCCATGCGGAGCGTGAGGAACGATCGAGGTGGTGGGCTGAAGCCCACCCTACTCCCCAGGGGCATGAACCGTAGGGTGGGGCTTTAGCCCACCAAAGGCATTCAACGCCGATGGTGGCTGGCTATTCGATCATTCCCACGCGGAGCGCCCGCTACCGCACCTGAGTCGGACGCAGAGCGTCCTGCAAAATCACTCCCACGCGGAGCGTGAGGAACGATCGATGTGGTGGGCTGAAGCCCACCCTACTCCCCAGGGACATGAACCCTAGGGTGGGGCTTTAGCCCACCAAAGCCATTCAACGCCGATGGTGGCTGGCTATTCGATCATTCCCACGCTCCGCGTAGGAACCGCTCCGCGCCCGCTACCGCACCTGAGTCGGACGCAGAGCGTCCTGCGAAATTATTCCCATGCGGAGCGTGAGGAACGATCGAGGTGGTGGGCTGAAGCCCACCCTACTCCCCAGGGGCATGAACCGTAGGGTGGGGCTTTAGCCCACCAAAGGCATTCAACGCCGATGGTGGCTGGCTATTCGATCGTTCCCACGCTCCGCGTAGGAACGCAGCCCTGGGCGCTCCGCGCCCGCTACCGCACCTGAGTTGGACGCGGAGCGTCCTGCAAAGGCATTCCCACGCGGAGCGTGAGGAACGATCACTAGTGACTGGCCAGCACCACCCTCGTCCCCTCTTTCGCCTCCGGCGTGGCGCGCGTGCTCATCTTGTCGGCCTGCTTACCCAGGTACCAGCCGAGCACTCCCCATACCAATGCGCAGAGCGCACCCACGGTCGCCACCAGCACCGCACCCTGGCCGAGCATGTCCAGGCCACTCTTCAACCAGCCACTGATTGCGTCACCTGCCCGGTAGACGACCGTGTCGATAAACCCCTTCGCCTTGTACTTGCTCTCGGCATCCAGCGGTGCGAAGAGCATTTCCCGGCCGGGCCTGACGAAGGCGTACTCGCCAATACGCCTGACGATCATCAGCGCTGCCAGCATGGCAAACGTCGGCGCCAGGGCAAGCCCGATAAAGCCAACGCAGACCAATATCGGCACGATCGCCAGCAGCATGCGCACGCCCATTTTCTGCGCGATGCGCCCGGTGATGAACACCTGCGACAGCAAGGCACCGGCCTGCACGACCACATCGATGATGCCGAATACCCGGATCTGCGACTCGCGGTCGGGAAAGCGTTCGGCCACCAGGCGCGCCTGCTCGAAGTACAGAAAGGTCGTCACGGTCGCGAGCAGCACCACGAATCCGGCGATCGCCAGCAGGTAAGGCGACTGCAGCACCCGCGTCAGGCCGCTGAATGGATTGCCCGTCACCGGCTTGCGAGTGCTTTCGATGGATGCAGCGCCCGGTCTGCCGGCGCCACCCACGTCCCGCCAGCGCATCAACGGCGCCTTGAGCGCCAGGGCGATGCCCAGCAGCGTGGCTGCCAACAGCATCAACCCGGACTCGCCGATAACGCCGACCAGCAGCGCGCTCATGGCCGGCCCGACCAGGCCGCCGACACTGGCGCCGGCCGCGATGAAGGCGAACAACCGCTTGGCCTGGTGCCCGTCGAACACATCGGCCATCAGGCTCCAGGCCACCGACACCACGAACAGGTTGTAGACCGATATCCACACGTAGAACACCCGCGCCAGCCAGACGTTGTCGTCACCGAGCTGAAACAGCCCGGCGAATGCCAGCAGGTTCACGCAAAAGAACCCGTAGACCCAATCCACGAAGTGGATACGCGGCACCCGAGAGCTGAGCCAGGCGAACGACGGCACAGCCACCAGCATGACCACAAAGGTGGCGGTGAACAGCCATTGCAGGTTCTCGATACCGGCCATGATGCCCATCGACTCGCGGATGGGCCGCAGCATGAAATAGCCGGAGAACAGACAGAAAAACAGGGCGAACCCCGCAAGCGCGGGATTCAGTTCGTGGCGTTCGGCGTTGATGGCAGCGCCGAGACGCTGCGTCAGGGTTGCTGAGAGCATGATGACACTCCTGCCACGAGGCTCAACGGTAGCTGACACCGGTCAACCGCTCGGCAACCTGCCACAGACGAGCCGCTGCGTCGATGTCCTTCGCCGCGGCTGGCACGCTGGCCAGGCCAAGCGGCCCGCGCTTCTCCTCTTCGCCGATTGGCCCATAGTAGGCACCGCCCTGCGCGTCTGGCGCGGTGGCCGCGTACAGGGTCGGCAATGCCCCCTGGGCAGCGGAGTGGTAACGCTCACGATCCTTGGCCCAGTCACGTCCGAAGTCGCTTTCCAGGCCAGGGCCGCGCTTGATCAGCTCGGTCACGGCAACCCCCGGGTGCGCGGCGATGCTCTGGATACCCCACCCCTGCGCCTGGCTGCGGCGCTGCAGCTCGAAAGCCCACATCAGCACGGCCAGCTTGGACTGCGCGTAGGACGCATAGGGGTTGTAGGCCTGCTCGGATTGCAGGTCCTCGAAGTTGATGCTGCCCCGTGCGACCGCGATGCTGGAGAGCGTGACGACCCGAGGCGAGCTACTCTTGCGCAACAGCGGCAGCACATGGCCGGTCAACGCGAAATGCCCAAGATAGTTGGTGGCCAATTGCAGCTCGAAGCCATCGGCCGACGTGCCACGTTCTGGCGGCGCCATTACCGCGGCGTTGTTGATCAGCCCATCGAGGCGCGGCAAGGTGGCATTGAGGCGTTCGCCCAACGCCTTGACCGACGCCAGGTCAGCCAGGTCGACCGCTTCGAACTGCACCTGGGCCCCACGGACTTCCTGCTTGATGCGAGCGATGGTTTCCTTGCCGCGCTGTGGATTGCGTGCGGCAATCACCACCTCGGCACCAGCCGCTGCAAGCGCCTTGGCATCCTCATAACCCATGCCGCTGGTGCCACCGGTGACCAGAAAGATACGCCCGCTCTGCGATGGCATATCCGACAGGCTCCAGTCAGGCTTCGGCTGACTCTGGGCACTGGACACGCCGGATTCCAGCACGCAACTCAGGGCCAGACCGATGGTTGCCAGGCCTTTGCGCCAGGCCGCGCTGGCAGCGTTTGTGGGGTCCATCTGCAGGGTTGTGTCTGTCATGGTTCGATCCTCACGTAGGGAATGATCTGACGGACCGCGGCAAGGCGGCACGTCGACGTGAGGCATTGTTCACCGTTGAATTACTGGTGATAAGCCGCACAAAAATGGACGCTATGTACGCCCATTCGTACAATCCAGTTTTCCTTTCTGGAGTTCGCCCATGCGCCAGCCCAACCTGACGGATGTCGCCCTGTTTGCAGCGGTCGTGGAAGCCGGCGGCTTCCGGGTGGCGGCGCAGAAACGCGGCATGTCGGCGTCATCGATCAGCGATTGCGTGCGCCGGTTGGAGAGCGACTTGGGCGTCAGGTTGCTCAACCGCACCACTCGCAGCGTATTTCCGACCGAAGTCGGTGCTCGCCTGCTGGAGCGGCTGCGCCCTGCCCTCGACGAGATAGGCGCCGCCTTCAGCGACCTCGATAACGATGCGCGACACCCGGTCGGCACGCTGCGCCTCAATGTCCCGGTGCCGATTGCCCGCTTCGTGCTGCCGCAGCTGATCCCCACTTTTCTGGAGCGCTATCCCGGCGTGAGCGTGGAAGTGACGATGGACAACACCTTCATCGACGTGATCGCTGCCGGCTACGACGCGGGAGTGCGCTACGAAGAAAGTGTCGCCAAGGACATGATCGCAGTACCCATCGGGCCTCGTCGGCAGCGCTTCGTGGCAGCCGCATCGCCTGCTTATCTGGAGAAAAACGGCATGCCGCTACATCCCCGCGACCTACTCGAGCATCGCCTGATCGGCCATCGTTTCGAGAGCGGCAAGCTGGGTGTTTGGGAGTTCGAAAAAGACGGCGCCATCGTGCGCGTACCGCCACAGGGCCCGCTGCTCTCCTCGTCCCAGGATCTTGAAGTGGGTGCCGCCATCGGTGGCGTTGGCCTCATCTACACCTTCGAGGAATACCTCGGCCCACTGTTCGCACAGGGAGCACTGATACCGGTACTGGAGGACTGGTGGCAGGCATTCGATGGCCCCTACCTGTATTACAACGACCGCCGCCACGTGCCCTCGCCGCTCAGAGCATTCGTGGATTTTCTCAAGGCCGAAACAGTTTGATCGCTTCCACGCTCCGCGTGGGAATTCGGCCCTGGGCGCTCCGCGCCCGCCACTGCACCCGGATTGGACGCAGAGCGTCCTGCGCAGGCATTCCCACGCGGAGCGTGAGGAACGATCGGAGGGTTGGGCGCTTGGACTTGGTGGGCTGAAGCCCACCCTACTCCCAGAGGCATCAACCGTAGGGTGGCGCTTTAGCCCACCAAAGCCATTCAACACCGATGTTGGCTGTAGGTTCAGAACATGCGGTTCAGTGCTTCGGGCTGTGGCCGTTGTGGTGGTGGGCTGAAGCCCACCCTACTCCCAGAGGCATCAACCGTAGGGTGGGGCTTTAGCCCACCAAAGCCATTCAATGCCATGGTGGCTGGAGGTTCAGAGCATGCGGTTCAGTGCTTCGGGCTGTGGGCGCTTTGGGTGGTGGGCTGAAGCCCACCCTACCCCCAGGGGCATGAACCGTAGGGTGGGGCTTTAGCCCACCAAAGCCATTCAACGCCGATGTTGGCTGTAGGTTCAGAACATGCGGTTCAGTGCTTCGGGCTGTGGCCGTTGTGGTGGTGGGCTGAAGCCACCCTACGGGCTGAGCGTCCTGCGCAGGCATTCCATGCGGAGCGTGAGGAACGATAGGAGCACTGCCGGGCGGCGAAACTCAAGGGCCCCCGGCCGGCAAACGCACCACCGCGCAGAGGCCGGCGGGCGGGCGGTTTTCCAGGGTCAGTTCACCACCGTGGGCCTGCACGCACGCACGCGCGATGGCCAGGCCGAGCCCTAGCCCGCTCGCGCCGTTCTCCGCATTCAACTGCACGAACGGCTCGAACACCTGCTCCAGTCGCGCGGGATCGACGCCCGGCCCATGATCGAGGACCTCCAGGCTTATCTCGCCCGTTGCGGTACGCTCCAAGCTGATCACGGCATCCCCACCATGCTGCAGGGCGTTGTCGATCAGGTTGGTGAGCACGCGTTTGAGCGCCAACGGTCGGCAACGACAGAAGACCTCGGGCCCGCTCTGCCAACTGACCGGTTGCCCCAAGGTGCGATAACGTCGCGCCAGATCATCGAGCAGCGCGGTCAACGACAGGCGCACCGTCGGTTCCTGCACGGCATCGTCGCGGATGAAGTCCAGCGTCTCGGCGACCATCGCGCGGAGCTCGTCGAGGCTGTCGAGCAGGTCCTCGCGCAAGGGGCCGTCATCGAGCAGCTCGAGCTGCAAGCGCAGCTCGGTCAAGGGTGTATTGAGGTCGTGGCTGAGCGCTGCGAGCATTCGCGTGCGCCCCTCCACATGGCGAGCGAGGCGCTCCTGCATCAGGTTGAAGGCTCGGCTCAGTTCCTGAGCCTCGCGCGGGCCCGACAGCGACAGGTGGGCGATGCGCTCGCCCCGGCTGATGCGCTCGGTGGCCGCGGCCAGCGTCCTGAACGGGCGCACCACCCGGGCCATGAAGAACAGCAGGATCAACAGAATCGGCACGATGCTCACCGGCAAGGCATATGCCAGCAGGCGGCTCCATTCATAGGCACCGGATGGATGCTGCAGGGCATTGAGGTACTGCCCCGACGGCAGCCTGATACTGCTGCGCAGGCGTAACGGCTCCCAGCCGGCAGGGCTCAGCACGTCTTCGCGCGCGGGCCCGCCGCCGATGCGTTCGAGCTGCATGTGGATCAGCTCTGCAGGCGCCTGTAGCTCATTGGCCAACTCGGCGGTCAGGCGCAACTCTTCCGGGTGCATCTCGAAGCTTGGAACATCCGCCTCGGCGGCGATCCAGAAACGCGCCTCGACGCCGCCCATCGATATCAACAGGCGCTCGCCATCGCCCTGATTCAATTCCACGGCCGCGTGGTAAGCGGTACCCAGACGCTCCAGTATCTGGGCACGGGACAGCGGATGCACCAGCGCGCCGGTGCGCTGCAGCAGCAGGACGGCAATGCCGTGGGAAGCCAGCAGCGCGAGGATCAGCAACACCGCCAATTGATGAATCAAACGCTGCGGCCACAGGCGCGCCAGCCACCTCATGAGCGCGTCACCTCCGCGACCAGCATGTAGCCGCCGCCCCATACGGTGCGCAGCAGGTCCTCACAGCCGGCGCTGTCGATCAGTTTGCGGCGCAGGCGGCTGACCTGGCGGTCGATGGTGCGATCGAACACATCGCTGTCCGGGCGAGCCGTCAGGTCGATCAGTCGGGCGCGATCCAGTACCTGGTTCGGATGGTCGAGAAAGACCTGCAGCAAACGCGCTTCCGCCGTGCTCAGACGGGTCGACTGCCCGCTGCTGTCGCTCAGGCTGCCACTGCCGCTGGCGAACGCCAGGCCGGCGAACTGGTAATGGCGCAGCAGCGGCTGCGGCGTCGGTTCGAACAGCGCAGGCTCGGCGCTGAGCGGGCCGCGCCGACGTAGCACGCTGTTGATGCGCGCCACCAGCTCCCGGGGTTCGAAGGGTTTGGTCAGGTAATCATCGGCGCCCAGGTCCAGCCCACGGATGCGGTCGCGGGTGGTATCGCGGGCGGTCAGCAATATCACCGGCACGCCGTTGCGCCGGTGCAGGCGGCTGCACAGCTCGAAGCCATCGCCGTCCGGCAGCATCACATCCAGCACCACCACGTCGAACCGCTGGGCGTCGAGCAACTGCCACATGCCCTCGGCGCTCTCCGCGGTACGCACGTCGAAGGCGTGCTTGCGCAGATAAACGGCCAGCGGCTCGCGAATCTTGCGATGGTCGTCGACCACCAGAACGCGCGGTGCGGAGAGTGGAGAAGTCGGATTCATGATGGCTCGGGGCAGTCGCAGCCTGAACCAACAGGCCGCCTGTGCGGAGGATTATCATTTGCATGCCGATGATACGCCAGAGCCCGCTGCAACTGCAGCGGCGTCGCGTCGCAGGCTGGCGTATCTGCTTCATTTGATGACGCACGGTTTCGGCCACACGCGCCTCGGCTTATGATGCCGTCCATGATCAAAGACCCGTTCCAACGTCTGAACCTCGACCGCGAGGTGCTCAGCGTCAGCCAGCTCAACAACCGTGCGCGCCTGCTGCTCGAAGATGTCTTCGGCGGCATCTGGGTCGAGGGGGAGATTTCCAACCTCGCACGGCCAGCCTCCGGGCATGTCTACTTCACCCTCAAGGACAGCCAGGCTCAGGTGCGCTGTGCGCTGTTCCGGCAGAACGCCGCACGGGTACGCCAGGCGCTGCGTGATGGTCTGGCGGTCAAGGTGCGCGGCAAGGTCTCGCTGTTCGAGGGCCGTGGCGACTATCAGCTGATTCTAGACGCCGTGGAGCCGGCCGGTGACGGTGCCCTGCGCCTGGCCTTCGAGGCCTTGAAGGAGAAGCTCGGTGCAGAAGGCCTGTTCGCCGCCGAACGCAAGCGCCCTCTGCCGGCTCACCCGCGGCGTATCGGCATCATCAGCTCGCCCACCGGCGCAGTGATCCGCGACATCATCAGCGTGTTTCGTCGCCGTGCTCCGCAGGTCGAACTGAGCCTGATCCCCACCGCCGTACAGGGCCGCGAGGCCACGGCACAGATCGTTCGGGCCTTGAAGCTGGCTGACGCCCAGGGCTTCGATGCGCTGATCCTCGCCCGTGGCGGCGGCTCGCTGGAGGATCTCTGGTGCTTCAACGAAGAAGCCGTGGCACGCGCCGTGGACGCCTGCGTCACGCCCATCGTCAGTGCGGTCGGTCATGAAACCGATGTGTCGATCAGCGATTTCGTCGCCGACGTGCGCGCTCCCACGCCGTCAGCCGCGGCGGAACTGCTGGCGCCCCATAGCGATGACCTGGTGCAGCGGGTCACGGTGCTGCAACGCCGTCTGACCCTGGCCATCAACGGCCGCCTGGCCCGTGAACGCATGCGCCTCGAGGGCCTTACCCGGCGCATGCGCCATCCCGGCGAACGGCTGCGTCAGCAAGCCCAGCGCCTCGACGATCTCGACATGCGTCTGCGCCGTGCCTATACGCATCAGGTCAATCAGCGTGCCCACAAGCTCGCGCAGTTGCAGGCGCGCCTGGCCGGGCAGCATCCGGGACGTCACCTCAAGCTGCTGCGCCAGCGTCTCGACAGCCTCGCCGAACGTCTGCCTAGGGCCATGAAGGAAGGCCTCAAGGCCCGCCGCCTGCTGCTGCAGAGTCAGATGCAGACGCTCCACGTGGTCAGCCCCCTGGCGACCCTCGGACGCGGTTACAGCATCCTGCTCGACGACCGTGGCCAGGCCATCCGCAGCGCTGCCGCCACCCAACCGGGGCAGCGCCTCAAGGCGCGCCTTGGTGAAGGCGAGCTGGACGTACGCGTCGAGGACAATCATGTCGCGCCCGTCACGCTTTCGCTGCTGGACTGAAGATCATGGCCACGCTCGCATCGCCCGCAAGCGGGCTCCTACAGGTTGCCGAAAACTCACGTGGAAGTCCGGGGCGCCTGGCCCTTGAAGGCGATTGGTGGCCGTATCGCGGTTTCGCAGAACGCCCCTCACCCTGAAAGAGCCCCTCTCAAGCCTCGATAAAAAAGGAAAATCAATGCGCTCCCTGCTGTTGCTGCTCACCCTCTGTCTCGCCCTGCCCGCTCACGCCGAAGGCTTCATCAGCCGCCTGCTGAACAAGCCGGTACCGGGTGGCGTCGCCGTGGTCGACCTCGGTGCCTCGGCCAGTGCACCCAGCGCCACCTACCAGCGCAAGCCGGTCTTGGTGGTGCATGAAGATCAGCAGCGCTGGATCGCCATCGTCGGCATTCCGTTGAGCGTCAAACCCGGCACCCAGCAGATCGAAACGGGCGGCCAGCGTCTGAGCTTTCAGGTGGGCAGCAAGACCTACGTCGAGCAGCGCATCACCATCAAGAACCAGCAGCAGGTCAACCCCAACGCCAAGAACCTCGCGCGCATCGAGCGGGAACTGGCCGAGCAGACCCGTGCCTACCAGCAGTTCAGCCCACGGCAACCGAGCAACCTGATGTTCGACAAGCCGGTCAACGGCCCGCTGTCGAGCCCCTTCGGGCTGCGCCGGTTCTTCAATGGCGAGGAGCGCAACCCGCACTCCGGGCTGGACTTCGCCGCCAATCGCGGCACACCGATCAAGGCACCCGCGGCCGGCAAGGTGATTCTGGTGGGCGACTACTTCTTCAACGGCAAGACCGTTTTCGTCGACCACGGCCAGGGCCTGATCAGCATGTTCTGCCACCTGTCGGAGGTCGGCGTGAAGGTCGGCGACGAGCTACCCCGCGGCGGCGTGCTCGGCAAGGTCGGCGCCACCGGACGCGCCACCGGGCCGCACCTGCATTGGAACGTCAGCCTCAACGATGCACGGGTCGATCCGGCGATCTTCATTGGTGCGTTCAAGCCTTAGCCAGCGCCGGGCATTGACGTGTAGAGTGGCGATCACTGGCTGATCGCCCTGAACGCAGCGCTTCATGGATGGCTATCGCCCCCTCACGACCAGGAGCCACGATGATCACCGTCCATCACCTGAACAACTCGCGCTCGCAGCGCATCCTCTGGCTGCTCGAAGAACTGGGCGTGGAGTATCAGATCAAGCGCTACGAGCGCGACCCCAAGACCATGCTGGCCCCGCCAGAATTGCGCGCCGTACATCCGCTGGGCAAGTCGCCGGTGGTTACCGACGGCGACCTGACCCTGGCCGAGTCCGGCGCCATCATCGACTACCTGGCCAACCGTCATGGCCCGGCCCTGTTACCGCCAGCAGACAGCCCCGAGCGTCTGCGCTGCAACTACTGGCTGCATTATGCCGAAGGCTCGGCGATGCCGCCTCTGCTGCTCAAGCTGGTGTTCGACAAGGTGGAAAACAGCCCCATGCCCTTCTTCGTCAAACCCGTCGCCCGCGGCATTGCGCAGAAGGTCAAGAACCTGCTGATCAACCCACAATTGAAACTGCATCTGGACTATCTGGAAGGCGAGCTTGGCAAGAGCACCTGGTTCGCCGGTGAGCAATTCAGCGTGGCCGATATCCAGATGAGCTTTCCACTGGAGGCGGCCACTTCGCGAGGCGGGCTGGATGCCAGCCGCCCCCGGCTGAAGGCTTTCCTCGAACGTATCCATGCCCGCCCCGCCTACCAACGTGCCCTGCAACGAGGCGGAGAATACGCCTACGCCAACTGAGGCACGCCGGTCGGCGGCTCGGGGTAGTGCAGGCAGTCGGAATCAGGGTCGAACCGAACCCGCCTGACCTGGGTGATTGATGGGTGCCGCTTATCATCTGGCAACCCGCGGCATTGCAAAGAACCGCCGCGGGAATGACAATGCGAGGAATTATCAGACTCACTCCTGGCTTTTCATGTCAGCCCTCGACTCACCTCAGCGCACCGTCATCCACACGCTCTACAGCGACCATCATGGTTGGCTGAAGACGTGGTTGCGCGGCCGCCTCGGCAATGCCAGCGATGCCGCGGATTTCGCCCACGATACCTTTGTGCGGGTCATCCAGCGCTGCGACCTGAGCGCCATCGATACGCCCCGCGCGTTTCTGCGTACCGTCGCCCGCGGCCTGGTGATCGATCACTGGCGCCGTGAAGAGCTGCAGCGCGCCTGGCTGGAGAGCATCGCGCACCTTTCGGACGCGGAAGCGCCCTCGCCGGAATCCCGGGAGTTGGTGCTGGAGCTGCTCGAACGCATCGCGTTGATGCTCGACGGCCTCAAACCCCGGGTTCGCACCGCCTTTCTGCTTGCCCAGTGCGAAGGCCTGTCATACCGGGAAATCGCCGAGCGTCTGGGTGTATCGGTTCGCTCCGTAGAGCGCTATATCGCCGACGCGCTGTATCACTGCTATCTGCTGCGCTATGGCGAAGATGCATGAGCGACCTGACCAACAAGGATGCCGAAGCACGCCGGGTCAAGCAGGCGATCGGCTGGCTGATGCGCCTGCAGCAGGACGACGCCCCCGCGCTGCGTCGCCAGTGCGAGCAGTGGCGACGCGAGGATGCCGGCCACGAACGCGCCTGGCAGCGGGTCAGCGGCATGCATGCCGAGTTGAGCCAGGATCTGCGGACCCTGCCGGCAGGCACCGTCGATACGCTGGAAAACTCGGCCATGCGTCTGCGCCGTCGACAGGCACTCAAGCTGCTGTCGCTGACTGCCGTGGCAGGTGGCAGTGCCTGGCTGGCCAAGGATCTGTCCATCGTCCAGCCGCTACTGGCGGACCAGGCAACCGCCGTGGGCGAACATCGCCACCTGGCCCTCGGCCACGGTGACGAACTCGACCTCAACACCGACACCGCCGTGGATGTACGCCTCGACGACAGACAGCGCCTGATCGTCCTGCGTCAGGGCGAACTGTTCGTCAGCTGCACAGCCAACAGCCGGCGTCCCTTGCGGGTCAGTACCCCGTACGGATCGTTCGAGGCTCAGGCGGGAGCCGAGCCGGCCACCCGCTTCGGCCTGCGCATACGTGATGGCGGTATCAACCTGCATGTCGAACAGGGTCAGGTCGCGGTGGCCGGGCTGCCCACCTTTCTGGCTACTTCCGGAAATCGTTACCGGGTCGCCGATGGCCGCGCTTCAGCGTTCGAGCGTGACGATATGGACCCCTCCGCCTGGCGCGAGGGGCTGATCGTCACCCGCGACATGCGTTTGCAGGATTTTCTCGACGAGGTCGGCCGTTACCGCAACGGTCATCTCGGCTACACCCGCAGCGTTGCCGATCTGCGCCTGTCCGGCGTGTTCCGTCTCGGCGATACGGATGAACTGTTGCGGGTCATGGCGCAGACCCTGCCGATTCGCGTGCAGTACATGACGCGCTGGTGGGTTCGGGTGGAAGCGGCCTGACGCCAGCCACCTCGCATCTGCGCGCAGGCTGAAAAGAGCGTCGTTCTCGCGCTGAAAAAAGTTGGAAAAAACTGTCGGCTTTTCCGACACGGTTCGGCAAGGAATCAGAACCATTCCTATTCATAGCCGTTCCGTCGACAGTGAGCCCCATGCAACCACGCTTAAACGCCGCCCGCCTCACCCCGCTCAATCGCGCCCTGCGCCACGCCCTGTTCGGGGCAGCTCTGGGCTTCGCCGCTGCCCCAGCCACCCTGCTGGCGGACGAGCCCGGTAGCACTGCCAGCGTTAAGCGTTATTCGATTGCTGCCGGGCCGCTGGCCGATGCCCTCAACCAGTTCGCCCGTACCGCCGGGATCACCCTGGCCACGACCCCGCAGCAAACCGCCGGCAAGAACTCGCCGGGCCTGCAAGGCGAATACGAGGCTCATGAAGGGCTGAACCAGTTGCTGCAAGGCAGCGATATGGAAGCCCTGAACCAGGGCAATGGCAGCTTCATTCTCAGCCAACGCCTGGACGTCGGCAGCGCCATGGAGCTGGGCGCGACAGCAATCAGCAGCACCGGCCTGGGCGGCACGACCGAAGGCAGTGGCTCGTACACCACCGGGGCGGTCAGCATCGGCAAGACGCCGCAGTCGCTGCGCCGCACCCCACAGTCGGTGACGGTACTGACCGAACAGCGCATGAAGGATCAGAACCTGACCAACCTCAAGGAGATGCTCCAGCAGACACCTGGCGTGGTGGTCGACCAGACCGATAGCGAGCGGGTGAACTACTACTCACGCGGCTTCTCCATCGATGCCATCCAGTTTGATGGCGCGACCGTTGCCCAAGGGGCAGGCGGCGGCAACTTCATCCAACCGGACGCAGCGACACTGGATCACGTAGAGGTTTTGCGCGGTGCCAGCGGCATGCTCCGCGGCTCAGGTAATCCCTCAGGAACAGCGAACCTGGTGCGCAAGCGGCCAACCCGGGAGTTTCAAGGCTCTGCCAGCTATACCGCCGGCTCCTGGGATGCCAATCGATACGTGGCTGATATCTCCGGCCCACTGGTAGAAGACGGCTCGATTCGCGGCCGGATCATTGCCGTCCACGACGACAAGGACTTTTTCCAGGACACGCGCATGGAGCGCAAGAATGTCGTATACACCGTATTGTCCGCCGATCTCGGTGACCGCACCGTAATCACTGGCGGCTTGGAATATACCGAGCTTGACGCCACCGGGGCCTGGGGCAATTTGCCGGCGGACCTCGACGGCTCGCCCTTGCCGTTTGATCGCGACACATTCTTCGGAGCTAACTGGGCACGCTGGGATCGTACCAACGTGAATTTCTTCGGCGAACTGGAACATGCCTTCGCTAATGACTGGAATCTCAAACTGACCGGCAGTCGCAGTCGCTTCGCTTACAAGGATCATGGCTTCCAGCAAACCAATCTGGCTCGCCCACGCGGCGCCACCAATCCTTATCTTTGGAACGTGTCGTATAACAACAGCGACGGTGGTGGCCGCACCAATTACACCAATCTAGGCGCGGTTCTGGATGGTAATTTCGACCTATTCGGCCGCGAGCACCACCTGACCCTGGGTACCGAACGCAACGTGACCGACTCCATCGGAATCGATTCGGTATGGGGTAACTATGTAGACGCCAACGGTCAGAACCTGGTCGTTGACATTCGGAACTGGAATCCCTCCGACATCAACTGGACAGCAGGGCCCGCCACCGCCAATCCGCAGACTCACAGCATTACCACTCAGGAAGCGATCTATGCCAACTGGAGCATCTCGCTAGCCGAGCCGCTGACCGCCATCATCGGCGCACGTCTTAACTGGTACGACTACGAACTGCAAGACTCGACAAGCGCCGACTACAGCATCAACCGCGAAGTTGTGCCCTATGGCGCACTGATTTATGACCTGACCGAGGCCATCAGCGCTTACGCCAGCTACACCGAAATATTTTCCCCACAGAGCAGATACGACACTTCGGGTGGCCTGCTCGACCCGATGACAGGTGAGGTCTATGAAGTGGGGCTGAAAGGCGAGTTCTACGAGGGCCGCCTGAACAGTTCCGTGGCGATGTTCCGCACGAATCTGGTGGGCAAGGCGTTGCAGGATGCGGCGGCTACCGACGACAACATCCGCTGCCTGCCCAACAATGCCTTGGGCGCCTGCTATGTCGCTTCAGGCAAGAGTCGAAGCGAGGGGGTCGAACTGGAAATCTCCGGCGAGGTGCTGAGCGGCTGGCAGATCGGAGCCGGCTATACCTACACCACAACCAAATATCTCAAGGACACCGCTGCCAATCAGGGCAACGCACTGCGAACCACTGACCCCAAACACCTGTTGAGGCTTTTTACCAGCTATCGCCTACCGGGTACGCTTTCGGCCTGGACCGTCGGCGGCGGCGTACAGGCACAGAGTGACATCTATGCCGAAGGTACATCCAACGGCCGTACGGTACGCGCTCAACAAGGTGGTTATGCCGTGTACAACGCAGTCGTCGGTTATCGCTTCAATGAGCATTACTCAATGCAGCTGAACGGCAACAACCTTTTCGATAAACACTATTACGAGAAGATCGGCGCTACAGGCGCCAACTACTACTACGGCGAACCCCGCAACTTCGCCGTGACCCTGCGCGGCGAGTTCTGATCGCCCTCCGCTCTCGTGCCCTGGTACGGGAGCGGCTCACCTGGCAGCCGTACTGACGGAGTCACTTGCCCGGTTTGGGCACCTTTTCCAGACGATGCAGTTCGCCAATCAGGCAGTGTTCGGCAAAGCCGCTGCCGTCGCTCGATACGATGCGGTCCAGGCGTGTCAGCAATCCCACGGTCGTGCTGAACCCCAGACCATTGCTGACGTTCAGGTTGCGGCACGGTCGCGAGAAGGTGACCAGATAGGATCGTCCGGGCCCGTCACCGAGGATGATGTGGGTCTTGTCCAGGTACTGCCATCCGTCGATATCGAAGCGCTGCAGCGCATCCACCACTTCGCCCTGCCGGTAGCCGAGGCTGGCCAGGCGTTGCTCCAACGGCAGATTTTCATCTCGCGCCGGCGATTGCGCACAGGCACCGAGCAGGAGCGTCAGCAGCGTGATAGCGCCACAGCCGATTCGGGACATACGAGAGTTCCTGGAGAGGTGTCGACTCAGCGTCGAGCATAGCCGCAGCCACTTCAATATTGAACAAACCTGACAGAAACGCCTGATCGTGATCCGCTTTTGCTAAGGTACGCCGCCGCTGCACAAGGGCACTCTCTCGCAGCGGGTTTGACTGAAAGCTGAGGAACGCGATGAAAGAGCATTACGACGCCACTCTCGAATGGCTGAAAAACTACCCCGAACTGCACACCCTGATCAGCCTGAGCCTGCTGATCCTCGGCGCCTGGATCGCCAACTGGATCGTCAAGCGCATCCTCGTGCGCGGCCTCTATCGGGTACTGCGCTCGACCACGGTCGGTCAGGACAAGGCCCTGGCCGACTCCCATGTCGTGCGACGCCTGGCCAACATCGTGCCGGCGATGATCCTCGCCAGTGGCATCAAGGTGGTCCCGCATCTGCCCGCTGCCGCGGTCACGGTGGTGAACAACGTCTGCAGCGCCTTCATCATCCTGACCATCGCCCTGGCCATCGGCGGCGTGCTGAATCTGGTCAACACCCTCTACCAGCGCCGACCGAATGCGCACCTGAAGCCGGTCAAGGGCTACATCCAGGTCGTCACCATCGTCATCTACGCCATCGCCGCGATTCTGATGGTCGCGACGCTGATCGACCGCTCGCCGCTGATCCTGCTCTCCGGTCTCGGAGCCATGGCTGCGGTACTGATGCTGATTTTCCAGGACACCCTGCTGTCGCTGGTGGCCAGCGTACAAATCTCCTCCAGCGATATCGTCCGTGTCGGCGACTGGATCGAGATGCCTCAGCTCAATGCCGACGGCGACGTGATCGACATCGCCCTGCACACCGTCAAGGTGCAGAACTGGGACAAGACCATCACCACCATCCCGACCAAGCGCTTCATCAGCGATCCGTTCAAGAACTGGCGCGGCATGCAGGAGTCCGGTGGCCGTCGCATCAAGCGCAGCATCTATCTGGACCAGACCAGCGTACGTTTTCTCAGCCCAGACGAAATCGCTCACCTGCAGCGCTTCCTGCTGCTCGGCCAATACCTGAGCAGCAAGCAGAGCGAATTGCTGAGCTGGAACACCGAGCTGGCCGAGGCCGCCCAGGAGCCGGCCAACACGCGCCGGGTCACCAACCTCGGTACCTTCCGTGCTTACGTCGAGCATTACCTGCGTCAGCACCCAGGCATCAACCAGAACATGACGCAGATCGTCCGTCAGTTGCAGCCCACCGCCGACGGCCTGCCGCTGGAGCTTTACTGCTTCACCAACACCGTGGCCTGGGTGCCATACGAGGGCTATCAGTCGGATATCTTCGATCACCTGCTGGCGATCCTCCCGGAATTCGGTCTGCGCGTGTTCCAGCACCCGAGCGGTGCCGACATGCGCGAGCTGCGTCCGGTACTTGATGCCGGAAACTGAGCAGCAAGACGCCCCTGCTCATGGCACGCAATGCAGCAGCTGAAAAAACACAGATAGCGCAATAAAAAACCACCAAGGGCCGAGCCTTGGTGGTTTTCACCAATTTACCAGACAGGCTTGCCAGCTTTCCCCTCACTGGTTAGGGTTAGCCACATGAATGTCTCGCAAACCCTCATCCTCCTCCGGCAACACGCCAATCTCTGCCTGGTCGCCCAGCGACTGCGCTAGGGTCTGTTGGCGCCCAAGTACGTCGGCAAACCCGCTCCCCGCTTATCCCTCTTCATCTTTTTATTTTCAGTTCGGCCGTTGCCGGCCTTCGTCTTCAGGAATTTTCCATGAGCATGCTCAAAGACCCCTCGAACAAGTACCGCGCCTTCACCCCGATCAACATTCCGGATCGCACCTGGCCGGACAAGATCATCGACCAGGCGCCGATCTGGCTGTCCACCGACCTGCGCGATGGCAACCAGTCGCTGATCGAGCCGATGGATGCCGAGAAGAAGATGCGCTTCTTCAAGTGCCTGCTCGCCGTGGGCCTGAAGGAAATCGAAGTGGGCTTCCCGTCCGCCTCGCAGACCGATTTCGACTTCGTGCGCGAACTGATCGAAGGCGGCCACATCCCGGATGACGTCACCATCCAGGTACTGACCCAGGCTCGCGACGACCTTATCGAGCGCACCTTCGAATCGCTCAAGGGCGCCAAGAAGGCCATCGTTCACTACTACAACGCCTGCGCGCCAAGCTTCCGCAAGATCGTCTTCAACCAGGACAAGGCTGGCGTCAAGGCCATCGCCGTGGCGGCCGGTACCACCATCAAGCGCCTGGCCGAGGCCGCACCGGAAACCGCGTGGGGTTTCGAGTACTCGCCTGAAGTATTCAGCTCCACCGAAATCGACTTCGCCGTCGAGGTGTGCAACGCGGTGATCGACGTGTTCCAGCCAACCCCGGCGAACAAGCTGATCCTCAACCTGCCGGCCACCATCGAGAACGCCACGCCGAACAACTACGCCGACCAGATCGAGTGGTTCGGCCGGCACGTCGACAAGCGCGACAGCGTGCTGATCAGCCTGCACACCCACAACGACCGTGGCACGGGTGTGGCTGCTACCGAGCTGGGCCTGATGGCGGGCGCCGACCGTGTCGAAGGCTGCCTGTTCGGCAACGGCGAGCGCACCGGCAACGTCTGCCTGGTGACCGTGGCGCTGAACCTCTACACCCAGGGCATCGACCCGCAACTGGACTTCTCCGACATCGACGCCGTGCGCAAGGTGGTCGAAGATTGCAACCAGATTCCGGTGCACCCGCGTCACCCCTATGTCGGTGACCTGGTGCACACCGCCTTCTCCGGCTCTCACCAGGACGCCATCCGCAAGGGCTTCGCCCAGCAGAAGGAAGGCCAGATCTGGGAAGTCCCGTACCTGCCAATCGACCCGGCCGACATCGGCCGCGATTACGAAGCGGTGATTCGCGTCAACAGCCAGTCAGGCAAAGGTGGCATCACCTTCCTGCTCGAGCAGGAATATGGCATCAACCTGCCGCGTCGCATGCAGATCGAGTTCAGCCAGGTGGTTCAGGGCGAGACCGATCGCCTGGGCCTGGAAATGACGGCCGGACAGATTCACGGCCTGCTCGAGCGCGAGTACCTGCAAGCCAAGGCGCCTTATGAGCTGAAAGGCCATCGCCTGCAGGAAGAGAACGGCGACAGCAACGTCGAGGTGCAAGTGCAGGTGGACGGCGCCGTGCAACGCTGGAGCGGTGCTGGCAAGGGTGCACTGGAAGCCCTGGTGTCGAGCGTACCGCTGGCGGTGGAAATCATGGACTACCACGAGCACGCCATCGGCGGTGGCGCCAACGCCAAGGCGGCCTGCTACATCGAGATCCGTCTCGACGGCCAACGTCCGCTGCACGGCATCGGTATCGACGAGAACATCACCACCGCGAGCTTCCGCGCCCTGTTCAGCGCACTCAACCGCGCCATTCGCCAGGCCGACGGGAAAACCCAGGCAGCCTGACGCTCGGCCGCCAATGCACAAAGGGACGCCTGGCGTCCCTTTGTCGTTTCTGGAGCGATGGTTCTGTGGCCTATTGCGCTTTGGCCGGTTTCACCTGCCGCTGCAGGGTGTTGCCGAGGAAGAATGCCGGGGACTGCCAGCGGGCGATGAACATCAGCACCAGGCCGAGCAGCAGAATCACCACGGCGATCACGAACACCAGGCCGAGGCCGGCGATGTGGGAGCCGCTGCCGAAGTCTGGTGACATGCTGTCGAAGGTGGTCTGCCAGAAGATGATCGACAGCATCACCGCCCCCAGCAACGGGCACAGCCCACGCATGAAGAAGTGGCGCACGCTGTCGAACAGGCTGTGGCGGAAATACCACACGCAGGCGAAGGCGGTCAGCGCGTAGTAGAAGCAAATCATCATGCCCAGGGCGGTGATGGTGTCGGCCAGCACGTTCTCGCTCAGGGTGCGCATGGTCACGTAGAACACCGCCGTGGCGATGCCCGCAGCGATGGTCGCGTAACGTGGCGTCTGCGAAAGCGGATGCACGCTGGCGAAGCGCTTCGGCACCGCGCGGTAATACCCCATCGCCAGCAACGTACGCGCCGGTGAAATGAAGGTGGATTGCAGCGACGCCGCCGTGCTCGCCAGTACCGCGATGGACATCAGGATCGCCAGCGGCCCCATGACCGGGCCAGCCAGGTGGGCGAAGACGTTTTCCTGGATCTGCGCATTGCCCAGGCCCAGACCGGTATCGCCGGTGCCGGCGAACTGCAGGGTAGCCGCCGCGGTGAACAGGTAGAGGGCGAGGATCAGCAGCACGGTGATGGTCGCCGCGCGCCCAGGCACCTTCTCGCTGCCCACCGACTCTTCGCTGACCGTCAGGCAGACATCCCAGCCCCAGAAGATGAAGATCGACAGCGACAGACCCGCTGCGAAGGCAGAGAACGAGTCGATGTTGAACGGGTTGAACCACTCGGGATGGAAGACCACTGGCGAGCTGTCCGGCGCAGCGGCGAAGGCGGCCAGCGCGAAACCGATCAGCACCACCAGTTGCAGGGCCACCAGCGTGTACTGCACACCCATGGTCATGCCGATGCCCCGGCAACAGACCCACACGGCCATGGCGATGAAGATGCAGCAGGTGACGATGTTCACCAGCAGGTTCTGGGTAAGGTCCGCCAGCCAATCCAGCCCGGTCAACTGGGCGAGAAACAGGTAGAAGAAGTCCACCGCGATGCCCGCCAGATTGGAAAGCACGATGGTCGTGGCGGTAACCAGCCCCCAGCCTCCGATCCAGCCGATCATCGGTCCGAAGGCCCGTGCCGACCAGGTGAACGAGGTGCCGCTGTCCGGTTCGGCAGCATTGAGCTCCCGGTAACCCAGCGCCACCAGCAGCATCGGCAGGAAACCGACGATGAATACCGCCGGCAGGTAAACACCGACTTCGCGGACGGTGGGGCCGAGGGCGCCGGTCAGCGTATAGACCGGCGCGATGGTGGAAATGCCCAACACCACGCAGGCCAGCAGCCCGACCTTGCCTTGCGCCAGCCCCTTGGAAGAGGCTCCGGTGGCCGCTAGCGGGCTTCCCTGAACGGTCGATGATTCACTCATAAGCCTCTGCCATCATTTTAGAATTGTTCGTCAGAGCGCCTCGAACCCGGCAGGGTTCAGGCGGGTTCAGCGTGTTTGGCGGGTCTTCGCATACACCTGGCAGGCATCGCGAAAGGCCTGGAACAGCTTCAGCGACTCGGGGTTTTCACTGAAGCGCCACTCCGGGTGCCACTGCACGCCGATCAGGAAGCCTGGTGAGCCCGGTATCGACACCGCCTCGACCAGGCCATCGGGCGCCTGGGCCTCAATGCGCAGACTGTCGGCCAGACGGTCAATACCCTGGCTGTGCAGGGAGTTGACCTGAAACTGCGACGGCAAGCCGATGCGCTCGAACGCTCCGCCCGGCTGCACGCTGACCGCATGCTGCGGCGCGTACTGCTCGGCGACCGACTCGCTCTGCGGCTCGCGATGGTCCAGATAACCCGGCAGTTCCTGAACCCGCTGATGCAGGGTGCCGCCAAGGGTCACGTTGAGCTCCTGGAAGCCGCGGCAGATGCAGAACACCGGCACGCCCTTCTCGATCGCCAGGCGCAGCAGCGGCAAGGTATTGGCGTCGCGACGAGGGTCGTGCTGAGTGCCCTCGATGCTCGGCGTGCCCTGGTAATGACGGGGCTCGACGTTGGAAGGCGAACCGGTGAACAGGATGCCGTCCAGTTGTGCGAGCAGTTGATGCGGATCGCTCGGCGTGCTGCGCGCTGGCAGTACCAGCGGCAGGCCGGCGTAAGCCGCGGCCTCGACGTATTTGTCGCCGACGGTGTGCGAATCGTACTTGCCAAGTTGCTGCCGGCAGGCAGTAACGCCGATCAGGGGCATGCGGGTCATGTTGTTCTCTCCGGAAAAGCCTGCCGACGGATCACGTCGGCAGGCGCAGCATCAGATACCGAGGCGATCGCGCAACTGGTAATAAACGGCGCCCAGGGCCGTGAACGGCACCCGCAGCAGCTGCCCGCCTGGGAACGGGTAATGCGGCAGGCCGGCGAACGCGTCGAAACGCTCGGCCTGACCGCGCAGTGCTTCGGCCAGCACCTTGCCGGCCAGGTGCGTGTAGGTCACGCCATGGCCACTGCACCCCTGGGAGTAGTAGATGTTGTCGCCGATGCGACCGACCTGCGGCAGGCGCGACAGGGTCAGCAGGAAGTTGCCGGTCCAGGTGTAATCGATCTTCACGTCCTTGAGCTGCGGGAAGGTCTTGAGCAGCTTGGGTCGGATGATCGCTTCGATGTCCGCCGGGTCGCGGGCGCCGTAGACCACGCCGCCACCGTAGATCAGGCGCTTGTCGGCGCTGAGGCGGTAGTAGTCGAGCAGGTAGTTGCAGTCTTCCACGCAGTAATCCTGCGGCAACAGACTATGGGCCAGCTCGTCCGACAGCGGCTCGGTGGTCAGCACCTGAGTGCCGCAGGGCATGGATTTGGCTGCCAGTTCCGGCATCAGCCCGCCCAGGTAAGCGTTGCCCGCCACCACCACGAACTTGGCCTTCACCTGCCCGTTCGGTGTGTGCACCACCGGCTGCGGGCCACGGTCGATGCGGGTCGCCGGGCTCTGCTCGTAGATCGCACCGCCCAGGGATGCCACCGCAGCGGCCTCACCCAAAGCCAGGTTGAGCGGATGGATATGACCGCCGCTCATGTCCAGCATGCCGCCGACATAGCGCTCGGTGCCGACCACTTCGCGGATGCGGCGCTCGTCCATCAGCTCCAGCTGGGTATGGCCGTAGCGCTCCCACAGCTTCTTCTGCGACTCGAGATGGCCCATCTGCTTGTCGGTGATGGCGGCGAACACGCCACCATCCTTCAGGTCGCACTGAATGCCGTACTTGGCGACCCGCTCACGGATGATGCGCCCGCCTTCGAAGGCCATCTCGCCGAGCAGCTGTGCCTGGCGTGCGCCGACCTGGCGTTCGATGACGTCGATATCGCGGCTGTAGCTGTTGACGATCTGCCCACCGTTGCGCCCCGAGGCGCCGAAGCCGACCTTGGCGGCTTCCAGCACGATCACGCGAAAACCATGCTCGAGCAGGAACAGCGCCGTGGACAGGCCGGTATAACCGGCGCCGATGACGCAGACATCCGTCTCGACGGATTCGCCGAGCGCGGGGTAATCGACTCGCGGATTGCGCGAGGCGGCGTAGTAACTGTCGACGTGTTGAGTCATGTGAAACTCCCTAGGAACTCCAAAGTTTCCGCTCCGCATAGCCATCCCATCGGGCGCCGATACCAGCGCATCTGTTTGCAGAAACAGGCGCGAGGCAGGTCACCCGAGGTCGCTAGAGCTTGATCCAGGTGGCTTTAAGTTCGGTGTACTTGTCGAAGGCATGCAGCGACTTGTCACGCCCGTTGCCCGATTGCTTGAAACCACCGAACGGTGCGGTCATGTCGCCACCGTCGTACTGGTTCACCCACACGCTGCCGGCCCGCAGTGCCCGCGCGGTGCGGTGCGCCCGGGAGATGTCGCGCGTCCAAACGGCAGCGGCCAGGCCATAAGGCGTGTCGTTGGCGATGCGTACCGCTTCCTCGTCGCTGTCGAAGGTGATCACCGACAGCACGGGGCCGAAGATCTCTTCCTGGGCGATGCGCATGGCGTTGTCCACGCCGTCGAAGATCGTTGGCTGCACATAGCTGCCGCCGGTTTCCTGCAGGGCACGCTCACCGCCGCTGATGATCACCGCACCTTGCTGGCGACCGGCCTCGATGAAGCCGAGCACGGTGTCCAGATGGCCGTCATCGACCAGGGCGCCGACACGCGTCTGCGGATCCAGCGCATGGCCGGGCTTCCAGCGTTGCAGGGCCTCGACCACCATCGGCAGGAAGCGCTCCTTGATCGAGCGCTCGACCAGCAGCCGCGAGCCCGCCACGCATACTTCGCCCTGGTTGAAGGCGATGCCAGCGGCAGCGGCCTCGGCGGCGGCCTGCAGATCCGGTGCATCGGCGAAGACGATGTTCGGGCTCTTGCCGCCCGCCTCCAGCCACACGCGCTTCATGTTCGACTCGCCGGCGTAGATCATCAGTTGCTTGGCGATTTTCGTGGAGCCGGTGAACACGATGGTGTCGACGTCCATGTGCAGCGCCAGCGCCTTGCCAACCGTATGGCCATAACCGGGCAACACGTTGAACACGCCAGCAGGAATACCGGCTTGCAGCGCCAGCTGGGCGATACGAATAGCGGTCAGCGGCGACTTCTCGGACGGTTTGAGAATCACCGAGTTACCGGTAGCCAAGGCTGGCCCTAGCTTCCAGCAGGCCATCATCAACGGAAAATTCCACGGCACGATGGCCGCCACCACGCCGACCGCTTCGCGGGTAACCAGACCAAGCTGGTCACGGGGCGTCGGCGCCACCTCGTCATACAGCTTGTCGATCGCCTCGGCGCTCCAGCGGATGGCGTTGGCCGCCGCCGGCACGTCGATGCTCAGCGAGTCGCTGATCGGCTTGCCCATGTCGAGGGTTTCCAGCAGCGCCAGCTCCTCGGCATTGGCCAGCAACGCGTCGGCGAAGGCGATCAGCACACGCTTGCGCTGCGCCGGGGCCTGATGGGCCCAGTCGCCACGCTCGAAACTCGCGCGGGCAGCCTTGACGGCCAGCTCGGCGTCCTCGGCCATGCAACTGGCCACGCGGGCCAGGTGACGACCGTCCACCGGGCTGACGCTGTCGAAGGTCGCGCCGCCCACGGCGTCGCGGTAGGCGCCGTCGATGAAGGCACGCGCCTCGATGTCCAGACTGCGGTAGCGCTGCTCCCAGTCCTGGCGGGTAGTGATTGTCATGCTCGCCGCTCCGTCAGACCGTGTGCAGGTACCAGTTGTATTCGAGGTCGGAGATGGTCGTCTCGAACTCGTGCATTTCCGCTTCCTTGCAGGCGACGAAGATGTCGATGTACTCCGGGCGGATGTACTTGTTCATCACTTCGCTGTCGTCGAGCTGGCGCAGGGCATCACGCAGGTTGTTCGGCAGGCTCTGCTCCAGTTGCTCGTAGGAATTGCCCTCGATCGGCTCGCCCGGCTCCAGCTGGTTGGTCAGGCCGTGGTGAATGCCGGCGAGAATCGACGCCATCATCAGGTACGGGTTGGCATCGGCGCCGGCTACCCGGTGCTCGATGCGGATGGCGTCGCTGCTGCCCGTGGGCACGCGTACTGCGACCGTGCGGTTGTCCAGGCCCCAGCTCGGCGCATTCGGCACGTAGAACTGGGCGCCGAAGCGGCGGTACGAGTTGACGTTCGGGCACAGGAAGGCCATCGAAGCCGGCATGGTTTCCAGGATGCCGGCGATGGCATGGCGCAGCGGTGCGTGCTGTTCCGGGTCATCGGTGGCGAAGATGTTCTGGCCGGTCTTCTTGTCGAGCAGCGAGATGTGCACGTGCAGACCGTTGCCCGCCTGGCCCGGGTAGGGCTTGGCCATGAAGGTCGAGTCCATCTCGTGGTCGTAGGCGATGTTCTTGATCAGGCGCTTGAGCAGCACGGCGTAGTCGCAGGCCTTGATGGCATCTTCGACGTGGTGAAGGTTGACCTCGAACTGCGCCGGGGCACTTTCCTTGACGATGGCATCGGCCGGCAGATCCTGCTCCTTGGCGGCTTCGAGCATGTCCTGCAGGCAGTCGACGTACTCGTCGAGGTCGTCGATCAGGTAAACCTGCGTGGAAATCGGGCGCTTGCCGGAAATCGGCGAACGCGGTGGCTGCGGACGGCCGTTCACGTTCTCCTGGTCGATCAGGTAGAACTCCAGTTCGAAGGCGGCGCAGATGGTCAGGCCCAGTTCGTCGAACTTCTCCACCACCTGGCGCAATACCTCACGGGGGTCGGCGAAGAACGGCTTGCCGTCCAGCTCGTGCATGGTCATCAGCAGTTGCGCGGTCGGGCGCTTCTGCCAGGGTTCCTTGCACAGGGTGTCGGGGATCGGGTAGCAGATGCGGTCGGAGTCGCCGATATCCAGGCCAAGGCCGGTGCTTTCGACGGTCGAACCATTGATGTCCAGCGCGAACAACGAGGCAGGCAGGTTGATGCCTTTCTCATACACCTTGTGCAGGCTGGCGCGTTCGACACGCTTGCCACGCACGATGCCGTTCATGTCGGTGATCAGCAGATCGACGTACTGGATCTCCGGATGATCCTTGAGGAAAGTGTTCGCCTCGTTGAGCTGGACGACACGTGGGGTTACCGAAGTCATGGAAAATCATTCCTTTTGGCTCGGCGCGCCCGCGGAAGACATCTCACGAGCCTGGCGCCTCATTATTCTGGGTAATTGATTCTAGGCAACGCCCTGAGTATAAGTGGGCGCATACGCAACCGATACTGGCATTCAGACAATTCATGATTGCATCGACGCAATACCAGATCAGCCATGCCGACCTCGCTCTCGTACTCGCTCTGGTGCGCGGACGCTCCCTGGCGCGAGCCGCAGAGCAGTTGCATGTCGACGTATCAACGGTATTTCGCGCCATCCGCAAGCTGGAGGCCAGCCTGGGCGTGGCGCTGTTCGAGAAAAGCCGCCGCGGTTACATGCCGACTCAGAGCGCCCAGGCCCTGGCGGAACAGGCAGAACGTGCGGAACAGGCCCTGGATGCGGCGCGCATCGCCCTGCAACATGGCGAGAAGGTGATCAGCGGTACCGTTCGCCTGACCTGCACCGACGCCGTGCTGCAGAACCTGCTGCTGCCCAGCCTGGCCGAGCTGATGCCGCGTTATCCGGCGCTGGCGCTGGAGCTGGCGACCACCAACACCTTCGCCAACCTCAGCCGCCGCGACGCCGACATCGCACTGCGCCTGTCCAACGCACCGCCCGAGCATCTGGTTGGCCGGCAACTGGGGCACACCGCCTATTACATCTGCGGCCGTCCCGAGCACCGCGAAGCATTCGTGCAGGCACCCACCTCGGTGCCGTGGATCGCCCCCGACGACTCCATGCCCGACCACATCACCGTGGCCTGGCGGCATCAGGTGCACCCCAGCCTGGTGCCGCGCTACCGCTGCAGCAGCATGTCGGCGGTGGCCACGCTGGTACAGGCAGGCCTGGGTGTCGCCGCCCTGCCCGACTTCATGGCCCGCAGCCTGGAAGGCGTGCAGCGCCTGAGTGACGCCTTGACCGACTGCGACACCGACCTATGGCTGCTGACCCGCCCCGACTGCCTGGCCCTGCGCTCGGTACAGACCCTGTTCGACCAACTCACCCCACTGCTGCGCGCACGGCTCAATACGCGATAAACCTAAAGACCTAGCCCGTGTTGAAACCCTGCACTCGGCAACGTAAACCACCCCGTGGGAGCGGGCCATGCCCGCGATTCGCGCGCACGGCGCGCTCCCACACGGCTTTATCGCTCTCCACCCCCTCCGCTTGCCACGGGATATCGCTTACCGGACGCGGCATTCCAATCCAGAGCGGGAGGAACGAACCAAAGCAAAAGACGCAGCCTGGATTGAATATCGCGCACTCTGCAACGCAAACCATCCCGTGGGAGCGGGCCATGCCCGCGATTCGCGCGCACTGCGCGCGCCCACACGGTTTTATCGATCTCCCCCCTCCTCGCCCTTGCCACGGGATATCGCTTACCGGACGCGGCATTCCCATCCAGAGCGGAAGGAACGCGCCGATTTCAAAGACGCGGCCTGGATTGAATATCGCGCACTCAACAACTCAAACCACTCTGTGGGAGCGGGCCATGCCCGCGATTCGCGCGCGCGGCGCGCCAACGAGAACGGGGCAACCATACTCACGTGAGGAACGATCCGAACGGCATTCGATGGAGGATCAGGACAGAGCGCAGCAGGATTGTGCAATCGACATTCGAGCGTCCAGCGCTACGCTTGTCACCCCCCGCGGCATACGCAGCCGCATTGCAAACGATAGGAATTGCCCATGACCACCATTCTCGGCTACGCCGCCCAGGACTCCAGCAAACCTCTCGCGCCCCATCGCTTTCAGCGCCGCGCCGTCGGTACCCACGACGTGCAGATCGACATCCTCTACTGCGGCGTCTGCCACTCCGACCTGCACACCGCGCGCAACGAGTGGAAGAACACCCTCTACCCGTCGGTACCGGGCCACGAGATCGTCGGCAAGGTCACCGCAGTGGGCAGCGCGGTAACGACCTTCAAGGTCGGTGATCTGGCTGGCGTCGGCTGCATGGTCGACAGTTGCCAGAGCTGCTCGTCCTGCTCCGAAGGCCTCGAGCAGTACTGCGAGAACGGCTTCACCGGCACCTACAACGGCCCGGTATTCGGTGGCGAAAACACCTTTGGTGGCTACTCCGACAACATCGTCGTCGACCAGAAATTCGTCCTGCGCATCAGCCACACCGACAACCTGGCTGCGGTCGCACCCCTGCTGTGCGCGGGCATCACCACTTACTCGCCGCTGCGCCAGTGGAACGTCCAGCCCGGCGACAAGGTCGGTGTGGTCGGCCTTGGTGGTCTTGGCCACATGGGCGTGAAGATCGCTGCCGCCATGGGCGCTCATGTGGTGCTGTTCACCACCTCGCCGAACAAGCGTGAAGATGCCCTACGCCTTGGCGCGGCCGAAGTGGTGGTGTCGAAGAACGCCGACGAGATGGCCGCCCACGCCAACAGCTTCGACTTCATCCTCAACACCGTCGCCGCGCCGCACAACCTTGACGCCTTCCTCGGGCTGCTCAAGCGCGACGCCACCATGACCCTGGTCGGCGCCCCCGACTCACCGCACCCGTCGCCGGAAGTGTTCGGGCTGATCTTCAAGCGCCGCCGCCTGGCCGGCTCGTTGATCGGCGGCATCGCCGAGACCCAGGAGATGCTGGATTTCTGCGCCGAACACGGCATCGTTTCGGAAATCGAGATGATCGATATCCAGAACATCAACGAAGCCTACGAGCGCATGCTCAAGAGTGACGTGAAGTACCGCTTCGTGATCGACATGGCCTCCCTGGCCAAGGACGAGCACGCCGCGTAACGCAGGCCAATCGCCACCCGCCACCGGCCCGGTCTCGCCCTCGCGAACCGGGCCGGTCGCGTTTCTGCGGTATGCGCGTGCGGGCAGGCGAACCTCGCAGACGGTCGGGCGGTCACACGCTGACGCCCCATCAACTCGAGGAGCATTAGATGTCCAAACGCACTCTCGGTCAGTCCGGCCTGCAGGTTTCGCCCATCGCCTTCGGTGGCAACGTATTCGGCTGGACGCTGGACGAAGCGCAGTCCTTCGCCATGCTCGACGCCATCGTCGACAACGGCCTGGACTTCATCGACACCGCCGACATGTACTCGGCCTGGGCCCCCGGCCATCAGGGTGGCGAGTCGGAAAGCATCATCGGCAAATGGCTGAAACGCAGCGGCAAGCGCGAACGTATCGTGCTGGCGACCAAGGTTGGGATGGAAATGGGCCACGGAGGCAAAGGCCTCGAGGCGGACTACATCCAGAAAGCGGTGGAGGACTCGCTCAAGCGCCTGCAGACCGACTACATCGACCTGTATCAGGCCCATCAGGACGATGCCGACACCCCTCTGGAAGAAACCCTGGGCGCCTTCTCCCGCCTGATCGAACAAGGCAAGGTGCGGGTGATCGGCGCTTCCAACTACAGCGGCGAGCGCTTGCGCGAAGCGCATCAAGTGGCGCAGCGCCTGGGCGTGCCGAGCTACCAGAGCCTGCAGCCGCACTACAACCTGCACGAACGCAAGACCTATGAAGAGGAACTGGAGCCGGTGGTGCAGGAACTCGGCATCGGGGTGATCAGCTACTTTTCCCTGGCCAGCGGCTTTCTCACCGGCAAGTACCGCACCCGCGACGATATCGCTGGCGCCCGCGCCGAGATGGTCAAGGGCTACATGGATGAACGCGGCGTCACCATCCTCTCCGCGCTCGATGAGGTCGCCGCAGCCCGTGATGCAACGCCAGCCCAGATTGCCCTCGCCTGGCTGATCGCCCGTCCGAGCATCACCGCGCCCATCGCCAGTGCCACATCGAGCAGGCAACTGGCCGATCTGGTTGCCGCCACCCGCCTGCACTTGAGCGCCGACGAAGTGACCATGCTCAACCAGGCCAGCGCGTACTGAGGCAATAAAGTAAACGCGCCGTTGCCGTAGGATGACGTCGAGCGAAGCGATACCCATCAAGGGCTACTTGCAAGGCCTGATGGGTATCGTCGCTTCGCTCCTCGATCTACGCGGCCCGACCCATCCTGCGGATGGTCGATTCGATGCGCTTTTGACGATCGTTCCCACGCTCTGCGCAGGAGCCATTTTCCGGGCGTTGCGCGCAACCTTCCTGATTCAGCGAAACTCGAACGGGTCGGCATCCTGGTGCGCGGGAAAACGCTCGCGATAGGCAGCCAATGCGGCGCCATCGAGGCGCTGATGGAACACGCCGGCCTTGTCGTGAGCATCGAGCAGGCTGTCGCCCTGGAAGTCCAGCACCTGGGAGTCGCCGCTGTAGGGGTGATTCTTGCCATCCACACCGATGCGGTTCACCGCGGCCACGTAGCACAGGTTCTCGATGGCTCGGGCCGGCAGTAGCCGGTTCCAGTGCAGGCGCCGCGCCGCGGGCCAGTTGGCGGTATAGAGCAGCAGGTCGGTGCCCTGGGGATCACGGCTCCAGACCGGGAAACGCAGGTCGTAGCAGATCAGTGGCCGCACTCGCCAGCCCTTGATCTCGAACACCACCTGGCGGTCACCCGCCGCATAGTGCTCGTGTTCACCGGCCATGCGAAACAGGTGGCGCTTGTCGTAATGCGCCAGCGAACCATCGGGTCGCGCCCATAGCAGGCGGTTGCGATAGCTGCCATCGGCGGCCTGGATGATCAGGCTGCCGGTGATCACCGCGCCGATACGCCTTGCCTGCTCGCTGAGCCAGCGACTGGTGGGGCCATCTTCCGGCTCGGCCAGCTCGGCCGACTGCATGGAAAACCCGGTACTGAACATCTCCGGCAGTATCACCAGTTCGGCGCCAGCAGCCTGTTGCAACTGCGCTTCGAAATGCCTGCGATTGGCCTCGGGATCGTGCCAGGCGAGGTCGCTTTGGATCAGCGCCAGTTGGAGATTGGTTGCTTCGCTCATTGATGCCTCTCTTGCTGGATGCGGATCCGTGCGACGTGGATAAAGCTGCGCTGCCCAGCTTCAGAAGCTGCGACCCCGCAGCGATTATCGATAACACCCGCGATTCTGCGTGATGGCCACCACCATCGCGCCGGGGGCGACGCTCCTACCGTTCGTCTTCCCCGCGGCGCCACTATATCTGCCGTAGTTTTTCCGCTGCCTGGCGCAAGGTCTCTTCACGCTTGGCGAAACAGAAACGCACCAGACGCTGCGCCGGATCCGGCGTCTGGCAGAACACCGACACGGGAATCGCCGCCACGCCATGCTCACGGGTCAGCCATTGGGCCATGGCCACATCGTCCAGATCAGGGCGGATTGCCGAATAGTCGGCCAGTTGGAAATAGGTGCCCGGCGTGCGGCTGAAGGTGAAGCGCGAGCCCCCCAGCAGGTCGCAGAACAGATCGCGCTTGGCCTGGTAGAAGCCGGGGAGCTCGTCCACATGCTCGGGGCAGGCGGCCATGAAGTCGGCCAGCGCCCACTGCAGCGGGGTCACGCCGCAGAAACTGACGTATTGATGAACCTTGCGCAGCTCGGCGCTCAGCGCGGGTGGCGCCACCACGTAACCGGTCTTCCAGCCGGTGACGTGATAGGTCTTGCCGAACGAGCTGACCACGAAGGCGCGGGCATAGAGTTCGTCATGGCTCAGCACACTGGCGTGCTGGCGACCATCGAACACCAGGTGCTCGTAGACTTCGTCGCTGATCAGATAGATGTCGCGGTCGCGGATCAACGCGGCCAAACGATCCAGCTCTTCACGGCTGATCAGCGCACCGCTGGGGTTGTGCGGTGTATTGAGGATGATCAGCCGGGTACGCGGGCTCAGCGCCGCTTCCAGCCGTTGCCAGTCGATGGCGAAATCGCCGCTGGCCAGCGGGACGTGCACGCAGCGGCCGCCGGCCAGGGTGACGCCCGGGTCGTAACTGTCGTAGCTCGGGTCGAAGACGATCACCTCGTCGCCGGGATGAATCAGCGCCTGGATCGCGCAGAAGATCGCCTGGGTCGCGCCGGGCGTGACGGTCACCTCACTGTCCACACCGACCTGGCGGCCATACAGGCGCCCGATCTTCAGGGCGATCTGCTCGCGCAGCGCCGGCAGGCCGGTCATCGGCGCGTACTGATTGTGCCCGGCAGCGATGTGCCGGTTGACGGCCTCGCGCAGCGCCTCGGGGCCGTCGTAATCGGGAAAGCCCTGGGACAGGTTGATGGCGCCGGTCTGGGCGGCGAGCTGGGACATGGTGGTGAAGATGGTGGTGCCGATCGACGGCAACTTGCTGGTGAACATCGCAGCGTCCTGGGCAATTGAGGCAGACGCCGAGGATAGCCGATGGCGTGAAGCCCACGCACCCGGTAATAATCGCAGGCCAACCGATGAGAAGCCCATGAACGTCGAAGACCTGCGCCTGTTCGTCACCACCCTCGACACCGGCAGTTTCACCGCAGCCGCCGATGCCCTCGGCGTCACCAAGCAGTACGTCAGTCGGCGTGTCGCCGCGCTCGAGGCGCTGCTCGGCGTGCGCTTGCTCAACCGCACCACGCGGCGCTTGCAGGCCACCGAGCTGGGCGTGCTGCTGCATGACAAGGCCACCACCATCCTGGCCGACCTGCGCGACGCTCAGGAACTGGTGTCGGCCCAGGGAGCTTCGCTGCGCGGTACCCTGCGGGTCAGCGCGCCGATGACCTTCGCGACCCTGCACCTGAGCCACCTGTTGCCGCAGTTCATGCAGCAGCATCCGCACATCAACCTGGAAATCGACCTCAATGACCGCGCCGTCGACCTGCTCGCCGACGGCTACGACATGTCGATCCGCATCGGCACCCTGGAAGATTCCAGCCTGATCGCCAAGCGCCTGACCGACATGCAGACCATTCTCTGCGCCAGCCCGGCCTATCTCGACGAGCGCGGCACGCCGGAGAACCTCGATGATCTGCAGCGGCATGCCTGCCTGCTCTACGGCCATAGCCGGCATGTCGAATGGCGCCTGCGCGATCAGGGCAAGGCTCGCAACCTGACCATGCGTGGTCAGCTGCGCGCCAACAACGGCGAACTGATCCGTGATGCAGCCATCGCCGGCATGGGCATCGCCTACCTGCCCACCTTCATCATCGGGCAGGCGCTGGAAAGTGGCGCACTGGTTCCCATACTCGAGACGCATTGGCCGGCGCCGGCGGCGGTCTACGCGGTGTACCCGCAACACCGGCAGACTGCCAGAGCGGTGCAGGTGTTCTCGGATTTCATCAAGGAACAGATTCAGCACATGGGCGGCTGAACCTGACGCAATAGTCAACCCAAAGAAGACAATAAGTCCATTTACAGCCCGTTAATCAATCCAAAGATAGTCAGTAGACTTCCCCCATGCCGCCGAATCAGGCAGCGATCATCAACAGGAGGATTCATCATGCTGGCTATCCGTAAATCGACCGATCGTGGCCACGCCAACCATGGCTGGCTCAACTCCTTTCACACCTTCTCTTTCGCCAGTTACAACAACCCGAAAGAAAGAGGTTTCTCGGACCTGCTGGTCATCAACGATGACACCGTGGCTGCCGGCCAGGGCTTCGGCGAGCATCCGCACCGCAACATGGAGATCTTCTCCTATGTGCTGCAAGGTGCTCTCGAGCACAAGGACAGCCTGGGTACCGGCTCGGTGATCCGCCCTGGCGACGTGCAACTGATGAGCGCAGGAACCGGTGTTTCGCACAGCGAGTTCAACCACTCGCGCAGCGACTCGGTGCACTTTCTGCAGATCTGGATAGTGCCGGGCGAGCGCCAGGCCGAGCCTCGCTATCAGCAGGAGCACTTCAGCGAGGCGCAGAAACGCGGCCGCCTGCAATTGATCATCTCGCCGGACGGCGCCGATGGCTCGCTCACCGTGCGGCAGAATGCGCGGGTGTATGCCGGGTTGTTCGAAGGCGCCGAGCAGGCTCAGTTGCAGCTCGACGAGAACCGCTATGCCTACGTTCACGTCGCTCGCGGCAGCGTCGAGCTGAACGGCCAGCCGCTGCAGGCAGGCGATGGCGTACGGCTGCGCGATGTGCGTGATCTGCACCTGAGCAACGGCGAACAGGCCGAAGTGCTGGTGTTCGATCTGCGCCCCAACGAACTGCCGTCGCTGTACTGACAGGCAGTAGCCCGGCGTCGAGCGGCGATACCTGGGGGATTCCCCTGGGTGTCGCTGCCCGCTTCGGTAGCCTTGGGCAGACCAGATACCGCATCCCGGGTTTCGCTTCGCTCTACGCCAGGCTACCGATACCAATGGCGGCTCTTGTCGCGATCCCCTAGGCGCCCCTATACGCCTGCCTTAGAATGAGCCTCCGCCGCCCGCCGGCCATCCGCTCAGTCGAAATCCCATGCGTTGGTTGCTCGCCTTCACCCTGCTCTCTCTGACCTTCGCTGGTCAGGCTGCCACCGCGCCTGCCTCCCCCGCCGCGACCGTCGACAAGATCCTGGTGGAAAAGTCCCAGCGTCGGCTGCACTTGATCGGCCAGGGTGAAACGCTCAAGTCCTATCGCATTTCCCTGGGCAAGCAGCCGCTCGGTGCCAAGCAGCGCGAAGGCGACCTGCGCACGCCGGAAGGCTTCTACTGGATCGACTGGCGCCGCAAGAGCGAGAACTACCAGCTATCCATGCACATCTCCTACCCCAACGCCCGCGATCAGGCCCAGGCCAAAGCCGCCGGGGTGAAGCCGGGCAGTATGATCATGATCCACGGTACGCCAGTGGACGACGAATACCCTGAGTGGTTCTTCCACACGCTGGACTGGACCGAAGGCTGCATCGCCATGAAGAACGCCGACATGCGCGAGGTCTGGGGCCTGGTGAAAGACGGCACGCTGATCGAGATTCGTCCCTGAAAGGGCGTGATTACCAACGGATACTGCGCGCCACCTCACTGCCGCCAGGCGCCAGCCACTGCGCACTGACCAGCACCGGTTGCAGTGCCGCGCCAGGCTCGACTCGCCCCGTCAACCTGGCCTGCCTGGCGAGCAGATCGGCCGCCAGGTCGGCATGATGCTGCCCAGCCAGGCTCAACTGCCCTGCCAATTTCCAGCCAGCGCTGCAATCGAGCGTCACACGCGCACGTCCCAGGTCCAGCTGCCAGGGTGCGAGCAGCGCCAGACCATCACCCTGTAAATTCCCGTTGGCTGACAGGCAGCGTGTTCCACGGCCTTTCAACTCGATGCTGCCCTGCCATTGCCCTGCCAAGCGGTAACCGGTCACGAACGTATGTGGATCGCTGGCGGGTTGCAACGAGGCATGCCAGGCCCAGGGCCAGCCGGACACCTGCAGTTGCCAGCGCTGCCCCTGATAGCCAGCACTCGCCTGTGCGCTGAGCCGCCAGGGTTGCCAATTCCAGCGCAACGGGCCGAGATCGCCCAAGCGCTCGGCCTGCCCCTGCCAGATACTGCCGCTGATGCCTGCCAGCGGGACGGGCAGCGGCGCCAACAGCCAGCGGGCGGGCAGCTCGACCAGCAGCGTCATGACAAAGACCAGCAATGCCCACAGCCAACGACGCCGCGTCATCGTTGCAACGCCAATTCGAAGTGCAGCGCCGAGTCGTCACGTCGCAGCCCCCAGCGCAACGGTCGTGCACCCTCTCGCTCCAACTGCTGGAGCCAGTCCTGTAGCACGCGCTCATCTTTCAAATGGCCGCGCACCAGCCACTCTTCACTGCCAGGCTCCAGCGTTTCGATGCTGATTTCACGGGCCTTGGCGGCCTGCTGCAGGTCATCGACGGTCAGTGTCCTGGCGGCCCGCAGGGCTTGGGCCGACTGGGCCAGCGCCTGCCATTGGCCAAACGTCTGCCAGCGCTGCTGGCCTTCACGCCAGGCCAGCAGCCCCAGCAACACGGCGATGATCGCCACCGCCAGTATTCGTACGCCGCGTCCTTCGAGATTCAGCCTCATGATGCGGCTCCCAGGTCGAAGGTCAGATTGAGCGCGTCGCCTGCTTGAGTCACCTGCACCGCCACGCCTATGGCGCTGGCCATCGCTTGCCAGGGTGCATCGTCGATGACCTCATGCCCCTGCAGACGCAGTGCCCAGCGCTGACCATCGAACCGCGCAGCGCTCAATTGCCAGCTACCGTTGGCACGCAACCAGCCATCGAGTTCGGTCTGCAGATGTTCCAGTTGCCGCAAACGAAGCTGTCGCTCATCCGCGCCCAGACGCTGCTGCCTCACCCGCTGCGCGGCTTCGCGCAATGATGCGACCGGCCCGACCAGCGCTTCCACCTGCGCCTGATAGACGCCCTGCTGCCGCCACTGCTGGCTGGACCACAGGCCAGCCCAGAGCACGGCCACGGCCAGACAGGCAGCAGGCAGGCGCCAGAGGCCAGGGCTCATCTGGCGGACCTGACGTTTGCCCCGGCGCCGCTCGAACAGGCTGGGCATGCCATCCAGCGCGGCGAGAGGCTCGGGCCAATCGCCCTCGACCGTGTGCATCTCGAGCTCGCGCCAAACACAGGCAGGCGTTGCCGCCTGAAGCGCGACTGGCCAGGCCAGCCAGTGCAGGCGCGCCTCGGCACTGCGACCGACGAACAGGCTCGCGCCGGCGTCCTGTCGCCAGCACCATGCCGAGCCTGGGGCCGGCACCGGTAATAGCTGGAACTGCGCCCAGCAACGCTGCACATCGAGTTGCCACTCGGCGCACTGGGCCAGCCAGCCATCCAGCAGCGTTTGTTCGACGCAGACCAGTTGCATGGAGCCGGGCTCGCGGGCCAGGCAGCCACAGGCCAGATCCTGAGCGCTCTGCAGCAGGCGATCCTCGAGCAACAACGGCCACTCGTGACGCTTCAGCCCAGGCGGCGCGGGCACCTGAAAGTGGCTGCACAGCTCACCCGGCAGCACCAACGCCACCCGTGCGCCCGTGATCGTCGGCGGCGCACCATAACCTGACGCCTGCACGCGCCCCTGCTCTACCCGCGCCCATTGCCAGGCCTGGGCATCCGCGCCCGGGCGCAATAACAGCCAGGGCCGTGCCGCGCGGCGGCGCCAGCGCTCACGCTTCATGAACGGCCCCATGGCAGGGCGAACGTACAGACATAGGGTGCTCCATCCCGCTGAAAAGTCAGGCGCACGCCCCTGTCGGGTCGCAACCTGTCCGTCGATGGCCAGGCCAGCCAGCGGCTGTCCTGACGAAAGGTAAAACTCACCGCTTCCACCCGATCCAGCTGCTCGCGCAGTGCCCAGACAGGTGCGGCTGCGGCGTACAGATCGCTGGAGGTGTGCAGCAGCAGACGCTGGCTGCGGCGGTCGTAATCAAGACGCTGACGCTGCAGACGGGCACCGCCCTCGGCACTCGGCCAGGCACCCAGCGCGACCCACTGCAGTTGCAGCTCGTCCGGCCGCCAGTCCAGCCAGTTCAAGGCCAGCGGTAACCGCCGCTCATGGAGCTGACGCAGCACGGTGGTATCGAAACGACGCTCCAGTGCCAGACAGAAATCCAGAACCGGCATCCCTGCAGAACCTTGCGCCAAGCGCTCACGAACGTTGATCCAGCCATTGACCAGGGCCGCCAGAAGCACACCCAGCAACGCCGTCAACGCCAAGGCGACCAGCAGTTCCACCAGGGTCAAACCGCGCTGCCTGCCCCTCATGGGCGCACCAGAAACAGTTGATACAGCCCCAGCGACTCGCGGCGATCGCCATCAGCGAACAGGCTCAACTCGGCACGCCGCAGATCCCGCACACCGGTGCCCTGCATCTGCAGTTGCCAGTGACAGTTCTCGTGGCCCTGGGCAAGAACGCCAGCGAGGCTGTTCTGCGCAGGCCAGAGCTGCTCGACCGCGAAGCGTGCCTCCAGCTCACGAGCACACAACGCCCCCAGTTGATGCTGCTGGACGCTCTGCTGTACGGCCAGGCGCTGGCGCAGCACCTGGCTGGTCATGACCGCCAGCGTGGCGGCGATACCCAGGGCGACCGTCACTTCAAGCAGGGTGAAACCCCGTTGGCGCTTCATGGCAGCGACGTCCGCTGCAAGCGACCGGCGCTGTCCCACTGCCACCGTTCGCCTCCATCGGGCCAATGCCAGCGCAGTGCCTGCGGACGACCGACCCCGTTTGGCGTGAAGACCAGACGCGGCTCACCGGCAGCCGGCCAGTCAGGTCGCAACATTGCCGGCCACTCCCCCAATGCGACCGCCTCGACCTGCCAGTGCAGTTGATCGTTGTCGCGTACCTGGCGCACGAACTCCGGGCGCTGGCCATTCCAGCGCAGGCCATGAATCTGTCCGGCATGCAGCGCCACTGCGGCCTGAGCGCGGCTGGCCGCGGCAAGGCGCTCCAGCGCCTGCTGTGCCGGCGCCTGACCGCTGTCGAGCCAGGCCACACTGAGGCTGGTCAGCAAGCCGGCGATGAACAGCACGACCAGCAGCTCCAGCAGGCTGAAACCGCGCTGCCTGGACACCTACCAGAGCTCCCGGCCATGTAGGGTGGACGACGCTTTGCCCGCCCACCGCTCACGATCGCAATGGTGGACAAAAAGAGCGTTATCCAGCCAACGTACCGGCTCATCCACAATGGCATCAGCCACGCAGGATGGACGACGCTTCACCCGTCCACCGCTCACGATCGCAACGGTGGAAAAAAACGGCGTTGTCCATCCTACGTAAGGGCCTTCCACCCCGCTGTCATTCCGGTTCATGGCAACGTCTCAAAGCTCCCAGTTGCCCAGGTCGGCATCGATGCCCTCGCCGCCCGCGATGCCATCGGCGCCCAACGAATAGACATCGACCCGACCATGCTCGCCCGGGCTGCGGTACTGGTAGGAATTGCCCCACGGGTCCTGCGGCAAGCGGCGGATGTAACCGTCAGCGCGCCAGGAGCGCGGCAGCGGTTCGACGGTGGGTTTGATCACCAGGGCCAACAGCCCCTGCTCGTTACTGGGGAAGCGCAGGTTGTCGAGGCGGTACATGTCCAGTGCCTGTTCGAAGGTCGACAGATCGGCCATCACCTTCTGCTTCATGGCCTTGTCCTGGCTACCCAGCACGCTGGGCGCAACCACGGCGATCAACAGCCCCATGATGAAGATCACCACCATGATTTCCATCAGGGTGAAGCCCCGTTGAGTGAAACGATTGCTGCGCATGATGGCTTTCCTCTTCAAAGTGTCAGGCCCTGATTGAGCTGCATGATCGGCAGCAGCACGGCCATTACGATGAACAGCACCACGCCGCCCATCACCAGAATCATCAGGGGTTCGAATAGCGCCATGGCGGTGTCCACCTGGCGAGCGAAGCCACGCTCCTGGTTGTCCGCCACGCGTTCGAGCATGTCCGGCAGGGTGCCGCTGGCTTCGCCACTGGCGACCATGTTCAGCAGCAACGGTGGAAAATGGCCGCTGGCCTCCAGAGCGCGGTGCAGGCTGACGCCGCCCTTCACCTCGCTGCCGACCCGCTCCAGGGCCAGGCGGATGCGCCGGTTGTTGACCGTGGCGGTCGCCACTTGCAGGGCTTCGAGCAATGGCACGCCACTGCCGGCGAGGATCGCCAGGCTGCGCGACAGCCGGGCACTTTCCAGGACCTGCAGGAGCACGCCGACCTGGGGCAGGCGCAGCAGCAGATCATCGCGGCGCAGGCACCAGTGCGCCTTGCGCAGCAGCAGCTTGCCGACCAATGCCGCCAGCAGTGCCGCTCCCAGCAGCCAGGGGCCGAGCAGCACCAGCGTATTGCTGATGCCGATCAGCAGCGTGGTGATCCACGGCAGGCTCTGCCCGGCATGGGTGAACTGTTCGGTGAGCTTGGGCACCACGAAGGTCATCAGGCCGATCACCACGGCCAGGGAAACGCCCATCAGCACGGCCGGATAGATCAGCGCGGTGCGGGCCTTGTGCTGTTGCCGCTGGACCTGCTCCAGGTGCTCGGCCAGGCGTTCGAGCACCTGGGCCAGGCGACCGGAGCGCTCGCCCGCCTCGACCAGCGCGCAATACAGCATCGAGAACACGCCGCCCTGACGCGCCAGGCTGCGGGCCAGGCCAACGCCCTCGGCGAGGGAGCCGCGCACCGCCACCAGCAGGCTGCGCAGCGCTGGCTGGACCAGCTGCCGCTCCAGAGTACCCAGTGCGTCGACCAGCGGAATGCCTGCGCCGGTGAGGGTCGCCAGTTGCCGGGTCAGCTCGCACAGTTGCGCACGGCTGACCCGCTGGCGGCGCGGCTGCCGGCTTTGCGGGTCGTGACGATGCAACTCGCGGGCGAACAAGCCGCTCTCGCGCAGCAGCTGCCGGGCATGGCGCTCGCTGTCCGCCTGCAGACTGGCCTTGTGCGGCTTGCCAGCCAGGTCGACGGCCTGATAGCGATAGGTCGGCATACTCAGCCCTGCACCGCACGCAGCACTTCAGCGAGGCTGGTGTCGCCGCGTGCCAGGCAGTCGCAGGCCATGGCCGACAGGCTCTGCCGACGATCCTCGAGGTAGGCCTGCATGCTCACCTCGCTGGCGCCGCTGTACAGCAGCGCGATCAGCCCGGCATCCAGCTCGATGAATTCGTAGAGCCCCAGGCGGCCCTGATAACCGCAACCCTGGCACTCTTCGCAGCCGACCGGATGAAAGCTGTACTCGAGGCCGGCCAGCTCCGGCATCAACTGCCGTTCGGCGGCCTGCAAGGGTCTACGCTCGGCGCAACTGCACAGGCGGCGCACCAGGCGCTGGGCGAGCACGCCACGCAGGCAGGAGGCGATCAGGAAGGGCTCGATACCCATGTCGCGCAGCCGCGTCACGGCGCCCACTGCACTGTTGGTATGCAGGGTCGACAACACCAGATGCCCGGTGAGGCTGGCCTGCACGGCAATCTGCGCGGTTTCCCGATCACGGATTTCGCCAAGCATGATCACGTCCGGGTCCTGGCGCAGGATCGCCCGCAGGCCACTGGCGAATGTCAGCCCGGCACGCGGGTTGATGGCGGTCTGGCCGATACCGGTGATGGCGTATTCCACCGGGTCTTCGACGGTGAGGATGTTGCGGCTGCCGTCATTCAGGCTGTTGAGGCTGGCGTAGAGGGTGGTGGTCTTGCCCGAGCCGGTCGGGCCGGTGCTCAGCACGATGCCGTTGGGGCGGCCCAGACAGGCACGCAAGCCCTGCTCCACGGCAGGCGGCATGCCCAGGTTGGGCAGCGCCAGCAGGCTGGCCTGCTTGTCGAGCACGCGCATCACCACCCGCTCGCCATGAATGCCCGGCAGCGTGGAAACCCGCACGTCGACCTCGCGGCCGGCGGCCCGCAGGGTGATGCGGCCATCCTGGGGCTGGCGTTTTTCGGCGATGTCCAGCCGTGCCATGACCTTGATCCGCGACACCAGCATGGCTGACAACGCCCGTGGCGGGCGCAGAACCTCGCGCAGGTGGCCGTCGATGCGCAGGCGCACCACCAGGCTCTGCTCGAAGGTCTCGATATGGATATCCGAGGCCTGCAACTGCAGCGCCTGGGCGAACAGGCCATTGATCAGGCGGATCACCGGCGCCTCGTCGTCGCTCTCGAGCAGGTCCTCGATGCGTGGCATGTCATTCATCAGGCTGTCGAGATCGACCTGTTCGCCAATGCCCTCGATCAGCGCCGCATTCGCCCCCTCGCCGGCCTGGTACAGCTGGCCCAGGCGCCGTTCGAACTCGGCCCGCGGCAAGTGACACACCGCGCCGGGCGCACCTTCGACACGCAACAGTTCCTGCAACTGGTCGCTGTCGGCGTCATCGCACAGCCACAGGCTCCAGCTACCCTCGCTGGGCACCCAGGCCAGGCCGGCCTGACGGGCCAGACGGTAGGGCAACAGGCTCATTACCAGGCGCCTCCATCGAGGCGTGCGCGGCTTGCCGGGAAGAGCTGCTGCAGCCGGACATCGCCATCCAGCGCGGGTAATTTGAGCGCCGTCTCGCGCTGCAGATTCTGGTATTTGTCGGCACTGAAACTGGCGATGCTTGGCCCGTCACGCAGGATGCGCGGACGAATGAACACCATCAGGTTCTGTTTGACGCCGCTCTTGCCGGAGGAACGAAACAGCCGGCCGAGCCCGGGAATGTCACCGAGCAGCGGTACTTTCTGATCCGTATTGCTGACTTCATCGCTGATCAGCCCGCCGAGAATGATCAGGCCATTGTCCTCGACCATCACCTTGGTCTTGATCTCGCGCTTGTTGGTGATCACATCGCTGGCCGAGGCGTAGTCGGCGATCGACGACACCTCCTGAACGATATCCAGGCGCACGCTGTTGTCGATATTGATCTGCGGCTTGATGCGCAACTTCACACCGACCTCGCGGCGCTCGATGGTCTGGTACGGGTTGCTGTTGTTCTGGGTCACCGAGCCGGTGACGAAAGGCACTTCCTGGCCAACCAGAATCGACGCCTCGGCGTTGTCCAGGGTCAGCAGCGTCGGCGTGGACAGCAGGTTGAAGCCGCTCTTGCTCTTCAGCGCATTGAGCAGCACGGCGAAATTGAACCCGCCACCGAAATGGCCGATGCCGGCGGTCGCGCCGTTGACCCCCGAAAGCAGCTCACCGAGGGCGGCATTGTCACCACTGGCCGCCGCACCGGCGATACCCGCGATGTTCGCGCCGCCCGCGCTGAAGTTGACCACCCCGGCGCCAAGTTTCTCGTCGGCGAACAGCCACTGCACGCCCAGCTCTTCGGCACGGGAATCGGAGACCTCGGCGATGATCGCCTCGACCACCACCTGAGCACGGCGGATGTCCAGTTGTTCGACGATGGAGCGGTAGGCTGCCAGCTCGCTGTCCGGGCCGACCATCACCACTGCGTTGGTGCCCTCCTCGTACTCCAGGCGTACCCCCGAATCACTGATCGGCAGGCGCGCAGCCTGGACGCCCTCCGTGCCCTCGCCGGGGGCCTGGGGGGCCTCCTGACTGAGACCGCGCAACACCTTCACCACCTCACTGGCGTTGGCATGGCGCAGGTAGATCACCTGGGTATTGGAGCTGCGCAGTTCGCCACCCGGCCGATCCAGTTGTGTCAGCAGGGCGCGCACCCTTTCGCGGCTATCGGCACTGCCTCGTACCAGCAAGGCGTTGCTGCGCGGGTCGGCGATCACCTGGGCGCTGTCGCCGCCCTTCTCGCTGGCCAGCAGGCGAGTGATCAGCACGCTGGTGTCGGCAGCGCTGGCATGCTGCAGGGGCATCACCTGCAACGGCTCGTCACTGACCTGATCGAGCTCGGCCAACAGACGATCGATACGTTCCAGATTGCTGCGCCAGTCGGTGACCACCAGCAGGTTGGCGGCGGGATACGGCGTGATGACACCCACCCGAGGGTCGATCAGCGGCTTGAGGATGCCGAGCAGCTGTTCGCTGGCGGCGTTGCGTACGCTGAATACCCGGGTGGCGATACCATCGCCGCCCGCCTGCTGCCCGCCGCTGGGGTCCACGGGCACCGGCTCCAGGCGCGCCGCCTGATCGGGGAGAATCTTCACGCTGCCGTTAGGCAGATTGACCGCGGCGAAACCCTGGGCACGCAGTTGCGCGAGGAAGATGTCGTAGATCGCTTCGCTGTCATGGCGCTCGACCGTGCGCACGGTGACCTTGCCCTTGACCCGCGGGTCGACGATAAAGGTCGTCCCGGTGATCTGCGACACGCTGTCGATGAACTCGCTGAGCTCGGTGTCGACGAAATTCACCTCGTACAGCGGCGACTCGGCGACCGGCAGATCCAGCACGTCATCGGCCAGAGACTGGGTCGAGCCCAAGGCCAACAGAGCGGCCAGGCAGTAGCGAACGATCATCTCTTATCCTTGCCGCTTGAAGCCGGTCACGGCAGGCCGTGGCGGCCAGGGCAGGCGCTCGCGCCGCCCCTGGTTATCGAAAATAAGCCCTGTTTCGTCGATGTCCTGCAGCACGATGCCGGGCCCCAGGCGTTGCCCACGGCTGAAGCTGCGGACCTGCTCGCCGTAGCGCAACACCACCACGGTGGCGCTCAGCGGCACCGCGCGCAGCCCGCCCAGGTACTGGATCGGCAGGCGCGTGAGCGGCAATGCGTCGCCATCGGCATTCAGTTGCCAGTGGCCCACCAGCAGGCCAGGGGGCGCTGCCACATCGACGGCAGCGGCACGGGCCGGTTGCGGTTCACGGCTGAGCTGCAATACGCACTGCGCCGCCAGCCAGGCACCGAGGGTCAGCCAAAAGCCGCTCCACAGTCGCTGCGCGCTGATCAACTGACGCCTCTGGGATGCCAGCCGGGATGGCCCTGTACGTAACGCACGCTAGGCAGATGCAGAGCAGGTAGCTGCCAGTCGCTTGGCTGCCTGGTCAGCCAGGCCTCCACACGCTGCCAGAGGGGTTCGCCTGGGCTGGCGTCATCGGTCAGTGACACGCTGCGGCACAGGCCGTCGAGTGGAGCCAGACCGGAAACCCGCTTGCCGGTCGGGCTGTAGTTGACCTGCCAGGCCTGCCCCTGCCAGCGCGGCAGATCCTGGCTGTTGTCGAGCAACAGGGGATCGCCGAACAGTTGATCGGCTGCGTTTTCCAGCACGCTTTCGAGCGGCTTTACCGGCGCCTCCACGACGGGGGCCGGATAGCCGCCAGTCAGGCTGATCAGTTGTTCTCGGGTAATCGCCTGGCCAGCGGCTACCGGGCTGTCGTAACGCAGGCCAGGCAGCAACACCTGCATCTGGCCGTCATCGGAGAGCGCCTGATGCAGCAGGCGGTCCCAGCTGCCACCCCGGGTGTCGCGACGCCACAGCGCCTGCGGCGCCTTGGCCAGGGGCTGATCGAGCCAGGCGGCGTGAGGCGCTCGCTGGCCCTGCAACTGCGTCCGCAGGCGCGCCGCATGCGCCTGACCTGCCGGGGACAGCAGATGTTCGAACGCTGGGTGAAAGCGCGCGACGAAGGTCCATTGCCCCGCCTGCCGCTGGCAAGCGATATGAAAGGCACCGCTGGCCCGGCAGCCGCCCAGCACCACCGGCACCCGTCTGCCGCTGCTCTGCAGCACCTCGATCGGCGCCGGCCAGAAGTCCTGACCACGGGCACACAACAGCAGATCGGCATCGCTCAGTCGTTCGGCCAGCCACAGGCCGGGACCGGTCCCCACATCGGCCAGGGCGATGACCAGATCGGCCTGGGCACGTGCTTCCCTGAAGGCCGGTAGCAGCGATTGGTACCACTGTTTCAGTGAGGCATTCTGATCCCCGGCATAAGGGTCGGTAATCCCCACTACCGCGATCCGCACCCCGGCGCGCCGGATGATGGTGAAAGGCTCGCTACCCAGCGCCTCGGCGTCTGCAAGGCCGGCACCGACGACGGGCCGAGCGAAATGCCGATAAAGGCCGGCACAGCGTTGTGGCCACAGCACGCGCTCATCGCTGCTGACCCGCACCTCGCTGCCCAGCAACTGGCTACCCTGCGCGCCACTCTCTCCCTGGGTCAGATAGGCCAGCCCACTGCCGTTCCAGCCCTGGCCGTTCTCCAGGGTCAGGCAGCGCTCGACGCCGTGGCGCTGACGCAGCTCTTCCAGCAAGGCACCCAGTACGGCGTAACCACCGGTGCTGACGCCTTCGGCCAGGCGCGCATCGAGCAGCGGATTGAGTTCGCTGCGGGCCTGGTGGGCATTGCTGCCACTGAGCCAGGGCGCTCGCCCAAGGTGGGAAACCGGCCCCAGCCGAGTGGCCGGCACCACCGGTTGACCCGGCTGGCGGGCATCCAGGGTATCGGCGAAATACAGCAATTCCAGTTCGGATTGGCCATTCTGCCGCGGGGTTGCGAAGCCCGAGCAGGCGCTGAGCATCGGGGCCATTGCACCGATGCCCATCCAGCTCATCACTTCACGTCTGCCGATGTTCGTCATCGCCCCGCTCGCCTCATCTTTATGCATTGTCGGGGCGGGATACTGGGCAGCTTATGTGACAGTTTAATGGCGGTTATTCGACAGCCATACCTCGGTCATCAATCGAAAAAATCAGATAAATCAGAAAGGTAGCGTCACAAAGCTTTCAATAGCCGTTAACAGAACTGCCAGAAAATCATCACATTCGGTCTCTAAAGTCCCGGTTTCCTCAAGCCGCTTCAACAGAAAAAGGACATGACCTGATGAGTCGAGATACCGGCGATAACCTGGACCGCAACCCCAGTGGCAACCTGCCGATGGCATCGGTTCTGGATTCGTACCTGAGCCGCCGCAGCGTGATGCGCGGTGGCCTGGGCGCCGCGATCGCCATGATCGCGGGCACCGGCCTCACCGGCTGTTTCGACAGCGGCGGTTCCAGCAATGACAGCCCTTCCACCGAGCCACCCGCCGAGCCGAAACTGGCTCTCGGCTTCCAGTCGATTGCCGGCTCGCGCACCGATGCCTGCGTGGTAGCTGCCGGTTACAGCGCCTACGTGCTGGCCCCTTGGGGAACGCCGTTCAACAGCGCCGGTGGCACCTGGAAAGCGGATGGCAGCAACACCTCCACCGAGCAGGAAAACTCGGCAGGCATGCACCACGACGGCATGCACTTCTTCCCCATCAACGGCAGCTCCGATGATGGCCTGCTGGCGATCAACTACGAATACATCGACGAAGATGCCCTGCACCCGAACGGCCAGACCACGATCAACGGCCGGCGCCCAGCCGAAGAAGTGCGCAAGGAGATCAACGCCCATGGCGCGGGTGTGATTCGCATCAGCAAGGTCAGCGGCCGCTGGCAGGTCGTCGATAACGATCCGCTGAACCGTCGCTTCACCACCGCCACCGTGATGGATATTTCCGGCCCGCTGCGCGGCACCGACCACGTCAAGACCAAGTTCTCGATCAACGGCACCGAAACCCGCGGCACCAACAACAACTGCGGCAACGGCTACACCCCGTGGGGCACGTATCTGACCTGCGAAGAGAACTGGCCGTCGATTTTCATCAACACCTCCCCCCGTCCTGCCGATCAGTCACGTATCGGTGTCGGTACCAGCACTGGCCGCTATGGCTGGGAAACCGCTGCCGGGGATGCCTCGGAACAGAACGACGAATTCACCCGTTTCAACATCACCCCGAGCGGTGCGTCGGCGACCGACGACTACCGCAACGAAGCCAGCACCTATGGCTACATCGTCGAGATCGATCCGTACGATTCCAGCACCCGTGCCGTGAAGCGTACCGCCCTGGGCCGTATTCGCCACGAAGGCTGCTGGCCGGCGCTGCCGGTAGTCGGCAAGCCGGTGGTGTTCTACACCGGTGACGACTCGAACAATGAGTACCTGTACAAGTTCGTCTCCGACGCGGTGTGGGACGCTGCCGATGCCAACCCGAGCGACCGCCTGGCCACCGGTGCCAAGTACATGGACAGCGGCACCCTGTACGTCGCCCGCTTCGATGCCGACGGCACCGGTGCCTGGATCCCGCTGGTAGCGGCCACCCAGACCACCGACGGCAGCACCCTGGGCACCAAGTTCACCGACCTGCCGGGGATCATCCTCAACACCCGCGGCGCGGCCGATGCCGTCGGCGCGACGCCGATGGACCGCCCGGAGTGGACCGCCGTCAACCCGCTCAATGGCGACGTTTACCTGACCCTGACCAACAACAGCGCGCGCACTGCGGCCGCCGTTGACGCTGCCAACCCACGCGGCCCGAACCGTCACGGTCACGTGATCCGCTGGCATGACAGCGACGATCAGCTCAGCTTTGCCTGGGATATCTTCGTGTTCGGCGCCAACGCCTCGGGCACCCCCGACATCAACCGCTCCGGCCTGACCGAACTCAACCAGTTCGCCAGCCCGGATGGCATGAGCTTCGACAGCCGCGGGATTCTCTGGATCCAGACCGACAACGGCGAATCGAGCGTGACCAGCTACACCAACGACCAGATGCTGGCGGTAATCCCCACCAACCTGGTCGATGCCAGCGGCAAGCAGGTACCGGTCAATGCTCAGAATCAGGTGGATCTGCGCCGTTTCTTCGTTGGCCCGAACGGCAGCGAAGTGACCGGCATCGCCTTCACGCCGGACAACAAGACCATCTTCGTCAACATCCAGCACCCGGGTAACTGGCCATCCACCGACGTCGCCACGGACGAAACGCCAGCCGGCACCAGCGTCCGCCCACGCGCCTCCACGGTGGTGATCCAGCGCAACGACGGCGGCGAAATCGGCGTCTGACCTGCCCACGCGGCACGGGGTCATCTCGCGCCGTATCTCTTAGCCTGGATCGAGCACCGCGACATCCAGGCCCTTCTTTCCGTGTATCGCCACGCTCGACACCGGCTACCAAAGCACCCGGTGCGTAGCCTGCGATTGCTGACAACGGCATGCCATCCGCTGGGTGAGCAGGACCGCATCGCCCGCAAGCGGGCTCCTACGGGTTAGATCACCACGTATCGTCAGAGCTGGCTAACAGCGCATTCGCGCCGGGGGCGACGCTCCTACGAATGCAGTGCCGGACGACCATCTTGCAGGTACACCGATCCTGTAGGAGCCGGCTTGCCGGCGATCCGCGGACGTACCGTCAATTCATCTGAATACCCGGTGCGCAGGCCGCGATCAATGACAACGGCATGCCATCCGCTGGATGAACACGACCGCATCGCCCGCAAGCGGGCTCCTACGAATGCAGTGCCGGAAGACCAGCTTGCAGGCACACCGATCCTGTAGGAGCCGGCTTGCCGGCGATCCGCGGGCGTACCGTCAATTCATCTGAACAGCCACTTTGTAGCCTGCGATTGCTGACAACGGCATGCCATCCGCTGGATGAGCAAGACCGCATCGCCCGCAAGCGGGCTCCTACGGATTAGATCACCACGTATCGTCAGAGCTGGCTACCAGCGCATTCGCGCCGGGGGCGACGCTCCTACGGATGCAGTGCCGGACGACCAGCTTGCAGGCACACCGATCCTGTAGGAGCCGGCTTGCCGGCGATCCGCGGACGTACCGTCAATTCATCTGAATAACCACTTCGTAGCCTGCGATTGCTGACAACGGCATGCCATCCGCTGGATGAGCAAGATCGCATCGCCCGCAAGCGGGCTCCTACGAATGCAGTGCCGGGCGCCCAGCTTGCAGGCACACCGATCTTGTAGGAGCCGGCTTGCCGGCGATCCGCGGACGTGCCGTCAATTCATCTGAATACCCGGTGCGCAGGCCGCGATCGATGGCAACGGCATGCCCATCCGCAGGATGAGCACGACCGCATCGCCCGCAAGCGGGCTCCTGCACGGCTAGGCGACTTGCGCTACAAGGCAAATGGCAAGGGTTCGCGGCTGATCACCTGCACCCGCTGCACCGGCACCTGCGCATGCCAGCGCACCACACCCTGAGCCTGCACCTGAAACTGGCTGCTGATCAGCCGGTCATCCTGCTCGAACTCTAGCTGCAGCATGAAATCACCGCTGTTGAGCAGCAAGCCCTCACTGAGGCGCTCGAACGCCAGGTCGTCCACGGCTCCCAATGCCTCGCGCAAGGCGGCCACATCCGGGTAACCGTTGGCTGGTCGGCCGGTGATGATGCGGGTCAGCAGCGAACGTGCGAACTCACCCTCGTAGAGCGCATCGAGCAGGGGCAAATGCTCCAGGCTCAGGGCATTGGCATTCAAGCGCCAGCCCGATGTCTGCGGCAGCGCACAGAGTTGCGGATAACGCAGTTGTCGACCAGGTTGCGGCGTGAGCAGCAGGTTCAGTTCGCTCATGTCCACCATGGGCTGATTGGCAGCGAGCCGCGGCGGCGTCTGGCGCAGGTACTGATCGCTTTCGGCACCGTGCAGGCGGCTCTGGCCGTCGCTGTCGATCCAGTCCGCCAGGGCATGCACCAGTTGTTCGGCGGCCAGGTCGTCACCGAGCAGGTATTGCAGCTGACGCTCGGCCCGTTCGGCCTCCTGTCCGGCCAGCGCATTGACGTTGAAGCAGCTGTGCAGATCACGAATGCGCAAGGTCGCCGCACCGCCGGCGAAGTCGTAACGCAACGGCTGCCCGCGCAGGGCTTGCCAGAACAACGGGCTCTGCCGCCAGGCAGGATCCCTGAGTGCCTGTTCGGCGAACGCCAGGCCGGCGACCTCCATGGCTCGCGCCTGGATTCGCTGCTGTTGCAGGCGCACCGCATCGACCTGTTGCCGCCCTTGCTGCACCATCCACGCCAGCCCACCGGCGAGCATGGCCAAGGCCACCAGCACCATCAATAACGCTGCTCCGTGCTGCCGCCTGCCACCCATCGCTCACCCCTCGAACCAAGAGCCGACAGTCAACAGGCTGAATGTTGCAGAGAGGTGGCAGCCACCTTTTTTCGTCATCGACGCGTCACCGTAGCGTCACAAAGCCCAGGCAGATTAGCCCTTCAATTTCATAGCGTTGGAGAGTTTTCATGGGCGGCATCGGTATCTGGCAACTGGTCATCGTGCTGTTGATCGTGTTTCTGTTGTTCGGCAGCAAACGCCTCAAGACGCTGGGTGGCGATCTCGGTGAAACCATCCAGGGTTTCCGCAAATCCATGGCCAGCAACAGCGAAGCGGACGAGTCGCCGGCACAGGTCCAGCAGCAGGCACCGCTGTCGGGAACCGCTCAACAGTCCCACACCCACACGGATCGCCAGGCCTGATGTTCGAAATAGGCTTCACCGAACTGCTGCTGGTTAGCGTGGTGGCACTGCTGGTGCTCGGCCCGGAACGCCTGCCGGTCGCAGCCCGCACCCTGGGGCGCGGCCTTGGCCAGGCAAAACGGGCGATGGGCATGCTGCGTGATCAGGTAGAACGTGAACTCGATGCCCAGGCCGTGAGCAAGGAGCTGGACGCCGCGCCGTTGCGGCAACTGGAGCAGGAACTGCGTCGCGGCATCAACCTGCAGGAGCCGCAACCAGCCGTAGGCAAATCGGAGGGCAGCGCATGAGCAGCATGCCATTGACCGCTCACCTAGGCGAACTGCGCAAGCGGCTGGTGCGCTGCCTGCTGGTGATTCTGCTGGCCTTCCTCGGCCTGTTCCCCTTCGCGCAGACCCTTTACACACTGATATCCGAACCGCTGCGCCGCTACCTGCCCGAAGGCGCGAGCATGATCGCAACCAGCGTGACGTCGCCTTTCCTGGCGCCATTCAAGCTGACCATGATGGTCGCCGTGTTCCTCTCCATGCCGGTACTGCTGCATCAGGCGTGGGGGTTCGTGGCACCGGGGCTGTATCGCCGCGAGCGGCGCATCGCAGTGCCCCTGCTGGTCTCGAGCATTCTGTTGTTCTATGCAGGCATGGCCTTCGCGTTCTTCGCGGTGTTCCCGATGATGTTCGGCTTCTTCGCCAGCGTCACGCCGGATGGCGTGGAGATGATGACCGACATCGCCCTGTATCTGGATTTCATCCTCGCCCTGTTTCTGGCATTCGGGCTGGCCTTCGAAATTCCCGTGGCAACCTTCATCATCGTCTGGGCCGGGCTGACGGATGTCGACACGCTGCGCCGTAGCCGACCCTACGTGATCGTCGGCTGCTTCGTGGTCGGCATGCTGCTGACCCCGCCAGACGTATTCTCGCAAACCATGCTGGCGGTGCCGATGTGGCTACTGTTCGAAGTCGGCCTGATCGCCTGCGGCAGCATCCAGCGTCGGCCGGAGCGGGAACCTGCGCAGGAATTGGTCGCGACGGAGTAGCGTTGCAGCCAGCCCTGGAGCGCGGTGAAGTGACCAGCGCGCTCTACAGGGCCTTCTGACTCATCGAAACCGCTTGCCAACCCCTGGCATGTGCGGCGAGCGAACTCGCCGCTTCACCCTCGTCCATCCTCGCTACTGCGCCCTGCAAGAAGGGCTGCTCCTGCCATGAGCACTTCGCCACTCGCACCTGTCTAGCGGCCTCCCACGTCGGCTATGACGCTCGGCGACACGACCATCAAAATTTATATTGCGCACAAAATTAAATAGCACTAAATTCACTGCCAGCAAATTACTTTGCGCGCAAAGCATTTTACCAAGACAGCATCACAGCCATGCAGCCCAAAGCTTCACCCGTCGTCACATCGCCGTGCGCTTGACCCTCACCTGAACTCACTCGCCTCAAAGGAACGCGCTCATGACACTCACCAAAGTCTTCGCCAGTGCCGCACTCGCTCTGTCCATCGGCCATGCATTCGCTGCAGAAAGCCCCGCCGTCGAGCAGCAAACGCAGGGGTTCCTCAACGCTCTCGCCGCAGGCGGCGGACAACCACTTGAAACCCTTGCGCCCAAGGATGCTCGCGCCGTGCTAAGCGGCGCGCAGGCTGGCGCCAAGCTGCCGGCAGCGGACGTCAGCCACAAGGCGATCACTGTCGACGGCCAGACCATCAACCTCACGGTGGTTCGTCCGGCGGGTGTCAAAGGCACGTTGCCCGGCTTCATGTTCTTACATGGTGGCGGCTGGGTGCTGGGCGATTACCCAACCCATGAGCGGTTGATCCGCGACCTGGTCAACCACTCCGGCGCCGCTGCGATCTACGTTGACTACACGCCGTCTCCCGAAGCGCATTACCCGACAGCGATCAATCAGGCGTATGCCGCGACACGCTGGGTAGCCGAGCATGGTCAGCAGATCGAGGTGGATGGCAAGCGGCTGGCCGTGGCCGGCAATAGCGTGGGCGGCAACATGGCAGCCGTGGTTGCGCTGATGGCCAAGGACAAGGGCACACCGAAGCTGAAATTCCAGGCTCTGCTGTGGCCGGTCACCGATGCGAATTTCGATACGCCGTCCTATCGGCAATTCGCCGAGGGGCACTTCCTGACCCGCAACATGATGAAGTGGTTCTGGGACAACTACACAACCGATGCCAAGCAGCGCGCGGAAATCTACGCCTCGCCTCTGCGCGCGACCAGGCAGCAACTGCAAGGCCTGCCGCCAGCTCTGGTGCAGACAGCCGAGCTCGATGTGCTGCGTGACGAGGGTGAAGCCTACGCTCGCAACCTCAACGCTGCCGGCGTCACCGTCACCGCCGTTCGCTACAACGGCATGATCCATGACTATGGCCTGCTCAATGCACTGAGCCAGGTGCCGACCGTGCGCCTGGCAGTACAGCAGGCCGGCGAAGCGCTCAAGCAGAACCTGAAGTAAGCGAAAACGGAAAAGGCCCCGCAACATCTGGTGTTGCGGGGCCTTTTTTATGGAATCTAGAACGTCAAATCAGAGAGACGCCACACTTCGAAGGCGGGCATTTCGTAGGGATGGCTTTTCTTCATGGCCTTGACTGCGTTGTGGATCAGCTCATCGGCCACCACCAGCTCGACCTTCCATTCGGCGAGGGTTGCCAGCTCACCGCTTTGGCCAATGAACGGCGCGCTGCCTTCCAGCGGACGAAACTGCCCGCGGCCCAGGGTTTGCCAACAGCACTGTTCATAGTCGCCGACACGCCCACCGCCAGCCGAGAATACGGCGGACTTGACGCTTTCCAGATGACTTTCCGGAACGTAGAAACAAAATTTGTACATCAACTACTCCGCTGCAAGTCGCTGAAAACAATGAGCTAATCATGCCACAGAATGATGGCACATTGCCGTACCGGGTTCGTGACGTAGCCGACACTGCTGATATATTCAGACTCGCCCCACAAGGCGCCGTTCCCGACCGGAAAGACGTTGTAATGGGATTGGGCTATGCGTCGCACACTTCACCTGACGACATTGTGCGTTGCAGCGATGATGGGTTACGGCGCGACGAAAACCTTGTGATTGCCCAAGCCGGAACGGCCTCCCCACCCTGCAGGTGCAGCCTTAGCCGTAACGTTGAAACGAAAAACGCCAGGCAATGCCTGGCGTTTTTCTTGTCACCGACTGCGGATCAGTCGACCCACACCCGCGCATTGCGGAACATGCGCAGCCAGCCGCCATCTTCCTGCCACTCGTCCGGGCGCCAGGAGTTCTGCACGGCGCGGAACACGCGCTCCGGGTGCGGCATCATGATGGTCACGCGGCCATCGCGGCTGGTCAGGCCGGTAATCCCGCGCGGCGAACCGTTGGGGTTGGCCGGGTAGCTCTCGGTGACCTTGCCGTGGTTGTCGACGAAACGCAGTGCGATGGTGCCGGACAGGTCGGCCTCCAGCAGTGCCTCTTCGCTTTCGAACTCGGCATGACCTTCACCGTGGGCGATGGCGATCGGCATGCGCGAACCGGCCATACCACGCAGGAAGATCGACGCCGACTCCTGCACCTGAACCATGGCCACGCGGGCTTCGAACTGCTCGGAGCGGTTACGCACGAAGTGCGGCCAGAACTCGCTACCCGGGATCAGCTCGTGCAGGTTGGAGAGCATCTGGCAACCGTTGCACACACCAAGGGTGAAGCTGTCCTTGCGCTCGAAGAAGCCCTGGAAGGCATCGCGGGCACGGGCGTTGAACAGTGCCGACTTGGCCCAGCCTTCACCGGCGCCGAGTACGTCGCCGTAGGAGAAACCACCACAGGCGACCAGGCCCTTGAAGTCGTTCAGGTCGACACGCCCGGCGAGGATATCGCTCATGTGCACGTCCAACGCGGCGAAACCGGCGCGGTCGAAGGCCGCGGCCATTTCCACCTGACCGTTGACACCCTGCTCACGCAGCACGGCAACCTGCGGACGTACGTCCTTCTTGATGTAAGGCGCAGCGATGTTGTCGTTGACGTCGAAGCCGAGCTTGACGCTCAGCCCAGGGTTGTCTTCTTCCAGCAGCGCATCGAACTCCTGATCCGCGCAGTCGACGTTGTCACGCAGACGCTGAATGCGATGGCTGGTCTCGGCCCACTGACGCTGCAGCAGGCGACGCTGGCCGGTGAACACCGGCTGGTCGTTGAAACTGATGGCCACATCGCCGTTGTTGACCGGCTGGCCGATCACCGCGACGCAGTCGCCAAGGCCGGCAGCGCTGAACTGCGCCAGCACGTCCGGGGTAGCGTCCTGGCGAACCTGGATCAGCGCACCGAGTTCTTCGTTGAACAGGATGGCCGCCAGTTCCTCGCTGCCCTCGGCAAGGCCGTCGAGCTGCAGGTTCAGGCCGCAGTGACCGGCGAAGGCCATTTCCAGCGCACTGACCAGCAGGCCGCCGTCGGAACGGTCATGGTAGGCCAGCAGGTGACCGTCGGCGTTGAGGCCCTGGATCACCGCGAAGAACGCCTTGAGGTCTTCGGCGTCGTCGACGTCCGGCGCCTGACGGCCCAGCTTGCTGTACACCTGGGCGAGGATCGAAGCGCCCATGCGGTTCTGACCACGGCCAAGGTCGATCAGGATCAGATCGGTCTCGCCCTTGTCCATGCGCAGCTCGGGAGTCAGGGTCTTGCGCACATCGGCGACCGGCGCGAAACCGGTAACGATCAGCGACAGTGGCGAGGTCACGCTCTTCTCCGCGCCCTCCTCGCTCCACTTGGTCTTCATCGACATCGAGTCCTTGCCCACCGGAATGGTCAGGCCCAGCTCCGGGCACAGCTCCATACCGACGGCTTTCACCGTGTCGTACAGACGTGCGTCTTCGCCCGGGTGACCCGCGGCGGACATCCAGTTGGCCGACAGTTTGATGTCCGAGAGTTTCTCGATGCGCGAAGCGGCGATGTTGGTCAGGGTCTCACCGATCGCCATGCGCCCGGACGCCGGGGCGTCGAGCAGTGCCAGCGGGGTGCGCTCGCCCATGGCCATGGCTTCACCGGTATAGACGTCGAAACTGGTAGCGGTGACGGCGACGTCGGCCACCGGAACCTGCCACGGACCGACCATCTGATCTCGGGCGACCAGGCCAGTGATGGTGCGGTCGCCGATGGTGATCAGGAAGCTCTTGCTGGCCACGGCCGGGTGGCGCAATACGCGCTCGGCGGCTTCGGTGATGTCCAGGGTGCTAGGATCGAAGTCATCGCCCAGCTCGGCCTCACGGGTTACCGAACGGTGCATGCGCGGCGGCTTGCCGAGCAGCACTTCCAGCGGCATGTCCACCGGCGTGTTGCCGAAATGGCTGTCGGTTACGGTCAGTTGCGGCTCTTCGGTCGCTTCACCGACTACCGCGAACGGGCAGCGCTCGCGCTCGCAGATGGCCTGGAAACGCTCGAAATCGACGGCGCTGACGGCCAGTACATAACGTTCCTGGGACTCGTTGCTCCAGATCTCGTGCGGGGCCATGCCCGGCTCGTCGTTGGGCACGTTGCGCAGTTCGAAGCGGCCACCGCGGCCACCATCGTTGACCAGCTCCGGGAAGGCGTTGGAGATACCACCGGCGCCAACGTCATGGATGAAGGCGATGGGGTTCTGGTCGCCCAGTTGCCAGCAGCGGTCGATGACCTCCTGGCAGCGGCGTTCCATTTCCGGGTTCTCGCGCTGTACCGAGGCGAAATCCAGATCGGCCGAGCTGGCGCCGGTGGCGACCGACGAAGCGGCGCCGCCGCCCAGACCGATCAGCATTGCCGGGCCGCCGAGCACGATCAGCTTGGCGCCAACGGTGATCTCGGCTTTCTGCACGTGATCTTCACGGATGTTGCCCATGCCACCGGCAAGCATGATCGGCTTGTGATAACCGCGCACTTCGTCGCCATGGGGAGTGCTGATCGACTGTTCGAAGGTACGGAAATAGCCAGTCAGCGCCGGACGACCGAATTCGTTGTTGAACGCGGCGCCACCCAGTGGGCCTTCGATCATGATGTCCAGCGGCGTGACGATGCGCTCGGGCTTGCCGTAGGCCTGCTCCCACGGCTGCTCGAAGCCGGGGATATTCAGGTTGGAGACGGTGAAACCGGTCAGACCGGCTTTCGGCTTGGCGCCGCGGCCGGTGGCGCCCTCGTCGCGAATCTCGCCGCCGGAACCGGTGGAAGCCCCCGAGAACGGCGAGATGGCCGTCGGGTGGTTGTGGGTTTCCACCTTCATCAGGATATGCACCGGCTCCTGCACCGCGCCGTACTGGCGGGTTTCAGGATTGGGGAAGAAACGCCCGGCGGTGTGGCCGACGATGACCGATGCGTTGTCCTTGTAAGCGGACAGCACGTTTTCGCTGTGCATCTGGTAGGTGTTCTTGATCATGCCGAACAGGGATTTCTCCTGGCTTTCGCCGTCGATGTCCCAACTGGCATTGAAGATCTTGTGGCGGCAGTGCTCGGAGTTGGCCTGGGCGAACATCATCAGTTCGATGTCGTGCGGGTTGCGCTTCAGGCCCTGGAAGGCGCTGACCAGATAATCGATCTCGTCTTCGGCCAGGGCCAGGCCCAGGTCGGTGTTGGCCTTTTCCAGTGCGGCGCGGCCGCCACCGAGGATATCCACGGCGGTCAGCGGCTTGGGCTCGGCATGGCTGAACAGCTTGGCGGCGTCCTGCAGGTTGCTCAGCACCAGTTGGGTCATGCGGTCATGCAGGAGGGCGGCCGCCTGCTGCACATCGGCTTCGCTCAACTCACCCGACACGTAATAGGCGATGCCCCGCTCCAGGCGGCGAATCTTGCCAAGGCCGCAGTTGCGGGCGATGTCGCTGGCCTTGCTCGACCAGGGCGAAATGGTGCCGAAACGCGGGATGGTCAGCAGCAGACGACCACTGGGCTCCTGCACCGGCACACTCGGGCCGTACTTCAGCAAACGGGCCAGCACTTGCTCTTCATCGGCACTCAACGCACCGTCGACATCGGCAAAGTGTGCGAACTCGGCGTAAAGGCCGGTCACAGCAGGAACCTTGCCGGTCAGTTGCTCGAGCAATTTACCGTGACGAAAAGCAGAAAGGGCGGGAGCGCCGCGCAGGATCAACATCGGGGACAGCCTCTGGGAAGGGGGTGTACTTTGAGGCCGCATATTCTAGCCTAAAGCGTCGTCTGCGGCACGCCCGCTCGCGCCCTGCGGTCATCGGCACGTGGCGAGCCACATAAGCCGAAAAAAGCGCATTTGCCTAGCAGAGCGAAGCGGTGCTGTCCAGATATGGAACGGCACGACGTTGGCGTATACTGCCCCGATGCCCTCCTCCTACCTGATTGGCAAGCGCTACGCCGGTTGGCTCTCGGCGATCGGATTACTCCTGATGCTCAGCGGCTGCGCGGAACCTCCCAGCAGCCTTGAGCGTATCAAGGAGGAAGGCGTGCTGCGCGTGATAACCCGCAACAGCCCGGCTACCTACTTCCAGGATCGCAACGGTGAAACCGGCTTCGAGTACGAACTGGTCAAGCGCTTCGCCGACGATCTCGACGTGAAGCTGGAAATCCAGACCGCCGACAACCTCGATGACCTGTTTTCCCGCCTCGGCCAGCCCAACGGGCCGGTGCTCGCGGCCGCCGGTCTGGTGGAAAGCCAGGGGCGCCAGCAAAGCGCACGCTTCTCCGTGCCCTATCTGGAAGTGACTCCGCAGATCGTCTACCGCAACGGCCAACGCCGCCCGAGCCGCCCTGCGGATCTGCTCGGCAAGAAAATCCTGGTGCTCAAGGGCAGCAGTCATGCCGAACAGCTGGCTGCATTGAAGATCGAGGAGCCGGACCTGCAGTACGAGGAGTCGGCCGATGTGGAAGTGGTCGACCTGCTGCGTATGGTCGATGAAGGGCAGATCGACCTGACCCTGGTCGACTCCAACGAGCTGGCCATGAACCAGGTGTATTTCCCCAACGTACGCGTTGGCTTCGACCTCGGCGACTCGCGCAATCTGGGCTGGGCCGTGGCCCAGGGCGAAGACACCAGCCTGCTCGATCAGGTCGACGGTTTTCTGCGCCGCTCTCAGGACAACGGCAGCCTGCAACGTCTGAAGGAGCGCTACTACGGCCACGTCGATGTACTCGGCTACGTCGGCGCCTACACCTTCGCCCAGCATCTGCAGCAACGCCTGCCGCGTTATGAGAAACACTTCCGCAAAGCCGCCCAGGAAAACGGCCTGGACTGGCGCATGCTCGCCGCCGTGGGCTATCAGGAATCGCTCTGGCAGCCCGGCGCCACCTCCAAGACGGGCGTGCGCGGGCTGATGATGCTGACCCTGCGCACCGCCCAGGCGATGGGTGTGTCCGACCGTCTCAACCCGCAGCAGAGCATTCAGGGCGGCGCCAAGTACCTGGTGCACGTCAAGGAACAGTTGCCGGACAGCATCCCCGAACCGGATCGCACCTGGTTCGCCCTCGCCTCCTACAACATCGGCGGTGGCCATCTGGAAGACGCCCGCAAGCTGACCGAAGCCGAGGGCATGGACCCCAACAAGTGGCTCGACGTACAGAAGATCCTGCCGCGCCTGTCGCAGAAGCAGTGGTACAGCAAGACCCGCTACGGCTACGCCCGCGGCGGTGAGCCGGTGCATTTCGTGCGCAACATCCGCCGCTACTACGACATCCTCACCTGGGTGACCCAGCCGCAACTGGAAGGCAGCCAGGTCGCCGAAAGCGGCCTGCACGTCCCCGGCGTCTCCAAGGACCACCCCGAACAGCAGGACAAGACGCCGCTTTAGCGCGCTGTCGTGAAGGGTTCCTCCTCCAGACCACTGCAGTCGTCAGATCGGTTCGCCGGCCGGAGCAAGGTGATCCATTGTCCGTAGAGAAATGCTCGCGGGCGATAGCGTTTGCCGGATCGCATCGCTGGCAAGTCAGCTCCTACAATTGGGATCGCCAGATCACCACCAGTCCGTAGGAGCCCGCTTGCGGGCGATAGCGTTTGCCAGATCGCATCGCTGGCAAGCCAGCTCCTACAGTTGGCATCACTGGATTAGCCACGGTCCGTAGGAGCCCGCTTGCGGGCGATAGCGTCTGCCGAATCGCATCGCTGGCAAGCCAGCTCCTACAATGGGAACCACTGGATCAGCTCCAGTCCGTAGGAGCCCGCTTGCGGGCGATAGCGTCTGCCGAATCGCATCGCTGGCAAGCCAGCTCCTACAATGGGAACCACTGGATCAGCTCCAGTCCGTAGGAGCCCGCTCGCGGGCGATATCGCCTGCTGGATCGCATCGCTGGCAAGCCAGCTCCTACAATTGGCATCACTGGATTAGCCACGGTCCGTAGGAGCCCGCTCCCGCGGTGTGATGATGAAGATTGTTTTAGATACGGAGAGGCACGGGAATGGATTCCAGCCACTTTGCCCGCCGAGGGCATGCTTTGCGTTCGGGGCGCGTTTCCGAGCACGGGCGTATTTATCTGCTGACTGCAGTCACCTTGAATCGACTACCCATCTTCCGTGACTGGCAACTCGCTCGCCTCCTCGTGGCGGAGATGCGTCGACTACACGATGGCATGCATCTGCGCTCGTTGGCCTGGGTGATCATGCCCGACCACCTGCACTGGCTGATTCAACTGGAAAACATGCCACTGGAAAAGCTGATGCGGCAATTGAAGTCGCGTAGCGCCATCAGCATCAATAACTACCGTGGCCGTAGCGGCCGGCTCTGGCAGAAAGGCTTCCACGACCATGCCCTGCGCCACGCGGATGCGCTGTTGCCAACAGCCCGCTACATAGTCGCCAACCCCTTGCGCGCAGGACTGGTTCGCCATCTAGCCGACTACCCCCTCTGGGACGCCGTCTGGCTCGAAGACCAGCGCTGATCGCCAGCAAACTCTGGTTGTAGGAGCCCGCTCGCGGGCGATAGCGCCTGCCGGATCGCATCGCTGGCAAGCCAGCTCCTACAATTGGCATCACCGGATCACCACCAGTCCGTAGGAGCCCGCTTGCGGACAATATCGCCTGCCGGATCGCATCGCTGGCAAGCCAGCTCCTACGATTGGGATCACCGGATTAGCCACGGTCCGTGGGAGCCCGCTCGCGGGCGATAGCGCCTGCCGGATCGCATCGCTGGCAAGCCAGCTCCTACAATTGGCATCACCGGATCACCACCAGTCCGTAGGAGCCCGCTTGCGGACAATATCGCCTGCCGGATCGCATCGCTGGCAAGCCAGCTCCTACGATTGGGATCACTGGATTAGCCCCGCCCGCTTGCGGGCGATATCGCTGTCAGCGTGCGGCCTGCGACTGATCCTCCGCAATCGCCTTGCGCACGTCTCCTGCCAGGCTGAAATCGAACGCCTGCTGTACATCGAGCTTTTTCGGTAACACGCCGTGGCGGTGGAAGAAGTCCGCGGCGTTCTGCAGGCTGGTGGCAACTTCCTCGTCCAATGCCGCGGGCTGGATGCGTGCTTCCTCAACCCAGCGACGGGCGACGTTCTGGGGAATGTTGAGGTCTTCGGAGAGGGCGTCGGCCATCTGCTGTGGATGGGCGAGCGCCCACTGCTGAGCCTTGGCCAGGCGAACCAGCAGATCGCCGATGGCGACTTTCTTGTCGGCGTCGGCCAGGGCCTTGTCGCTGGCCAGGGCATAGGAGTAGCCACTCATGATGCCACGCCCGTCAGCGATCACTCGCGCACCATCGATGAGGATGGCATTGGAGGTGTAGGGCTCCCACGGCACCCAGGCGTCAACCGAACCACGCACCAGGGCGGCACGACCATCGACCGGGCCGAGGAAGGAGAAGGTCACGTCCTTGTCGGTCAGGCCGTTCTTCTCCAGCAGGCCGAGCGCCAGAAAATGCCCCCAGCCGCCGCGATTGACGGCAATGCGCTTGCCCTTGAGATCCGCCACGCCTTGCGCGCCCGAGTCCTTCGGCACTACCAGCGCCACGGTCTCGGTGTTGTAACGCCAGGCGCCAACGGCCTTCAACTGGGCGCCGGCAGCATGCACGAAGAGGAACGGGATATCGCCGGTAAAGCCGACATCCAGGGCATTGGCATTCAGCGCCTCCAGCACCGGAGCGCCTGCGGCGAACGGCGTCAGCTCGACCTTGTAAGCGAGGTTTTCCAGCTCACCCGAGGCACGCAGCGAGGCGTAGCGATCGCCCTTCACGTCGCCCAGGCGGATAGTGACGGGCTCGGCGGCCTGCAACAGGCTGCTGAACGACAGTGCGGCCAGCAGAGAAACGGTGGTAAAACGAAAACGGGACATGCAGAAAGCTCCAGTGGCGGTGATGCGCGGGAGCTGCTGCGTTGGAACGCTCACAGGCTCGAAAGACAGTCGTTGCGTGGTACGGGGACAGACCCGTCTTACTTGAAGGCGTTGCCGAACGAGGTGTCGATGACCGCTCTGGTGTCGAATGCCTCTGGCAGCGCGCCGGTTTCGACGAGGAAGTCGGCGGTGTCCTGATAGTCACGGGCAGCCTGTTCATCCACCGGCCCGACGCTCATGTTGGCCTGGCCGATCCAGTGGCGCGATACCGCCTGATCGAGATTGGCTTTCTTCGCCCACAGGTCGGCGTAGGTTTCCTTGTTCGCATCGACCCAGGCGCGGGCCTTCTGCAGACGGCCGAGGAAGTCGCTGATGGCCGCGCGTTTCTCATCCAGGGTAGCGGCATTGGCAGCGATGCTCGACAGCCCCGGCATCAGGTCGCGGGCGGTGATGATCGGTTTGGCGCCGGAAAACACGATCTGCTGGGAAATGTAGGGCTCCCACACCGGGAAGGCGTCGATGCTGCCCTGTGGCAGTGCCGCGGCGGCGTCGATGGGCATCAGTTTGACGAACTGCACGTAGTCGCGGGGCAGCCCGGCCTTCTCCAGCGCACGCAACGTCAGTTGCTGGCTCCAGGCTCCCGGCCAGTAGGCGACCTTCTTGCCTTTCAGGTCAGCGATGGTCTTGGCCGGCGAATCCTTGGGTACCAGCAGGGCGATGGTATCCGGGTTCTGCCGCGATACGCCGATGAGCTTTACCGGCGCGCCCTTGGCGGCCAGGAAGATAAACCCCGAATCGCCAAGAAACCCCAGGTCCAGGGCACCGGCATCCAGGCCTTCGGCGACCGGCGCGGCGGACTGGAAGTGTTTCCAGTCGACCTTGTAGGGAGCGCCTTCGAGCACCCCGGACGCCTCCACCGAAGCGCGGACGTTGTAGTAGTTCTGGTCTCCCACGCGCAGGGTGATCTGCTCGGCAGCCTGGACCACCGGCGCGGCCAGGAGCGCGCCAGCCAACGCGGTACGCAACAATGCGGACAGTTTCATTGCAAGGTTTCCTCTGCTGGGTTGCCCAGACGGGCGATATGTTCATGGATGGCGGGAATCAGCCCCTGCCCGTAGGTGATGGCATCGCCCAGCGGGTCGAAACCGCGAATCAGAAACGTGGACACGCCAAGCTTGTAGTACTCGCCCAGCGCCGCGGCGACCTGCTCCGGCGTGCCGACCAGCGACGTGGAGTTCCAGCGCGCGCCGGTCAGCCGCGCGACGCCCATCCACAAGCGACTGTCCAGCACCTCCCCCTGCCCCGCCGCCGCCAGCAGACGCTGGGAGCCGACGTTCTCGGGAGCGTGTTCGGTAAGCGGCAAGCCCAGACGAACGCGGTTCTCGCGAACCTGCTCGAGTATCTCGGCGGCACGCTTCCAGGCAGCCTCCTCGGTGTCCGCGACGATCGGCCGGAACGACACCGAGAATCGCGGCGTGCGGCCATATGCAGTAGCTGCCGTCCTGACGCAGGCGACCTGCTCGGCCACCGAAGCCAGAGGTTCGCCCCACAACATGTAGGTATCCGCATGCTGCGCCGCGACCTGCACTGCCGCAGCAGACGCACCGCTGAAATAGATCGGGATGTGCGGCCGCTGCGTACAGCGCACCGCGGGCGAGGCGCCCTGGAAGCGGTAGAAGTCGCCGCTGAAATCCACCGGCTGATCGGCCGTCCAGACGGCCTTCAGCGCGCGCAGGTATTCGTTGGTGCGGGCATAACGCTGGGCATGATCGAGGTAGTCGCCGTCTCGCTGCAGGTCCTCGTCATTACCGCCGCTGACCACATTGAGTGCCAGGCGACCAGCGCTGAACTGATCCAGCGTGGCGAGCTGCCGCGCGGCCAGGGGCGGTGCGATCATCCCGGGCCGGTATGCCAGCAGGATGCCCAGCTTGTGCGTCGCGGCAGCCACGAAGGAACTGACCACCGCCCCCTCCGGGCCGTTGGAAAAGTAACCAACCAGCACCCGGTCGAAGCCCGCCGCTTCATGAGCCTGGGCGAACCTGGCGACGAACGCCGGATCCACCGCATCGCCCAGAGGCTGATCCACTTCCGACGCTGGCGCCGCGGTGATCATGCCGATGATTTCAATGCTCATGTCGCGATTCCTGTCACGTAGTCATGTCCGGGAGCCAAGGTGCTGCAAACGCCCACTTATAATTAAAACGTCTTTACTGGCTATTTCTTATAAAATTTATAGATAGCCGAACAGGAAATGAAATTCATTTTAGGAATAACCTAATATGCAAAATAATCAAAACCAAGGAAACAGGCTCAAGCGTGGGCTTTGGCCAGGCGATGAGCATGGAAATCGCCCCGGCATGCCCGAAGAGTGAAGCGAGCAGCGGAGCGAAGCGAGCCGAACGACGCGCCTGAAATTACTCAATACGCATATTAGCTTATGAATAAATTGAATTTTTATAATCAATAGCGGATTGCTACCTTAGGCTTCAAACCGCTACGGATTCCCGCCATGAGTCATCCCGCAACGCCACAACGCCTGAATGTCTTCGTTGCCAGCCTTTCGGACCTGCTGAACCGCGAGCCCGACGAGGGCACCCTGATCGAACGCGGTGGCGAGCTGCTGCAGCAATTGGTCAGTCATGACGACTGGCTGCCCAACGAACTGGCCCAGCCAAGCAGCGAGCGCTACCAGCAGTACCTGCTGCACCTCGACCCGGCGCGACGCTTCTCGGTGGTCAGCTTCGTCTGGGGCCCGGGACAAAGCACGCCCGTGCACGACCATCGTGTATGGGGGCTGATCGGCATGCTGCGCGGCGCCGAGGCTTCCCAGGGCTTCAGCCGTCAGGCCGACGGCAGCCTGCATGCCGATGGTGATGCCGTGCGCCTGGAGCCTGGCCAGGTGGAAGCGGTATCGCCGCGCATTGGCGACATCCATCAGGTCAGCAATGCGTTCGACGATCGCGTGTCGATCAGCATCCACGTCTACGGTGCCGACATAGGTGCGGTGCATCGCGCCGTGTACCGCGAGGACGGCAGCGAAAAACTGTTCATCTCCGGCTACTCCACGCCGCCTTCCATTGCCCAACGGCAGCCCGCCCAACACGAGTCCTGAACCATGAGCCAAGTCGTAACCCGCTCTTTCGCCGATATCTGCACCGCCCTGCTGCAACAGCAGGAAGTCGCCCTCATCGACGTGCGCGAAGAGGCGCCCTTCGCCGAAGACCACCCACTGTTCGCCGCCAACATTCCGCTTTCCAAACTCGAACTGGAAATCCATGCCCGGGTGCCGCGCCGCGACACCACGATCACCGTCTACGACGACGGCGAAGGCCTGGCCCGGGTCGCCGCCGAGCGCCTGCTGCAACTCGGTTACAGCGACGTGGCCCTGCTGGAAGGCCAGCTGGCCGGCTGGCGCAACGCCGGTGGCGAGCTGTTCCGTGACGTCAACGTACCGAGCAAGGCCTTCGGCGAACTGGTGGAAAGCCAGCGCCACACGCCCTCGCTGGCGGCCGAAGAAGTACAGGCCCTGCTCGATGCCAAGGCCGACGTGGTGGTGCTCGACGCCCGCCGTTTCGACGAATACCAGACCATGAGCATCCCTACCGGGATCAGCGTCCCGGGCGCCGAACTGGTGCTGCGCGCCCGCGAGCTGGCGCCTGATCCGGCCACGCAAATCATCGTCAACTGCGCGGGGCGCACCCGCAGCATCATCGGCACCCAGTCGCTGGTGAATGCCGGCGTGCCCAACCCGGTCGCCGCGCTACGCAACGGCACCATCGGCTGGACCCTGGCCGGCCAGCAACTGGAGCATGGCCAGAGCCGGCGCTTCGGCGGGGTCAGCACCAACAACCATGAACAGGCCGCACGATCGGCCCGCGTCGTGGCCGACAAGGCCGGCGTCGGCCGCGCCACACTCGAGCACCTGAGCGCCTGGCAGGCGCAACCGGCGCGTACCACCTATCTGTTCGACGTGCGCACGCCGGAAGAGTACGAAGCCGGTCACCTGCCCGGCGCGCGCTCCACGCCGGGCGGCCAACTGGTTCAGGAAACCGATCATTTCGCCAGCGTACGTGGCGCGCGCATCGTGCTCGCTGACGACGATGGCGTGCGCGCCAACATGAGCGCCTCCTGGCTGGCTCAGTTGGGCTGGGACGTGCACGTGCTGGACAACCTGCCACAGAGCGCCTTCAGCGAAACCGGCGCCTGGATCGCCCCCCTGCCCGCTCTGCCGCAGCCGGAGGAAATAAGCCCGCACACTTTGCAAAGCTGGCTGGCAGCAGGCGATACGGTGGTGATCGACTTCACCACCAGCGCCAACCACGTCAAACGCCACATCGCCGGGGCTCACTGGGCCATCCGCGCACAACTGCCACAGGCCCTGGAGAACCTGCCGGTGGCCGAACGCTACGTAGTCACCTGTGGCAGCAGCCTGCTGGCGCGCTTCGTGGTGGATGAACTGCAGGCCCTGACCGGCAAACCGGTGTTCCTGCTGGCTGGCGGCAATGCTGCCTGGTTCGCCGCCGGCCTGCCGGACGAATCCGGCGAACAGCACCTGGCCGTGCCGCGCAGCGACCGCTATCGCCGCCCGTACGAGGGCACGGACAATCCGCGCGAGGCGATGCAGGGCTATCTGGACTGGGAGTTCGGCCTGGTCGAACAACTCGGCCGGGATGGCACCCATGGGTTCAGGGTGATCTGACGTTCATGCGCGGTGGAAAACCGTAAGACGTTTTCCGCTGCCCCATGACCAGCAGAGCCTGAAAGCGATACGACTAAAACTCAGTGCAGGGCTGGGGGGAGGAGATCCCCCTGGTAGTCAAGGCGACATCAATCATGCTGGATGCCGTTCTACTCGATATAGACGGAACACTTACGTTTCAAGGAACAGCGATTGAAGGCGCCGAAGAAGCCCTGCTGGCCATAGAAAGACTTGGCCTCAAATTCAAGCTACTGAGTAACATTAGCGAACGTTCTCCCGAGGTAATCGCACAGGAACTACAGAGTCTTGGCTTCACCAACATCACAGCAAGCCATATCTACACATCCTCTCTAGCGGCAGCACAGTGGGTATCTACATCCGCAGCAAGCTACACAGACCTGCTGATACCGGGCGCTGTCAGGCCGCTTTTCCCCTCCTCGCAGTTGAACAGAGAAAACCCCGACTACATCATTGTTGGCGGGGTATCCGACGGCTTTGACATCACCACCATTAACCGAGCATTCCAGCTCATAAGGTCAGGCGCAACGCTTATTGCGATGCACAAGAATGCATACAGTCTTACCCCGCATGGGCCCGAACTGGACAGCGGCGCTTATATTGCAGCACTTGAATATGCGACGGGCACGAAAGCGACTATTTGCGGCAAGCCCTCGGCTTCATTTTTTTCCTCCGTTCTTTCCGATCTCGGGTCTTCAGCGGCAAGTACAATTATCGTCGGGGACGATCGTTTGACCGACATTGCTGGTGGCCAGGCCGCTGGCATCAGTACCGTACAGGTAGAAACCGGAAAAGGCCGGGATGCCATCGAACACGAGCTTCAGGCAGACCACAAAATCCCTAGCGTGGCCGCTCTTCCGGCACTTGTTAACTCAATCATTCGCGGCCAACCCGAGGCCTGACGGCATTGCCATAGCCCGAACACTTGGAGCCCGACCCACCTTGAGTTACGGGTACGCCACACACTAACGCGAGGTAACGCTCTGGTTACCCATCGCACAGAAACTCTGCGCCTGCTTCTTCGCCGGTAGTGCCCGCAATTGCGTGGAGCATTGCGCCTGACTCGGTGCCCGGGTCACGCCAAGCACGGAATCATCATCGACGGTGATCAGGTAGGGCTGGTTGTAGCGCGGCCCGTCGTACCAACCGCTGATCTGCAGATCGCTATAGGCGCAGCGATAACGCATATGCCCGGTGAAACCCTTGAACGCATCGCGCCGGAAGATATGGTGATACTGCTGCCAGTCACGCTCGCGCTGGCCCTTGCGCACGGCATCGAGGCAGCCCTGTAACTCGGTAATTTTCGGCTCGTGCAGAAAGATGCTCTGGGCCAGGTTGGACCCGTCCAGATGCACCGTCGCAACCAGATAAACCTGCCGCTCGGCCGCCTGGGCAGTTGCGCCCAGCAGTGCCGCTACTACAAACATCCCTGCTTTGATCAATCTCAATGCTCCTGAAGTATTGTCACCGGCGTGTAGGAAGCTCTGCCCACATAGCCCAGCGTCGTTAAACAGACTATCCCCGCCGCGCCTTGAAAAACGCCTTCAGCACCGCCCCACACTCCTCCGCCAGCACCCCGCCCTCGACCAGCACGCGGTGGTTGAGGAAGCCCTGGTCGAAGAACTGCCCGCGACTCACGGCCATGCCGGCGCGGGGTTCGCTGGCCCCGAACACCACGCGCTGTACCCGCGAGTGGACGATCAGGCCGGCGCACATGGCGCAGGGCTCCAGGGTCACGTACAGGGTGCTGCCAGGCAGACGGTAGTTGCTGACGGCCTGGGAGGCGGCGCGGATGGCGACCATTTCGGCGTGGGCGCTGGGGTCGTTGGTGGAGATCGGGCAATTGAAGCCGCGGCCGATCACCTCGCCATCCTGCACCAGCACAGCGCCGACCGGCACCTCGCCGAGCTCGGCGCCTTTTCCTGCCAGCTCCAGCGCTTCACGCATGAAGCGCTCGTCGTGGCTGCGGTCGATGATCAGCGGGGCTCTCAAGTCAGGGCACTCACGTCAGGCGATCTCGATGGCGGCCATCAGGCCGGTTTCCATATGGTCGATGACGTGGCAATGGAACATCCATACACCAGGATTATCGGCCACGAAGGCGATGCGCGCGGTCTCGTTCTTGCCGAGCAGGAAGGTGTCGGTGTAGTACGGCTCGATCTTGCGGCGATTGGAGTCCAGCACCTTGAAGATCAGCCCGTGCAGGTGGATCGGGTGCTGGTACTGGGCCATGTTGCGCAGCACGAAAATGTAGTGACCGTCCTTCTTCAGGCTGGCGATGGGGCGATCGGCGCAGGTCTTGTCGTTGATGTCCCAGGCCTGGCCGTTGATCTGCCAGTACTTGTAGCGGCCTGCGGCTTCATCGGCCGGGGATGCCAGTGACGCTGCCCACTCGAAGTTGAAGCGCAGGGTTTCGGCGCGCTGCAGATCCGGTTCGGCCACCGGATTTGGCGGCAGCGCGGGCGGCCACTCGGCGGCGGGCTCACTGCTGGCGACGGACTTGATGGTGGCCAGGCGCAGCGGCCCGTTGCGCAACGACAGTTCTTCGCTGCCGACTTCGGGCACCTTGAGCGCCAGGTCGATGCGCATGCCCGGCCCCAGCCAGTATTCCTTGCCCAGCGGGCGCGGCTGGATGGGGTTGCCGTCCAGTGCGTAGATGCGAGCCTCGCCCTTGGGCAGGTTGAGGCGGTAGGTGACGGTGCTGTCGACGTTGATCAGCCGCAGGCGTACAACCTGTCCAGCCGGCAGCTCCAGGGTGGGCAGCGAGGTGCCATTGATGGTCGACAGGCGCCCACGGGTGCCCTCGCGGGCAGCCTCCCGGGGTACGCTGAACTCGGTGAATGCTCCCTGCTCGTCCACGTGCCAGCTCTTCAGGCACAACGTGCGTTCGTGCTGGAAACCGGTGGGCTCACGCTCCTCGATGATCAGCGGGCCAACCAGGCCGCGCCCCAGCTGTTTGGCGCTCGACTCGTGAGGGTGATACCAGTAGCTGCCGGCATCCGGGGTAACGAAACGGTAATCGAAGTATTCGCCCGGCAGCACAGGCAATTGAGAGACATAGGGCACACCGTCCATCTCCAGCGGCAGGCGTATGCCGTGCCAGTGAATGGTGGTGGCCTCGGGCAGGTGATTGATGAAGCGCACACGCAGCTCATCACCCTGACGGCAGCGCAACTCGACGCCGGGTGCCTGGCCGCCGAACGTCCAGGCAGGCGTGACATGACCGGGCACCAGCTCGATATCGTGGGGCGCGGCGATCAGCTCGTAGTCGTGGGTCTTGCGGTCGAACGGGCGCCCCAACCAGTAACGTGCGCCGCCAGCGCCCAGGCCAACGACGCCAAGACCGACCAAACCGCCCAACACCTGTCTACGGGTGAAACTCATGAAGCCTGCTCCTGAAGCGGGACTGCGATAACGCTAATCAGGTCTGATCGGATACGTCTCTGCGGACGCTGGAGAGCTGCGCACGATACACCTTGCAAGCGAGGGCGTTAAGGGTCGCTGCGGTGGACGGGTTAGGCGCCCAGCCCCCTACACGCCATATCTACGTACGCCGATAGGCCCGCGTGGTCAGCAGATACACCGGCAACCCCGACACCAGCACGATCAGCGCCGCATAAGGCGCGGCGCCGGCGTACTCCAGGTTGCCGGTGTGCGACCAGACCTTGGTCGCCAGGGTCTCCAGACCGGTCGGGCCGAGGATCAGGGTGGCGGTCAGCTCTTTCATGCAGTCGAGAAATACCAGTACGAACCCGGCGCCGATAGCGGGCGAGATGATTGGCAAGGTGACCCTCAGAAAGGTGGCGATCGGCGTATGCCCCAGGGTGCGCGCGGCTTCTTCCAGCTGCGGTGAAGCCTTTTCCAATGCCACGCGGATCGGCCCCTGAGCCATGGGCATGAACAACAACGCATAGGCCACCAGCAGCAGGATGCTGGTCTGATAAAGCGCAGGCACGTAGCCAAGGGCGAAGAACACCAGCGACAAGGCGATCACCAGGCCCGGCAAGGCGTGCAGCAGGTACGGCAAACGATCCGCCAGCGTCGCCATGCGACCGTAGTAGCGCACGACCACCAGGCATACCGGCAGTGCCAGCAGGCAACTGAGCAAGGCACCACCAAAGGAATAGGTCAGCGACGACCACAGCGTCTCGGCGATTTCCAGCACCGGGAAGCTGGCCGAGCTGCCCTCGACGATCCAGAACCCCAGCATCACCAGCGGCACACCGCAGCCGATGGCTACCAGCGCCAGCAGCAGCGTCTGAGCCAGCACACTCCAGCGACCCAGGCGCAGCCGTGCGGCGCTGCGTGCCACGCCCTGGCCGGTGCGCGCGTAGCCGCGCCCGCGCAGGCGAAACTCGCCCCACAACAACAGCATGCACAGCGCCAGCAGCAGCGCGGACAACATGGCCGCGTTGCTGCCGCTGAACTCCAGTTCGAACTGCTGATAGATGGCGGTGGTGAAGGTCTGGTAACGCATGATCGACGGCGCGCCGAACTCGACCAGCATATGCACGGCGACCAGCAGGCTGGTGGCCATCAGCACGGGGCGCAGCAGCGGCAGCGTGACCCGCCAGAACACCTGGCGGCGACTGCAACCGAGCATCCGCGCCGATTCTTCGAGGGCCGGGTCGAGATTGCGCAGCACCGCGACCACCGGCAAGTAGATCAGCGGGTACTTCGACAGCACCATGACCAGCACCGTGCCGCCCAGGCCTTCGAACATGGGGCTGATAGACACCCAGGTGAAGCCGCTGACGAACGAGGGAATGGCGAATGGCAGGCATAGCAGCACGTTCCAGTGCTGACGCCAGCGCAGATCGCTGCGTTCCACCAGCCAGGCCAGCGCCAGGCCAAGCAGCGCACAGCCCAGGGTCACCAGTACCATCAGCTTCAGGGTATTGGCCAGCAGGCCGAATACGAACGGCCGCCAGAGCAGCGCGAAGGCTTCGTGCGGCCCGACCTGCGTGGCGCGGGCGACCACGAAGAACAGCGGCAATGCGGCGAGCAACAGCAAGGCCAGGATCGGAAGCTGCAGCCAGATCGGTGGTGCCTTGCGGCGCCGCGTGGTGACGTTTACCGGGGGCAGCGGCAATTCGGGGGTTACCGCCTGGGGCTGCATGGTCAGTTCATTCCCACTTCGCGTTGCAGCTCCAGCGCGTCCTCGGCCAGGCCGATCTGCGCGGCGGTGATGGCCGGCGGCTTGAGCTGGTCATAGGGCTTGAGCAGCGGATCGGCCTGCACCTTGGGGTTGACCGGATACTCGGCAGACTGGGTGAGCACGGCCTGCTGGCCTTCCTCACTGATCATGAAGGCGAGAAACTGCTGGGCCTCTTTCGGGTGCTTGCTGGCCTTGACCACGGCCGCGCCGGACACGCTCGACAGGCCGCCGGCATCGCCATCGGCGAAATAGTGCAGCCTGGATTTCAGCTCGCCCTTCTCTTTCTTCAATGCGGTCCAGTAGTAGCTGTTGACCAGCGCAGCACCGACCTCACCGTTTTCCACCGCCTTCATGGCGATGACGTTGTTGGTGTAGGTGCTGCCGAAGGCCTTGAGGCCGGTCAGCCACTCTTCGGCGGCCTCGCGACCATCGAGGCGGATGACCGCTGCCGTCTGGCCAAGGAACTCGCCGCTGCTCGGCACGAAAGCGATCTTGCCGGCCCACGCGGGGTCGGCCACTTCCAGCACGCTTTTCGGCAGTTCGGCCTCGGTGACCAGATCCGGGTTATAGGCCAGCACGCGCACGCGCGAAGTGATGCCGATCCAGTTGCCGTTGTCATCGGAGAACTTGGAGTCGATCTGCGACAGGGTGCTGTCATCCACCTTGGCCAGCAGGCCCTGGCTGCCGAGCTTGATCAGCGGCGGTGCTTCTTCGGTGTAGATGATATCTGCCGGCGAACGCTCGCCCTCTTCGGCGATCTGGTTGGCCAACTGGCCGCCACCGCCCTTGCGGATCAGCACCTTGATGCCGGTCTTTTTCTCGAAGGCAGCCGCCACCGCTTTGCCGGTGGCCTCGTGCTGGCCGTTGTACAGCGTCAGGGTCACGGCATCGTCAGCATGCACAGCACCGGCGAACAGCAGGGAAGACAGAACACCCGCGGCAATCGCACGCGCCAGACCGGTTACTCGATGAGCTGACATTGACCACGTCCTCTGAAACAAAAAGTTACTGGCGATTATACGGGCCAACTGCAGCTGATTCTCAAGCAATGCGTGCATCGGCGCTAACCACGTCAAGAGTCATCGCCTCTCGACATCCTACTAAAAGTAAGTTACCAATAGTAGGAAGTCATTATTGGAGCTAACCCATGCATGCCCTTATCGTCGTTGCACACCCGGACAACCACTCCCTGACCCACGCGATCGCTAACGGTATCGCCGATGGGCTTGCCAGCATGGAAGCCAGGCACTCGGCCGAACTGGCCGATCTGGCAGCCGAAGGGTTCGACCCACGCTTCAACGAAGCGGATATCGCCCTGTTCCAGAAAAACGCGCCAGCACCGGCAGACGTCGCCGCCGAACATGCTCGGCTCGAGCGGGCCGACGCGCTGGTGCTGGTCTACCCGATTTACTGGTGGTCCTTCCCTGCCCTTCTCAAGGGCTGGATCGACCGCGTGTTCACCAACGGCTGGGCCTATGAAGAGGCCGACAACGGCAAGGTGGTGAAAAAGCTGCAGCGCCTGCAGGTCCATCTGGTGGCCATTGGTGGTGCCGACGCAGGCACCTTCACCCGTCACGGCTATGACCAGGCGATGCAAACCCAGATCGACCATGGCATCTTCGATTACTGCGGCGCACCGGTCGCCTCATCGCAGTTTCTGCTGGCCTCGGATCCCGGTTTCCCGCAAGCGCATCTGGAGACGGCGCAGGCGATTGGCCGTAAGCTGTTCGCCGAGCAATCCTGAAATGCCCCGGAGTATCGATGAGTTCCCAGCCCCCCGTATCGCCACGTCGCCGCTTGCCACGGGAGGAGCGCACGCGCCAGCTTCTGCAAGTGGCCTGGCAGTTGATCGGGGATGAAGGCACGGATGCCCTGACGCTGGGTAATCTGGCCGAAGCAGCTGGCGTGACCAAACCGGTGGTGTACGACCACTTCGGCACCCGCAACGGGCTGTTGGCGGCGCTCTATCAGGATTATGACGAGCGCCAGACCAGGATCTTCGATGCCGCCATCGAAGCCGCTGCCGCGAACCTGCAGGACAAGAGTGGCGTCATCGCCGCCAGCTACGTCAATTGCGTACTGACCCAGGGGCGCGAGATATCCGATGTGGTGGCGGCACTCAACGGCTCCCCGGAGCTGGCAGCGGTGAAGAAGCAGTACCAGCATGCCTTCATCGAAAAATGTGCAGCGATTCTGGCGCCCTTCTGCGCCCCCAGAGGCACGTCCTCAGCCGGCATGTGGGCCATGCTCGGCGCCGCCGACTCGCTCTCGGATGCAGCCGTCGCTGGCGACATCAGCGAAGAGCAGGCCCAGGATGAGCTGCAGGCGATCATTCTCGGGCTGGTCGAGCGAAGCCGATAAAGCGATCTCGACCAACCAGCCGCCAGCCGACCTGGATCGACGGGTTATTGATCCCACTTGCAGCTTGCCAAAAACGCCCCGCGGCCGTCTTCTAAGCGGAACCACTTGAACCTGCCCCCCATGGAGAAATGCGCGGATGATCGACTTCAACAACAAAGGCTTTTTCAAACTCAAGCAGAACGACGAATACGCCCAGCGCGTCAGCGACCTGCTGCTTGAAAATGAGCAGGTCATCGACTCTTACAAGTCCATGCGCGACGGCGTGGTGTTCACCAACAAGCGCATCATCGCGGTAAACGTGCAGGGCCTTACCGGCAGCAAGAAGGATTTCACCTCGCTGCCCTACAAGAACATCGTCGCCTATTCGATCGAAACCTCCGGCACCTTCGATCTGGACTCGGAGCTGGAAATCCACTTCTCGTCACTCGGCAAGGTGAAGTTCGAGTTCACCGGCAAGACGGCGATCGTGGAAATTTCCAAGCTTATCTCGGTGCATGTTTTTGGCTGACGCTGGCAAACCACACCGTTTGCGGTACCCGGAAAACTGAAAAAGGCGCGAATCGATTGGCGATTCGCGCCTTTTTCATTAGCGGCATTCCCCTTTGCTGCCCGATCTCAAAGGAGACCGAGCGCAATCACGGAGCATCGCCAGCGCGGCACGAAACCGCTCGGGCGACGATCGACCTGCTTACCAGTTGTAGCTCAGCTTCGCAGTGACTTCGCGGCCAGGGTTGTAGTAGTTGGCGGTACCGGAGCCGACCACATGCTGCTCGTCGAGTAGGTTGCTGACGTTAAGCGCCAGGTCGGTGCCTTTGGCGATGTTGTAGTTGAACGCGGCGTCGTACAGCGTGGTTGCTTCGCTTTTGCCGGTATTCGCCGGGTCAAAGTAGTAGGAGCCGACATAACGAGCCCCAAGCCCAACACTCATGGCTGTTCCTGGCAGATCGTAGTAGGTCCAAAGTGATGCGGAATGCTGAGGTGTTACCTCGAACGCATTGCCTTTGAGGGACGTACCGTCCCACAGCGTGCCACGAACGACATCCGACTTCATGTAGGAATAGCCGCCGACTAGGCTCAGGTTATCGGTCAATTCGGCCTTGGCCTCCAGATCGAGGCCCTGAACATTTGTCTCACCAACATTTTGCTGCTGAATACCGCCGCCTGGCACAACTACAGCGATAGTGACATCTTCCTGAGTCAGGTCGTAAATAGCTGCAGAGAACAATGCATTCATTCCCAGAGGGGAATATTTCACACCAACCTCATACTGTTTACCGCGCTTCGGAGTAGTACCAATCTCGGGTGGTGAGACGGACTCCACCATGCTGACGTAGGTGGAAACCTCATCGGTAACGATGTAGGTCAGCGCACCTCGCAGCGATGTTTCAGAAAAACTATCCGACGTTCTCGCCTGGTTGAGCTTGTTGGTTTCAGCAAGGTCCATGGAGTCATTACGCACGCCCGCCGTGACGATAAAGCGCTCGTAGAAAGAAAAGTTCTGCTGCAGGAATACAGATTTAGTGGTGTAGTCCCGCTTGGTGTGAAGATAGGGTACCAATCCGTTCGGGGCGCCACTGTAGACCGGATTGGCAATATCAATCGCGGAAACCCCTTGTTGATATATGGAAACCGCGTCGGACGATGAGTCGCCGTACTCCACGCCCACCATGGTACTACTGTCGATATTTTCAAAACGGGCGTCGTACTGCAGCATCAGATTGCCGTTGATCTGATCGGATTCGGTGTCTGTACCGAAAACATCTCGATCACGCAATGTCCCAGTTCCTGTACCACTCAGGTAGAGATAAGCAAAGTCATCGGTCAGCTCGCTGTACCGTAGGTTGCTACGCAGGACGAAACCATTATCAAAATCGTGGGTGAAGTTACCGCTGATACTGGTCCGTTCAACATCATGGAAGTTGTAGTCGGGTTCACCGTAGAACTTGCTACGACTGTACTCTCGATCCAGCGGATAGCCACCGCTGTTGGGAGAGCTCTTGGTTTTGAGGTGGTCAAGAGTCAGGGTACCTGAGGTATAAGCCGTAGGGGCCCAAGTCAAGCTACCCATGACAAAGCCGTTATCGTCGCGGGAGTGATCGTACTCACGGTCGCTGTCCTGAAGCTTGCCGGTAAAACGGTATGCAACGGTCTGATCCGTATTCAAAGAATCACCAACGTCGATGCCAGTCTCCTTGTGGTTGAAGGAACCATAGGTTGCATAGACCTGGCCGAACTTCTCGAATCGTGGCTTCTTGGTCACGAAGTTCACCGAGCCCCCTGGGTCAGCTGCGCCAAACAGCGTGGAGTTTGCCCCACGCAGGATCTCGATACGCTCATAGGCAAAAGGCTCTTCACGAACGCCACGCATTGAGCCCAGAGTCAGCCCATCACGGTAGGTAGTGGCCTGAAAGCCACGGATCTTGAAATAGTCGTTACGATCATCCGTACCATAGAAGTCAGTAAGGATGCCTGGCGTGTATTGCAGAACTTCCTCAGTGGTGCTTGCGCTGCGCTGCTCGACTTCCTTCTGGGTCACAACGGAAACCGAAGCTGGGGTATTGAGGATGCTGGTAGCGACCTTGCCGCCGACCCAAAGCTCCTGAGCGACCACCGTGCTGGCGTCATCACTTGCCGCAGCCTGAGAGTTCACGATGATCGGTGCGAGGCGATAGCTCTCCTCCTCCCCGATGGTGATCGCCTCCTGGGCATTCACACCGAAGGGAACAGCCACCAGCGGGGCGCAGAACATGGCTGCCGTCGCGACACGCTGCCAGGAGGCGTGCGCGTTGATAACCCCGTTTTTACTATCGGTCATGCTCAAGATCCTTGGATTGTTTGCGGGCTTCCGCCGTTAGCCCCGTTCAGCGTTGTCGCGACAACTCGGCAGAGATCGTACAACTGATGATATTCGAAAATATCTATCACAACGATAGTCATTCACATACAGGCCGGATTCGCCGGTGAATCCCGCCACTCTTTTTTTAAAAAGATCCGGACAGGAACGCAGCTCGCCGGTTTGATCAAGGAGAGCGTTGCCTCGCGGTACGCAGCGCAGCTGGAAAAGACCGAGCGCAGAATAGAAAAAGCCCGCAATCGAGCGGGCTTCTGGTTATGGCTAACAGTGACTGCCAACAGCTCACAGAAAGGACCACTCACAGCCGTCACCCCTGGTGATCGAACGCCGCGCTGGTCGAAGGCAGTGCGCTAATGGTGACGATGGCGCAGGCTGTGCTCGGATCACGCTGCAGCAATCGGGAGGATGTGGGTGAGTTCGCTCAGCGTGGCTGAACCAGCGATGCACTAGGCGGGGAAGTCCGCCGCCCTGCGCACAGAATCGGCGCGTTGCCCCAGCGGGACATCGCCAAAACTTCGTGTCGAAAAAGCTATTCAATGAGCTCGGGCTGGATACCACTCGGGGCGAAACTACCCGAATGATCATCCAGCCCGACGCCGCAGTTTCGGTCAGAAGCGGACTGTCACCCCCGCGTTAACCGAGTGGAAACGAGTGTCGGAACCGAACTGCCCTTGATAGGACAGGCCCAGATCGGTCTGTCGATTCAAGCGCAGTTTCGCACCCACTTCAGTCAGAGCCGTGTCGCGGGCCTGGGCGACACCTTGCACTTCGAAGTTCGGACCGCCTGCAAAGGACTGAACGTTTCGCGGGTCCAGATCACCGTAGGCACGTCGCCATCCCAATGAGCCGTAGAGTTGCGTATCGAGGTTCGCTACACGGGCGTTCGTCGACGCGCGCAGGCCCAGCGTCGAGAAGACGGTGTCCTGCTTGTCGCTGGACACGTCCAGAGCAGCCGCCCCGCCTTTTTCATGCATATCCTTGGCGTCGTAGCGTACGTAGGAAAGGCCGGCGAAAGGCTCCAGTACCACGCGGTCGACGGGTATGCGGTAGGCCACTTCACCACTTGCCTGCAACGATTGGGCATCGCGCTTGCCGGTCAGGCGATCACTGAACCCGGCAAAAGCAACGTTGCGCTCGCTCTCCAGACGGTGCCAGGTGTAACCAACGTCTGCGCTGAGGCGCAGAGCATCGATCTCGCCACCGGTATAGAGACCGAGATGATAGTTGTCGCTGTGACCCTCAGCATCACTGTCATCGGCATCGAACTTCGAACGGCTGTAGCCGCCATAGACGCCACCGCGCCAATCCGGGGTGAAACTACCATCGGCACCGAACAGCAGGCCGCCCGTGCTTTGGTGCAGGCCACCGGCGCCGTTGCCGCCGCCTACCTTGGTCCAGTTGCCGAATGGCTGCACCCAGGCGCCATTTTCGGTGGGTGGCGTGCTGGGCATCAGGCTCATTGCCATGGCTGGCATGCGCAATGTCCCGCTATCCAGAAGACTGCGCACACGAGTCCCCACCACTCCGGACACCACTTGGCTATTGGCGATCAGCGCGGTTGAGGTACTGCCGTGATAGTCACCGGCTAGCTGATCAACAGCGTCACGAGCACTTTCGGCATCCAGAATCAGCAGGTTGTTGTAGAGACTCAGGGAATCGCCGCTTTGCTCCAGTACGCTCAGCGCGCCAGCTGTATTGAACTGGTTCTCGGTCAACATGACCGTCTGGAAGATGCCCAGGGTAGGTTCTGGGGTTGGGGTTGGGGTTGGGGTTGGCGTCGGCGTCGGAGTTGGCGTCGGCGTTGGAGTCGGCGTCGGTGTCGGCGTTGGCGTCGGTGTCGGTGTCGGTGTCGGTGTTGGCGTCGGCGTCGGCGTCGGCGTTGGAGTCGGCGTCGGTGCTGTGTTTTTTTGCTCGATGGTAAGGTTCAAATCATTGGCAGTGCGCTGCAGGCCGACATTGAGGAATGCCGAGTTGGTAAACGCCTGGGCATAGGCGGTTCCTGCAGCGGCGCCGTCAATCAAGCCGCCTTGGGCAGAGAGCAAGGTGTAGGTTCTGCCGCTCTGATAACTCTGCGCTGGATCCAGTGCCGTCACGTTGACCTGCGTACCGCGCAGGGTGGCCGTGCCGCTCACGTTGACCCGATCTGCGCCGCCGTCGCCGGCAATATCCGCTGCGTAACGTGAGCCAGCGGCCATGTCGAGGTTGCCTTGTATGGCCAGCGCACCTATGGCACTTTCACCGGGCGATAACGTACCTCCGGCGGCTACGTCGGTAGTGCCCACTTGACCGACGCCGGCCAGAACGCCGCCATCCAATACTTGGGTACTGTTGGTGTAGACCCCGAATTCATTGCGCCCCACAGTGCCGTTGACTACGAGGGTACCGTTGCCGACGTTCAACCGCGAAAGGCTTTGGGTGGTGGCCGTATTGCCGCGCTGATTGACCTGGTCGACATCACCCGACAGCACGAGTCGCCCGCCGCGTACTACGACGCTACCGGCCAGTCCGCTAAGGTCGCCGCTCAGGGTGGTATTCCCGTTGAACGCATACACTCGGCCCGTTCCGCTCAACGTGTTGGCGACTTGCAGATCGGTGTCCGTGTGGTTGAACGCCAGGTGCCCGTTGCCCGTGCCAAAGCGAATGGCGGTTTGCGGGTCCAACCGGCCGGCCGCCTGAGCGGCTCCGGCAGTTACCGAATCGATATCGGTACGGTTAGGATCGGTCACGACCGAACCGCCCACAGCAAGCGTGCCCCGGGTCGGATTGTTGATGCTGCTGATCGTGCTGATGAGGATCCCGTTGGTAGCCCTCAGTTCGGCACCGTTGGACAGCGTCAGGTAAGTGCGGGTGTCGCCGGTGCCGAGTGTCATGCTCTGCGTTTCCAGGCGTGTGCCTTGTCCGGAAACACTCACCTGATTACTGCGGCTGCTAATGGCCGAGCCCAGCAACAGTGAGTCGGTCGCCAGTACGGCGCCATTCTCGAGCGTAAGATCGTTTCTGTTTCTGAACACACCGCTGTTGTCCCAGCGGGTTCCGGCATCGGAAAGCCTGACGACGGAATCGATATCGACCTGCTGGCTGTTGATTTTCCCGCCATCATTGGCCGTGATGCCCGACCTGTAGACAAATACCCCACCGGCCTCGATGTTGACCGCGTCGACCAGGGAGTTCTGGCCACTCACGAGCAGCTGGGCGTTCGAAAATGCGTTGGAGCGCGAACCGTTGACCTCCCCCAGATCCAGATCCCGCACCGACACCTGGCCGCCGTTGCGCACGGTCAGGTCGCCTTGACCGACACCACCGACAACGATCGTGTTACCCAACACAAATGAAGTGCGGGGCACCACCCAGCGCGACCCCGTTCCTTCGACCAGCACGCTGGCCTGAGCCTGATTGACGCCCGTACTGCTGGCTTGGCCAATAATGCTGCCGCCTTCGCTGGTCACGGTTGCGCCGCTGTTGATAGTCAGACTGGAGGTGTTGCCGTCAGTTGACCGAACGTTGATCGAGCCATCGATTACGCGGTCGCTGCTGAAGGTTTCCTGACCATCGGTGAGGGTGTAGTCCGCTGCCTGAGCCTCCGAGAGCAGTGCAAGAGTAATCGCAAAAGCAAGAGGGGATATTCTGAACAAGGGGTTCATAGCGACTCCAGATACTCCATAAAGGCCACGAAGGTGGCTGCCCAGCCGCGTGGGCCAAGCGTTCCGTTAGGCAGGTTGCTAACGGGGGGGAGTATCAGGAGGCGCAGTTGCAATGGATATAGCACGCATGCACTAGCTTCCGTGCATAAGCTCGAACAGTTGTGTGGCGCCGTGACAGGTTGGAGTGCAGCCGGGGAGCGACCTGCCGGAGCGCTTCAGCCAAAGGCATGCGCTGAGCATGCTCGATCGGCCAATGGAACATCACCGTCACACTCTTGCGAGAACGCCGACCACTGCCGGCGCTACTCGCTCCGAGGCCGCATCGGTCAACCTTCACGAACCCTCATGCTTGATTCCACTCGTTTCTGATTAGCGGACTGCGGCATGAACCTGAGCTCACGCTCGTTCGCTGCCCATAAGCGGCAGACGCGGATCCCGCAGACAGACCCGAATACAACGCCCAATTCGTCTTTCAATTCGCCATCGGCGCTCGCCTCCGCTTAGCACCGTCACGACCGGCTGACGGAACGAAATCAAAGTGCCACTAGTCGTAAAGATTGCAGAAACCTGAAGATCGGCCGACACGATCCCATGAGCGCAGCGTTTAGCCCTGCTCTCTCCAGGCTGGAAAGGATGATCCGCTCGGTTATTTATCTGGTCTTATTTTCAGAGCGTCGCCTGATGAAAAAAATACTGCTGGGCGTACGAGCGTTGATGTCCGTTCCTGAGGACAATCCTGGTCTGGTCAAGGCGCAATACCTCGCGCTGTCTCGCCAATTGCCGATGATGTATTTCATCCTGCTGATCAACACCCTGATGCTGGCGGGCACCCACTTCGCGGTCGCGCCGCGCTGGCTGGTGGTGTACTGCCCCTTGATCATGACGGTGTTCGGCGTGATTCGTGCGGTGGAATGGATGCGCACGCGAGGGCAGACACGCAGCCCGGCGCAGATGCTGACGGCGCTGAAGCGCACCAATATGCTCGCGCCGTTTGTGGCCGTGGCGTTCACCGCTTGGTCGCTGGCGTTGTTTCCCTATGGCGACGGCTATGCCCAGGCGCATGTCGCCTTTTATATGGCGATCACCGTCATCGGCTGCATTTTCTGCATGATGCACCTGCTACCAGCCGCCCTGGCTACCACAGCAGTGGTCAACACGGCGTTCGTGGTGTTCTTCGCATCCACCAATATCATTACCTTCGTTGCCACTGCAATTGACGTGCTGCTGGTGTCCATCGCCATGCTGATCATTCTCAAGGCGCAGTACGCCGACTTCACCCGGTTGGTGAACATGCAGGCGCACACGGCAAAACTCAGTGAGGAAAACCTCCACCTGGCCAATCAGGACAGCCTGACCGGGCTGGCCAACCGACGGCAGTTCTTTTCCCGCCTCGATACGCAACTGTCCCGCGCCCGCGAGCAGGATATTCGCCTGGCCGTAGGGCTGATCGACCTGGATGGCTTCAAGCCGGTCAACGATCTGTATGGCCATAGCATTGGTGACAAGCTGCTCTATCAAGTTGGCCAGCGCCTGACCGGGCTGCTCGACGAAAACGTGCACCTGGCCCGGCTGGGCGGCGACGAGTTCGCCCTGATCATCACTCAGGCCATGAGCGACGACCAACTGCGGGCGTTTGGCGAGAAAATCTGCGCCAGCATGCGCGAGCCGTTTCTGCTGGTGGACATTCCTATCCAGATCAGTGCATCGCTGGGCATCGCGACCTTCCCGGATCAGGCATCCTGCGCCACGCACGTGTATGAATATGCCGACTACGCCCTGTATCAGAGCAAGCGCCACCGCCCCGGCACGGTCTGCCTGTTCAGCGCAGCCCACCGCCAGCAGCTCAACCGCGAAGGGCTGACCGAGCAGGCCCTGCGCCGGGCCGATCTGGAGCGTGAGTTTCACGTGGTGTTCCAGCCCATCGTGGATATTCACAGTGAGCAAACCGTCGCGTTCGAAGCACTGGCTCGCTGGGAAAGTCCAGAGTTGGGCAGCGTGCCGCCCTGTGATTTCATTCCGATTGCCGAGCGTGTCGGCATGGTCAATCGCCTCACGGTGCCGTTGCTCAGAGCGGCGCTGGACGCGGCCGCGAGTTGGCCTGCGGGTATCCGCCTGTCATTCAACCTGTCCGTCCACGACTGTGGTTCGCAGGACGCGGCCCAGCAGATCGTCGAGCTGATCAAGAGCAGCCGTTTCGACCCGGCCTGCCTCGATCTGGAAATCACCGAAACCGCGGCCATCCAGGACCTGCCGCAGACCCAGCGAGCGATCAGCCGGTTTCGCGAGTTGGGCTGCGGCATATCCCTCGACGACTTCGGCGCCGGCTATTCCAGCCTGAGCCAGATCCACGCGCTGTCGCTGACCAAACTAAAGGTGGACCGCACCTTCGTCACCAACATCCACCTCGACCCGGCCAGCTTCAAGATCGTCAAATCGCTGATTGCCCTGTGCCAGGACATGCAACTGGAATGCATCGTGGAAGGCGTGGAAACCGCCGCCGAACTCGGCGCCCTGAAAAACCTCGGCTGCGTCTGGGCCCAGGGCTACCTGTTCTCAAAACCCATGCAAGCCAGCGACATCAGCGCCTGGCTTGGCGGCGAGCAGTTGGCCAAGGTGCAGGCGGTTTGATCCGCCGATAGGGCAAGGCGCCGCTCGCGCTCATGCCCTGAGAGCTACACAAACTCTGCCAGAAAATGCCAGGCTCAAAATGCAAGAAGCCCGCAATTACGCGGGCTTCAGGGCATTTTTTGCTAGATCGTGCCGGGCAGTGCCGGACGCTGGATCATTCCCACTCTATTATCAACAGACGCCATGAAAGCATGTATTTAGTGGCTTTCAAGGAACTAATTTTTTCAAAACCATGAAAAATACCCTGAAGGATAAAAATCACTTCTGAGGGCTAACGTCGCCAAGATACATGCAGCAGAAAGGAGACGCATCAGCACGCCAAGCTCAAAAGCTGCTCCCTCAGCGCAGACTTCGGCAAGCAATACGATGGCATCGACGGACCAGCCTGAAAAGCCTCTGCCACTGCCTCATCGTGACCAAGATCTCTCACGTTCTTATCTCTGGCATATCATCTGAATGAATCGCCCCCCATTTCCAGAGATCCTCAAGCCTCAAGATGGTCCCCCAACGGCGGTGAGACCGTCCTCTTTTCGCCAGTTTCAAGCCACAGCGAAGGGCCGCTTCTGGCCGACTCCTGCCTGTCGAGGGAGCAAAGCGTGCTGGTCAATTCCAATGGATATAAACGGCTGGCCAGTCGCTGCAACTTTCAAACCCAGCGACATAATCCTTTTAGCCTCTACACGACACCCGCTTTATTGTCGGTCTCATAAGCGCCCACCAGCAACACACCGCGCTTGGGCGTACACGCCAGCAACGCCGTGGCGCCAAGCAAGGCTTGTGCTTCCTGCAGGCGCTCTGGCAGCAGCAGGCCTTCGGCGGCATTGAAATCGCCCGCCAGTATCAGCGTGTGCTCATGCTCGGCGACAGGCACCCAATCCAGCTGGCTCAGGCGCTGGCGTAAAGCCGCCAGCGCAGACTGATGAAAGTCTGCCCGCTGCGCGACATCCACCTCACTGGCCGACACATACGCCACGGTTTCGCCCTGATCGATGGCATACGCCAGCAACGGCGCCTGGGCGGGCGATACCGACACAGACAACGGCGAAAGAAGCAGACCATGCTCATTGGCCTGCTCTTGCCAGGTGGCGGCTTTCAACAACGGCGTGACGACGTTGGACATCCCTCAACCCCGACGATGAGGTGACGAATAGGGCTTTTTCCAGGTGAAGCACTGAATATCGCCGGCAGGCTGGTGGTAGACCACCCAGTCGCCACTCACCTCGATGGTATTGGCAATGGTCCCGGCCGATGCCTGCCAAACCTCCGCGCCGGTGTACTTGTCCCAGGCGCGGGGTCGGCGCTCCTCCAGACCGAACACAAGGTCGCCATCGGTATTCGCGGCGAGCATTTCATCGTTGCTTTTGCGTGCCCAAAGCTGGACTCCATCAACCGTGGATAAGCAGAGTACGAAGCCGCTGCTGTTGACGTTACTCAAGAGGACGGTGCCGCCACGGGCGCTGATGTAGCGCGGAAATGCCTGATTTTTGTACTTCATGCCAGCCAGTAGCGTTTGCATGAACGCGGTATTGAAGTAAGCAAACTCGCCGACGAGGGTGAAAGAGGTCAAATCAATGACCAGTACATGATCACCTGCCAGCACGTAGAGCGTGTCGCCGTCACGCGAAGTCGGAGCCAGGGTAACGCCAGGCGCAAACTCGAAACGGTCCAGAGGAATTTCGAGCTTCACGGTTTTTTCAGTGAGTGAGTACACACAGAAAACCGGAGCAGACAGTCGTACTCCGTAAATCAGGCCGTCAGCGGCCGGCATGAAATACTGGATATCGATGTCAACATGATCGACCACCTTGCCGTTCTCGACGATATCCAGGCCACGGCTGTAGTCATTCCAGCCAAAAGCGCGGTAAATCCGTTTGCCGTCGTAGACAAAGCGGCCGTCGATTGCCCATTCAGGGTTGGCGACCGCTTCATGCTCGCTGTAACGCGGCTGCCAGTCAGTCACATCGATCAGTTCGGGGGATTCCCCATAGACATACAACAAGCCACTCTTCAGAAACATCGGGCGCCAGCGTGGCTCCGACTTGCGGCTCAGACGTGCCGGCACATCGTCCTCTAGGCCGTTGTACCGAGGCAGGTCAAAAGCCTTGAAGTAACGCTCACCCTCGGCGTCTTTACTGCTGTACAGCACATACAGTTGATCACCACCAATAGCGGTGGATACCACACCGTTGAATTTCTGCGCAAAGCGAAAGGTCGCTTTTTTCGCGGGGATACCTACTGCCATTTTATTTGCCCTTAGTCGTCAACGGGTCAATGACCTCGGAAAGCACTTTAAAGGAAATATCTTTCTTGCAATCAAAACCCGCGCTCGGGAACGGCTTGATCGCCTGCAGGCAAGCCTCAATAACCCACGTCTTGCGCTGGTTAACCTTAGCCGGTGTGTCGAACGCATCCTTCATCCACTCAGCTGTAGATAGACATTCGTCATCTAGGGCAAGCTGATGTGGCAGGCAGTTATTAGCTTCGTGAATCTAGCTGAAAAAGGGCAGCGGATCCGTCCGACAACAAATGGAATTGACCGCCCTTACAAGGTACAGAGCATACTGCGAGCAAAATGGGGGCTGCGGCTAGCATTGACCGCTATAGACCAACCCCGACCCGCTGGCCACAGGCGGAAACCGGCCTATTGGCGACCGGCAGCTTTTGGCCGATAGCGGCCTGTCATCTACATCTGCTCTTGGCCGGTAGTTGCCCCTCGTCACCGGCGACTGCTATCGACCCAAAACGAACATCCGTCGCAGCGCACGCTCTGCACCACGTTGGGTCCGGTTATACCTCGGCTTGTTAGCCGAACCGAGCGGCTCTAAGATCGAACCATCTCAAGGTCATAGCCGGCCATGCGCTGCGCTGTGGATGGCAACAAAGGATCCTTCAGTGAAAATTCGAGAAATGTTTTGCGGGCTGGCCATATTGGCGATGGCCAGCCCGGTACTGGCGAACAAGTACATCATCGACATGCAGGGTGAATCGCCCAACCGCGTGATCGTGTATGCCAATGCGGAGGATATCGCCAGACTGGGTGGCAGTGCATTCTCCCAAACGCTGATCCGAGGGATGGAGCTGGAACTGGTCTACGAGGCGGCGGACAAGCCTCATTGGACGGTCATGGCGGCGCAATTCGAATGCCCCAACATGAATCGCATGATCATGCCGGACTTGAACGGAAGCAATGTGCGGGTTCCGAAAGATGTCGAGATCAAACTTGCATCCTTGCCGGAGGTAGACACCATCAGGTTCCGTTCCAATGGAGGTGGAACCTGGTCCCGGAAGAAGGACAGGTACGATGCAACACAACCCACGGATTGGCAGACGACCTCGAGCTACACCTTGCTGCAGGCCTATCGCATTGCCTGTCAGCCGGATGCTTTCTCGAGCGCACTGCAGGCGTCGGGTAACCCGGACCGCTCCATCAATAACGAACTGCTTGCAAAAAATATGGAAGGGCTGGGCATCCATGTTTTGGGCGCGGTTCCGATAGGTGCTGGTGAGGATGCGGCGGATTTCACCTGGAAGCACATCTGGAAGGACGCGGTACGTCCACCCTCGGTAGCCGCGCGGGAAATGACGCCGGATGAAATCGCCGGACTCAAACGAAACATGGCCGAGCTCAAGTCGAGAGTTGACCGTGAAGCAGATGAGACCAATGCAACGCTCAAGAAGCTTGGCGGAGAACTTTCCTTTACCACCAAGGCTGCGCAATTGCGCGGCAAGCGCAAGCTGTCGCGGGCCGAGTCAACGCTGGTCCAGCTGTGGGTGGGGAAGACAGAACACGATGTGGTCGTGGCGAACGGGCCGCCGGCAATCAATGATGCCGGTGGGATGCGCTTTCTTTCCTACGGCAGTTCGTACGACAACCAGGTGCAGTGGGTGAATGCTTTCAATGGCGCCCCAATGGGCACGGCGGGCGGTTGGCAGTATTGCAACGTGCGCTATGTCCTGATGCCGGACGAGTCGGACAACGTATACAAGGTTGCCGATGTCCGGGTGACGGCTGACTCTGCAGGGGATACCCGCGGCATGCATGCCTGCGCCGACATCATGAACGCGCCCGGCCAATAGACGGCACGGTAAGGCGGTGTAACGTACTGCCCCGGAGCTGTCGTCCGGGGGCTTACTTTACCCGCACCGCCATGCATTCCTTCAAACGCCTATAGGCGGCCTGCACGGCAATGGGTTTTATATCGACCATGGACTTGCCATCCATGCCGATGGTGTAGTGGGCAGTGTCGCTTTTATCCTTCAGAACCGAGTCAAACTTGAGCGACAGGATGAACCCCCCTCCCTGGCCGTCACTGCCGGGTATCTGGTAGGCCCCGACATCAGCATTGCCCAGCCCATTGCCGAATGTGACTCTTACGGTCTTAGGGGCATTTACCTGGGGAATGTCCTTGCTGTTGAACCAAAGCATCCCGTCGCCTTTTTTGGCCATGTCGGCATCCCATGGACCTGCAATTTTCAGCGAGGCCGTCTCGGTGATGAAACCTACGGAGCACTGGTAGCCATCGTTCACCGCCTTGTGCGACAGCACCCAAATGCCTTCCTTGCCTTTGTAGAACGGCGTGTTTGCCATTTTCCCGTCATTCGCCGAGTTGCCACCACCCAACAGTTCCGTTGGTACCTGCGCCATCAAGGCCGTAGGAAGCAGTGCAAGCATGCATGCGGCGATGCGGGGGCGGAGTTTCATGTCGGCGTTCTCTCGGGGCGGTCTGCACATCTGGGAACGACCTGCTGGCCGTCGTGTGGCTTCGGTACATTCTGCTGGAATGCCCTATTAGCGGCAAGCACGGGTGGCCGGCGATCAGCAGCGTAGCCAGTGTAGTGGGCAGTGCACACAGCCGAGCTTGTGCGCGCGGCGGTGCCCCATGGGAGTACCCGTAACGTGGCTGAAGTAATGGACTGGGGATGTGATGGATATGTCCCCGCTTGACGTGACCAACGAGGGTTGCTGTTCGCTACTACTGGTGTGCTGCGATCACTGGCTCTCCAAAGCAGGGGCCAGAGTAGGGAGCACCCCGGCTTCCCAGCGGCTTACCACCCCATCCCGAACACCCGCGCATTGACCCGCCCTACTCGCGGCTCCGCCGGAATAGCTCAGTTGGTAGAGGGGCGCATTCGTAAAGCCTCCAGCGCAGTTCCAAAACGATGTTTACAAGCAACACCGAACAAGGCCTGCTAACGAGGGCCTTTGTTTTTTCAGGTCTTTTTAATTGATATGGACGAGAACCGCCCAAGCTGGAAATGGGTGCATCGCCCGCGCGTTGGCTTAGCCCTGTTAGCTGCCGGATACCAAAGACAGCAGTCGGCCACTACCCCCGGCACAAGCTCCTGCCTGGAACTTAGCTGGCTCGGATACCATGCCTAGACGCTCCACCAAGCATGGTACCGAGATAAATCTTATGACTTAGCCTTTTCGAGCCATGCGAAAGACCATTAACAATACAGAGCACATCAGTCTAGAATCAGATTTTATCTTTAAAAATCAAAATATTAAGAAAAAATCCTACTCCCACTCAATGGTCGCTGGCGGCTTGCTCGATACGTCGTAGGTGACGCGGGAGATGCCGTCGATTTCGTTGATGATGCGGCCGCTGACGGTTTCCAGCAGTTCGTACGGCAGGTGTGCCCAGCGGGCGGTCATGAAGTCGATGGTTTCCACGGCACGCAGGGCCACGACCCAGGCGTAACGGCGGCCGTCACCGACCACGCCAACCGATTTCACCGGCTGGAACACCACGAACGCCTGGCTGACCTTGTGGTACCAGTCGGCCTTGCGCAGTTCTTCGATGAAGATGTGGTCGGCACGACGCAGCAGGTCGGCGTATTCCTTCTTCACTTCACCGAGGATGCGCACGCCCAGGCCCGGGCCCGGGAATGGGTGGCGGTAGACCATGTCGTAGGGCAGGCCCAGCTCGAGGCCGAGGCGACGCACTTCGTCCTTGAACAGCTCGCGCAATGGCTCGACCAGCTTGAGGTTCATTTCCTCGGGCAGGCCGCCGACGTTGTGGTGCGACTTGATCACGTGCGCCTTGCCGCTCTTGGCGCCAGCGGACTCGATCACGTCCGGGTAGATGGTGCCTTGGGCCAGGAACTGGATGTTGTCGAGTTGGCTGGCCTGGGCATCGAACACGTCGATGAAGGTGCGGCCGATGATCTTGCGCTTCTTCTCCGGGTCGGCTTCGCCGGCCAGGTTGTCGAGGAACTGCGCCTCGGCGTTGGCGCGGATCACCTTGACGCCCATGTTCTCGGCGAACATGGCCATCACCTGCTCGCCTTCGTGCAGGCGCAGCAGGCCGTTGTCGACGAATACGCAGGTCAGCTGATCGCCGATGGCCTTGTGCAGCAGCGCCGCGACCACCGAGGAGTCTACACCGCCGGACAGGCCGAGCAGTACGTTGGCATCGCCGACCTGGGCGCGCACCTGGGCGATGGCATCTTCGGCGATTTTCGACGGCGTCCACAGGGCTTCACAGCCGCAGATGTCGAGAATGAAGCGCGACAGGATGCGTTCGCCCTGCTTGGTGTGGGTCACTTCCGGGTGGAACTGCACGCCGTAATAGTTACGGTCGTCGTCGAACATGCCGGCAATCGGGCAGCTTGGCGTGCTGGCCAGCACATGGAAGCCAGCCGGGATCTCGGTAACCTTGTCGCCGTGGCTCATCCAGACGTCCAGGCCGAATACGCCGTCGGCATCGACATGGTCTTCGATGCCATCGAGGATACGGCTCTTGCCGACCACATCGACGCGGGCGTAACCGAATTCGCGCAGGTCGGAACCGGCCACTCGGCCACCGAGCTGCTCGGCCATGGTCTGCATGCCGTAGCAGATGCCGAATACCGGCACGCCGAGGTCGAATACCGCTTGCGGGCAACGCGGGCTGTTGGCTTCGTGTACCGACTCCGGGCCACCGGCGAGGATGACGCCGCGCGGTGCGAATTCGCGAATCGCGTCATCGTCCATGTCGAACGGGTGCAGTTCGCAATACACGCCGATCTCGCGCACGCGGCGGGCGATCAGCTGGGTGTACTGGGAACCGAAATCGAGGATCAGGATGCGGTGAGCGTGAATGTCGAGGGCCATGACTAGTTCTCGTCAGTGGTAAGCAGAAACAACGCGGGGCTGTCGATAACAGCCCCGCTTACAGGTATTACCGAAGCATCAACCTACCCGGTAGTTCGGCGCTTCTTTGGTGATCTGCACGTCGTGGACGTGAGATTCGGCCATGCCGGCACCGGTGATGCGGACGAACTCGGGCTTGGTGCGCATCTCTTCGATGGTCCCGCAGCCGGTGTAACCCATGGAGGCCCGCAGACCGCCCATCAGTTGATGGACGATGGAACCCATGGCGCCCTTGTAGGCCACACGGCCTTCGATGCCTTCAGGCACCAGCTTCTCGGCACCGGCAGCGGAGTCCTGGAAGTAGCGATCCGAGGAACCCTGAGCCTGGGACATGGCGCCCAGCGAGCCCATGCCACGGTAGGCTTTGTAGGAGCGGCCCTGGAACAGCTCGATCTCGCCTGGAGCTTCTTCGGTACCGGCCAGCATGGAGCCGATCATCACGCAGGAAGCACCGGCAACGATGGCCTTGGACAGGTCACCGGAGAAACGGATGCCACCATCGGCGATCAACGGAATACCGCTGCCTTCCAGCGCGGCGGCGACATTGGCCACTGCGGAGATCTGCGGCACGCCGACACCGGCGACGATACGGGTGGTGCAGATCGAGCCAGGGCCGATGCCGACCTTGACCGCATCGGCGCCCGCTTCGGCCAGGGCCAATGCGGCAGCGCCGGTGGCGATGTTGCCGCCGATCACCTGGATGTCCGGGAAGTTCTGCTTGACCCAGCGCACGCGCTCGATCACGCCCTTGGAGTGGCCATGGGCGGTGTCGACGATGATCACGTCAACACCGGCATTGGCCAACGCGGCAACGCGGTCACCGGTGTCGGCGCCAGTACCGACAGCAGCACCCACGCGCAGACGACCCTGATCGTCCTTGCTGGCCAGCGGGTAGGCCTTGGCCTTCTCGATGTCCTTGACGGTCATCATGCCCTTGAGGGTGAAGGCATCGTCGACGATCAGGACTTTCTCGATACGGTGCTTGTGCAGCAGATCGCGAACGACGTCCTTGGCAGCGCCTTCCTTGACCGTGACGAGACGCTCTTTGGGGGTCATCACTTCACGGACGGTAGCGTCCAGGCGGTTCTCGAAGCGCACGTCACGGGAGGTGACGATACCGACCAGATCACCATTGCTCAGCACGGGAACGCCGGAGATGTTGTTCTGGCGAGTCAGTTCGAACAGGTCGCGCACGGTCGCGTCGGCCTCGATGGTGATCGGGTCCTTGACCACACCGGCTTCGAACTTCTTGACCTTGCGCACTTCGGCAGCCTGCTGCTCGATGGTCATGTTCTTGTGGATGATGCCGATGCCGCCTTCCTGCGCCATGGCGATGGCCAGGCGGGCTTCGGTCACGGTATCCATGGCTGCGGATAGCAGCGGAATATTCAACTCGATGCCACGGGTGAGGCGAGTCTTGAGGCTGACGTCCTTCGGCAGAACATCGGAGAAACCGGGGATAAGTAAAACGTCGTCGAAGGTAAGAGCTTCTTGACTGATACGCAGCATGGCGGGGGCTCCCAGACGGGAAAATTGGAAGCGCGCCATTATACCGAGTCAGCCCCTGTCACTCAATGTAAAGAATGGATATCGACCGTTCGGCAATTAATATCAATGATTCTCAGGTGGCGGGGAACCGATGAGCATTCATGCAGCCTGATCTATTCAGGCTCAGGGAAGAGCTCCCCCTCCCCTTGCAACCCCGCACCACTGGCGGATCGCCATACCAGGCAGGGCGTTGCTTGCGTAATAAACCTAGGCGCTTACCAGCGCGACGGGATACCCCAGCCGTTCGGCGAACTCTTCGAGAAAGGCAGGCGTGAACCGCGCATCGGCCCAGCCATTGAAGATGAAGCCCAGGTTGGAAAAGCCGCAAGGCTGCAGGAACAGGAAACCGTTGATGTCGTCTTCGTGCCTGCATTCGGGGCAGGTGAAGTTGTCGGTTTCTCCTGGCGTCCACTCGTCCAGGCTTTCGAACAACGCCTCGCCGATCTCCTTGCGGCACTCGGGGCAACCCGCCTCTTCGAGGAAACCGTCGACGGGCGTGTAGATGCAGCGCCGGTAGATGACCTCCAGCCCATTGACAGCCTGGCCGAACGGCAGCCGCTCGGCGAACTCGACCACCCTGCTCGCTCCAGGCGCGATGGCGTAGGCCATGCCATTGCGCCCACAGGTGGTCGGCAGCGCCTCGACGATATCGCGCTTGGCCAACCAGCGAAGAATCTGCTGCGCCTTGCGCTCGTGGCCGGGGAAGCTGGAAATCCGCGGAACGACGATACTCTGAGTAGCCATGCCCTTGCCTTCGGGGGAACCGTAAACCGCGAAGCTTAGGGGTTGCCGGCAGCGGATCACAAGCCGCATGACGCTCGGCCGACGGCCTGCAGCGTGGCAGGCCGTGGCCAAAGCCAGGCGATTAGCGGCAGGCCAGTTCGCTGGCCTGGCGGCGCTGGAAGTAACGCTCGCGCAGGCTGTCGTAAGCCAGGTTGTAGCCCAGGGTGTAGGGCAGGAAGAACAGGATCAGGCCGATATCCAGGAAGAATGCCGCCACCAGGCTGATCGACAGCCACCAGGCCGCCAGCGGTACCAGCACCAGAATCAGGCCAGCCTCGAACAGCAGGGCATGGCTGATCCGCGCCCACAGGCCGCGCTCGAAACCCATGCGGCGCTGCGCGGCGTCGAACATGACGTTGAAGATCATGTTCCAGAACATGGCGATGGCCGAGAACATCAGCGTCAGGGCGCCCATGTGCGCCAGGGATTTACCCATGGCCCAGGCCAGCAACGGCGCGCACACCACCACGGCGATCACTTCGAACAGGGTTGCATGCAGCACGCGCTCCTTGAAGGAGCGACGGGCGATCTGATTGGACTGACTCATTTTTGATGACTCGCAAGGTAACGTCGATGGGGCTATCCTCATCGGAAAAACAGCCAGAGCAAAGTTGCCAGCCATCGGAAAAACCGATATGAACCTTTCTCCCGAATCTCTCCAGGCGTTTGCCCAGGCGGCCGCCACCGGCTCGTTCAGTGCCGCGGCCCGGCGCCTGGGCAAAAGCCAGTCGACGGTCAGCGAATCCATTGCGCGGCTGGAAATCGACCTCAACGTCAGCCTGTTCGTACGCGGCGCGCGCCAGCTCACGCTGACCGAGGCCGGCTGCAGCCTCTTGAGCCGGGTACAGGATGTGCTGGCCGCATCCGATCGCCTGCTGCGCCAGGCCGGACAATTGGCTGCGGGCCTGGAGCCCAAGCTGACCCTGGTGCTGTCGGACGCCTACCAGGCGAGCCAGTATCAGGCTCGTCTGGTGGAGCTCGACCAGCGCTACCCGGATCTGGAATTCGAGTGTTTTTTCGCCGAACACGCTGATGTTCTCGACTTGGTCGGCCAGGGCCGGGTCAATCTTGGCCTGCTCGCTGCCCAACCCAGTTATCCGCCGGAACTGGCCCACGCCAGCCTGGCCGACTGTGCAGATTTCGGTCTATTCGTCGCCAGAGGGCATCCGCTCAGCCAGTTACCGCGAGTCACTGCGGATGATCTGGCCCACTGGCGCGTACTGCGCCTGAGCACTGTGGCGAAGCAGGAAGAAGAACTGGACGATCTGCCGGGCAGTGGCGGGCGCTGCTGGTCGGCGCCGGACTACCTGCTGCTGCTGGAGATGGCCACGCTGGGCTTTGGCTGGGCTGCCCTGCCTCGCCAGTTGGTCATGGGCCATGGCGGGGATCGCCTGCAGGAACTGGCCATCAACGGCTGGCCCAAGCAGGTTGCGGTGGATGTGGTCTGGTCGCGGGAACGGCCGCTGGGCCCGGCTGCCGCCTGGTTGCTGGAGCGGCTGCTGGCTGTATGAAGGAGTGTCATGAATGAAAAGCTTTACCCCACTCGATATAGAACGCAGAAGCTTCACCGGCACACGTCTCGGCTTTTTTCTGCTGCTGGCGGTGGTGCTGGGGCTGTCGCTTTACGCGCTGTTCGGCATTGCTTTCAACCTCTGGCTCGCCGGCTTTCTGCTGCTGCCCAATGGCCTGTTGATCTACCTTGCCGTCTTCGCGAAGGATGCAACGCTACGAAAGACCAGCGAGACACTGCGGCAGTTGGGACAGACATTCGGCTAAGTGCCAAGCGCTGTTGAGCTGAGCTATGCTGCCCGCCGTCAAGGAGCCCCTCATGATCACCTGCTACCTGCGCTACATCATCGACCCGTACCAATTGGCCGAGTTCGAGCACTACGCAAAATTATGGATACCCCTGGTGGAGAAATTCGGCGGCCAGCATCACGGCTACTTCCTGCCATCGGAAGGTGCCAACAACGTGGCCCTGGCACTGTTCAGCTTCCCCAGCCTGGCCACCTACGAGGAGTACCGTGAGCGCTCGATGCAAGATGCCGAGTGCCTGGAGGCCTTCGCCTATGCACAGCAGAACCGCTGCATCATCAGTTACGAGCGCAGCTTCATGCGCCCGGTAGGTGTCGAGCCCCGTTAAAGACCTTTGATTTTTTGGGAGTTTGTATCCGGAATCGACTGCAATAAGGCAGGAGCAGCCATTGATGCAGTACCTGTGGGAACGGGCGGGGACACCTGGTCCATGCCCGCGAAATCACGGGCATGGCCCGTTCCCACAAGTGGCGGTCAGCCGGCCGTTTCCGCCACGTTACAGTCTCTACGTGCGGAGTTACGGCGAATGATCGTAAACAGCTTGTAAGTCCTACAGCTCGCCCGCATAACGCACCAGCGAGCTACTCGCGCCACGCCGCTCCAGCTCATCTTCCAGAAAATCCTGCAGTACCCGGGCGTTGTTGTGCTCCCTGTTGCAGGCGGCGTACAACAGCGTCAGCTTGCCTGCTGCGGCGCGCGTCAGCAGGCTTTGCCAATACTCGGGGTGTGCCGCTAACTCGCGGCGACAGCCCTCACGAAAGGCGTCGAACACCTCGACGCGGTAAGAACTGGCGGCGCAGTTCGGCGGAAGGTGCTGCAGCTGGCAGCCACTCATCGTGGTGCAGCGCATCGTTGCGACAACCTCATGGCCACAGGCGGTCGACCAGCACCCGGTAGCCGTCGCCCTCCTCCTGCGCCTGGTAAACACGCTTGCAGCGGATCATCGTTGGCGTCCCTTGAGATTGCCCAGCGGCCTCGGTAACGTGGCCGCTCGCAAACGGAGAGCCACATGCCTATCAGCCGCAAATTCCTAGTGTTCACCCTGTTGCCACTGTTCGCCAGTTGCGCGGTGTATACGGGCAAGCCCGTGGACCCGGAAAAATCGCAGACACGCCTGCAGGGCCAGCTGACTCGCGAAGCCGGCCAGCTATGGTTTTCCCCCTGTAGCGATCCACGCCGCTTCGCCATCGGCGAGGGCAGCACCGGTATCACCCAGGACAGCAGCGAGCTGTTGGGCGATGGTCATTCCGTTCTGTTCGCCGACCTGCGCGGGCAGATGGGGTCGACCAAGATCAGCGGTGCAGACGGCGGCTTCGAGCTGAGCCGCGTGTATCGGCTGCAGGGTGAAGGCCATGGCTGCGACGACCCCAACTTCAAGCGCACACTGGTGCGCGCCAGCGGCCAGGAGCCGTTCTGGAGCGTGACCGTGAGCAATCAGGGCATGGTGCTCAGCGGTCCGGAGCACGAGCCCCTGGCGCTGCCCTACATGGAAGAGCAACTGCCCGATGGCCGCATCAACCTGACCAGCGAAGCCAATGGCCAGCGCGTGGAGCTGTGGATAGCGCCGCAGCGTTGCGTCGACACCATGAGCGGCGCGGTACAGCACCTGAGCGCCGAGCTACGCCTCAATGGCAAGCTGATGCGTGGCTGCGCGGCGTTCGGCGGAGCGCGTAACGACTGATCGGAGCCGCTGCCTGCGTGGGATGCGTCGCAATGGGCCGGCGCGCCCCGCTAGAGCAGGATGCCTTTGTCCCGGGCACGTTCATGGCACAGCTGCAGCACCTGGCGGCGCTCGGCGTTTTCCATGCGGCTCCAGCGAGTGATCTCGTCGACGTTGCGCTGGCAACCGATGCAGATGTCCTCCTCGTCCAGTGCACAGACGTGCACGCAGGGTGAGGCGACGGGACGTTCGGCGGTTTGCATCAGTCTTCCTGCTCGGCGAGATCGGTGGCATAACGCCTGGCGTTCTGTACATAGTGAGCGGCACTGGCTTCGAGCAGCTTCTTCTGCTGCTCGGTGAGCTCACGCACCACCTTGCCCGGCGAGCCCACCACCAGCGAACCATCGGGAATTTCCTTACCCTCGGCGATCAGCGCGTTGGCGCCGATGATGCAGTGCTTGCCGATACGCGCGCCATTGAGCACCACGGCGTTGATGCCGACCAGGCTGTAATCACCGACCGAACAACCATGCAACATGGCGTTGTGGCCCACGGTGACGCCCTTGCCCAGGGTCAGCGGTGAGCCCATGTCGGTGTGCATGACCGCACCGTCCTGGACGTTGCTGTCCTCGCCGATATGGATGAGTTCGTTGTCGCCACGCAGCACCGCGCCGAACCAGACACTGGCCCCCGCCTCGAGGCGTACCTTGCCGATCAGGGTGGCGCTGGGAGCGACCCAGCTTTGCGGATGCTGTTCGACACGGGCATTGCCCAGGCGGTATTTCATGGCGAAAGTCTCGGAGCCAGGCTCACGTGAGGTGAATGTAGTACTCGGGTGGGCGCTGCATGTCGATACCGGCATCAAAGACCAGATTGACCAGCTCCACCAGCATGATCGCCGTCAGCCCCCAGATCTTGTACTCACCATAGCGGTAGCTCGGCACGTACCAGCTATGGCCGAGGTAATCGATGCGGTGGGTGACTTCACGGGGGTCATCACGGAAGAACGCCAGGGGCACGGAAAACACCGCGGCGATCTCGCCATCGTTGGCCTGGTAGTCGACGAAGTCAGGCACCACCCCGACATAGGGCGTTACCTGAATGCCGTGCCTGGAAACCAGCGTGCTGAGCGGCCCGACGATCTCCACGAGGCCGGGCGGCAGGCCGATTTCCTCTTCGGCCTCGCGCAGGGCGGTGTCGATCAGGTCGCGGTCTTCCGGGTCGCGGCGGCCACCGGGAAAGGCGACTTCGCCGCCGTGGGTGGACAGACCACTGGCGCGCAGGGTGAGCACCACTTCGGGCTCATCGCTGCGGGTGATGGGCACCAGCACCGCAGCCTCGGGAAAACCCTCCTGGGCCTCCATGAAGTGCGGGCTGTAGCCTCGAACGCGTTGGAGTAACTCGTCCAGCATGACCATTCTCGGAATTCTTCTGCGCCGGATAATGGCATGAAAAAAGCCTGGAACCCACCCTTTCACACCCTGCGAAAAACTCGCGAGCTAGGATCATGCAAGGCAAAAACAGGCGAGAAAGCGCAATGTACTTTTGTACATGAGCATTTCGAGCCCGTTTTTAACGCAGCAGGGCCGACGCGCAGCAGTTTTTTTCAGCTTTTCAGGCGATAGCCGGTTTTAAAGATCCAGCCAACGGTAAGGATGCACGCCAGCAGGAAGCCGAGAATCATCCCCAGGCTGACCAGCACGTTGACGTCGGATACGCCGTAGAAGCTCCAGCGGAACGCACTGATCAGGTAGACCACCGGGTTGAACAGGGTCACCGTCTGCCATACCGGTGGCAGCATGCTGATCGAGTAGAAGCTGCCGCCGAGAAAGGTCAGTGGCGTAACGATCAGCGCAGGGACGATCTGCAGCTTCTCCCAGCCGTCGGCCCACACGCCGATGATGAAGCCGAACAGGCTGAAGGTCAGCGCCGTGAGCACCAGGAAGGCCAGCATCCAGAACGGATGGAGAATCTCGAAATCGACGAACAGCCGCGCCGTGGCGAGGATGATCAGGCCGAGCACGATGGACTTGGTGGCCGCCGCGCCCACGTAGCCGAGGAGAATTTCCAGGTAGGAAATCGGCGCCGACAGCACCTCGTAGATGGTGCCCGAGTATTTGGGCATGTAGATGCCGAACGAGGCGTTGGAGATGCTCTCGGTCAGCAGCGCCAGCATGATCAGGCCGGGGATGATGAAGGCACCATAGCTGACGCCATGCACCTGGGTCATGCTCGAACCGATGGCCGAGCCGAACACCACGAAGTACAGCGAGGTGGTGATCACCGGCGTGGCGATGCTCTGCAGCAGGGTGCGCCAGGTGCGGGCCAGTTCGAACAGGTAGATGGCGCGGATCGCGTAGAAATTCATGTCCGATCCCTCACCAGACTGACGAAGATGTCCTCCAGCGAACTCTCGCTCGACTGCAGATCCTTGAAGGCGATGCCCTGCTGCGCCAGCACCTGCAGCAATGCGGCGATGCCGGTGTCCTCCTGCTGGCCGTCGAAGCTGTAGACCAGCTCGTGGCCGTCGTCGCGCAATTGCAGGTCATCACGCTGCAGCGCCGGCGGCAGTTCGCTCAACGGCTGCTGCAGGTGCAAGGTCAGCTGTTTCTTGCCGAGCTGACGCATCAGGGTGTCCTTGTCCTGCACCAGAATGATCTCGCCCTTGCGGATCACGCCGATGCGGTCGGCCATTTCCTCGGCCTCCTCGATGTAGTGGGTGGTCAGGATGATGGTCACGCCGCGTTCGCGCAGCTTGCGCACCATTTCCCACATGTTGCGGCGCAGTTCGACGTCGACTCCGGCGGTCGGCTCGTCGAGAAAGAGGATCTCCGGTTCGTGGGACAGCGCCTTGGCGATCATCACCCGGCGTTTCATGCCGCCGGACAGTTCGAAGATGCGCGCGTCCTTCTTGTCCCACAGCGACAGGTCGCGCAGCAATTGCTCCAGATACGCGTTGTCCGGCGCCTTGCCGAACAGGCCACGGCTGAAGCGCACCGCTGCCCACACGCTTTCGAAACCTTCGTTGAACAGCTCCTGGGGCACCAAGCCGATCTTCGACCGGGCCGCCCGGTAATCACGCAGGATGTCGTGGCCGCCAACCGTCACCGAACCGCTGCCGGGATTGACGATGCCGCAGATGATGCTGATCAGCGTGGTCTTGCCGGCGCCGTTGGGACCCAGCAGCGCGAAGATCTCGCCCTTGTGGATGTCCAGATCGATGGATTTCAGCGCCGGATGCCCGGACGCATAGGTTTTGTTCAACTGCTGAATAGAAATGACCGATTGCACGGCATTGCCTTGATCCTGGAAACAGTCGGCCATTGTAAAGAAATGCTACACGCCACGCTGCCCCGCTCGGCGGAGCGCGCGCCATCACGGGGTTCGATGGCGACCAGGCGCACCTCGACAGCCTGTGGATAGGCCGAATTCGGAACACGGGCACGACAAGACAGTCCGATACACGGCACACTCTGGTACTTCACAGTGAACCCTTCAGACACAAGGATCATGCAATGGCTTTCAAACACCTGATTGGCGGCGCCGCCCTGCTCGCCGTGCTCGCCGGCTGCAGTTCGACCGACACAGCGCCCACCCAGGCCTCGAAACCCGCCAATAACAACGGCAAATGCAGTGCCGAAGCCGCCCAGGGCCTGCTCGGTCAGGTCGCCACCGCGGAAATCGTCGAACAGGCACGCCAGCAGTCCGGCGCACGCACCGCACGGGTACTCTCGCCTGGCGACATGGTCACCCTGGATTACGACTCCCAACGCCTGAACATCGACATCAGCGAAGCGGAAGTGATCGAGCGCATCGCCTGCGGTTGATTTGGTAGCCCCTGCCGATCTGCGTCACAATCGGGCCAGCCCCCTGCCAAGGAGTGGATCTGGCCCATGCAGATAGATGAAGAACTGACGCTCAAGAAGCTGGAAATCTTTCTGGCCTTCATGCGCTGCGGCAACCTGACCAAAGCCGCGAGCGAGCTGGACACCAGCAACGTCAGCGTGCACCGCGCCATTCATTCGCTGGAAAGCGCCCTGCGCTGCCCGCTGTTCAAGCACGAAGGGCGCAATCTGATTCCCCTCGAAAGCGCCTACGTGCTGGAGGAAAAGGCTCGCCAGCTGGTGAAGGACGTGGTCGACACGGTACGCCTGACCCGCGAAGCAGCCGGATTCTCGGCCGAGCGCTTCAAGCTCGGCTCGCTGTATTCACTGACGGTGAAAACCGTACCGCAGTTGATCATGGGCCTGAAGATACGGCGCAGCGAGTTGAATATCGACCTGATTCTCGGCTCCAACATCGACCTGATGTACAAGCTGAAGAACATGGAGCTGGACGCGATTCTGGTCGCCCTGAGCGACTGCGATCCCCATCCCGATTGCGAGCAACTGCCGCTGTTTTCCGATGACATCTTCCTCGCCGTACCGGTGGACTCGCCCTTCGCCGAGCAGGCCGAAGTGGACCTGGCCGACCTGCGCGAATCCACCTTCATCACCCTGACCCAGGGCTTCGCCACCCACCAGGACGGTGTGCGGGTATTTCAGCAGGCGGGGTTCGAGCCCAATGTGGCCATGCAGGTGAACGACATCTTCACCCTGCTCAGCATGGTCAGTTCCGGCGTGGGTTACGCCCTGCTGCCGGGGCGCATCGCGGCGGTGTACGAGAACCGCGTGAAGCTGATTGCACTGCAGACCAAGTACCACCTGCAGCAGCACATCGGCGTGGTGTTTCTCAAAGCCAAGGAGCGCGACCCCAACCTGCTCGCGCTCCTTGCCGAATGCCGCATGTACAGCCTCGGGCTGAATGCCTGAGGCCAGCCCGGTGGGTTACATCCAGCCCGGCACCACGAACAGCAACCAGGCCAGCAGCGGGCCGAAGGCCACCACCAGCCCGCTGTAGACGAGGAAACGACGGAACAACGCCTCGCGCTCTTCCTTCGCCGCCGAAGCCACCACCAACGCGCCATTGGTGGAGAACGGGCTGACGTCCACCACCGTGGAGGACACCGCCAGCGCACAGATCACGCCTGCCGCGCTGAGCTGGCCCTGCATCAGGAACGGTACCGCCAGCGGAATCGTGGCGCCCAGCACGGCCGCCGAAGACGCGAAGGCGGAGACGATGCCACCGACATAGCAGACCAGCAGTGCTCCCAGCAGCGGAATACCGATGGCGCTGACGCCATGGCCGACGAAGTCGACTGCACCGGCCTTCTGCAGCACGGCGACGTAGGTCACCACACCACTGATCAGCAGCACCGTGGACCAGCTGATGCCGTCCACGGCGCCCTTCTGCGCGGACGGCGAGATCACCGCAATAGCGACGGCCACGGTGATCGCCACCAGACCGACGTTGAGGTCATACACCAGCGCAGCGATGCCCAGGCCCAGCAGACCAACCAGAGTGATCAGGTGATCGCGGTTGATGCGCACCTCATCCAGCGCCTGCGGGTTATTGGACAAGGTGCCGCCACCGGCACTGACCACCGCGCCATGGCCCTCGATGGCGAACTGACGCGACGACGCCTGCACACCGGCGATCAACGGCTCATCGGCCACGGCACGTCCACGGCGCAGCAGTGCGATACCACCAAAAGCGAAGAAGCAGATGAACGCCATCAGCAGGTTGAAGCCGAGGCTGGTGAGGAACACGGCCATTTCCGTGACGTCCAGCCCGGCCTTCTGCACCACCTGGTTGGTGATGCCACCGTACACGCTGATGGGCGAGAACCCGCCCGCCTGCGCCCCGTGGATCACCAGCAGGCCCATCATCAACGGGTTGATCTCATACTGCTTGGCGAAACGCAGCGCGACCGGACCGATGATCGCGACCGCCGCTGGTCCCAGCGCGCCGAAGGCGGTGAGCACAGCGGTGACGATGAACATCACCCACGGAATGGCCACGATATGGCCGCGCACGCCCTTCACCGCCCAATGCACCAGCAGGTCGATGGTGCCGTTCTTCTGGGCGATGGCGAACAGATAGGTAATGCCGACCAGGGTCAGGAACAGATCGGCGGGGAACCCCGCAAGAACCTCCTTGCCCCCCATGCCGACCCAGATACCGCCGACGATGAACGCCAATGCGAAGCCGACGGCGCCCATGTTGATGGGCAGGGCCGTGGCCACGATGAACATGATCACCAGACCGATGATCGTTGCGATTTCCGGACTCATACGCCCTCCCGAGACACCTGGTTGGTTTCATCCGATGGCGACACGCCATCCATGGGTGCTGCCTGGCCGTGCGGTGCTGCGCGTCTGCTCATGCGCACACCCAAGCGGCTACCGCCCTTTGCACGACGGCCTGCGGCGTGATGAAGCCGGCCAGAGTAAGGATGGCGAGTGGAGTTCGTCGGTAGGTGATCATTGTTTTTATCCTCGTGACGCATCGAAGTTATTGTTCTTGTGCTTCGGCAATCGGGCGTTGTTATCGGCTCTGGCTCACCTCCTGACGCAGCAGGGCGTCCAGCGTATCCAGACGCGCGCCCTGAAAGGCGACGGCCATGCCCGGCTCGAAGACGCGCCGGGCCAGCCCGCTCAGCACGCTGCCAGGCGGCAGCTCGAGGTGCAGCCGCACGCCCCGCTCGAACGCCGTCTGCAAGGTGCCGTACCAATCCACGATTCGGCACATGTTGTTGGCCAGGTCATCGCGTAGCGCATCAGGTTCGCTCAACAGTCGCGCGCTGCTACCACTCAGGTAACGGACGGCCGGACGCCGCAGGGTGACCGTGGCGAACGCTTCGTTCAACCTGGCGGCGGGTTCGGTGAGCAGCGCGCAGTGCGAGGGAACGCTGACCGCCAGCGGCTTGACCGCCCCTGCACCGGCAGCCCGGGCACGCTCGCCCACGGCCTGCATGGCGGCGCGGCTGCCGGCGATCACCAACTGGTTTTCGGCATTGATATTGGCCAGGAACACCGGCGATTGCGGGCCGTTCACCTCAGCCAGCAAGCGCTCGATACGGTTCAGATCAAGGCCGAGAATCGCCGTCATGCCGTAGCCCTGGGGATAGGCTTGCTGCATCAACTGGCCACGCAGAGCGACCAGACGCAGCGCATCGGCAAAACTCAGCGCATCGGCGACTACCGCAGCGGCGTAGGCTCCGATAGACAGCCCGGCGACGTAGTCGGGCTTCAGTCCTCGCGCCGTCAACAATCGGGCACCCGCCACGCCGGCGATCAGCAAGCACAGTTGTACGGCGCGGGTGCCCCGCAAGGCCTCGGCGGAATCCAGATCGCAGAGCGCCTCACCGAGCACCGCTGCGGCTTCGTCCAGGCACGCCCCAACGGCGGGCTCAGCCGGCAAGTCATGCAACATGCCGGGCTGCTGCGCGCCCTGGCCGGGGAACGCCCAGAGCGTGCTCATGCCACCGATCGCTCTGCAGCCCAGGGGTCGCTGACCAGCAGTGGCCCGGCGTTGCTCTTGAGCAGAACCCGTGCTGCGCCACTTGCCCACTCACGCAGGGCCAGCGCGCCGTGCGGAGTTTCCAGCTGCACGTCGATGCTGCCCGGTGCCGAATCGATCAACGTGCACAATTCTCCGGCCCAGGCCCGTGGTACTGGCTGGGCGACGCGTATCAGCAGATCCAGGTCGCTGGCCGGGTGTGCGGCGCACAGCCCGCTGGCCAGCTCGAAACCAAGGCTTCCCGTCACGCCCCAGCGCAGGCCGGCACGGTCGAGCTGTGGCGCGAGCCAGGCCAGCGCACGCAGTGCCGGCCAGGCGCCGTTGGCATGGCGCAGCCAGCGCCCGGTACGCGCGACCCCCTCCGGGCTGACGCGTCGGCGCACCTGGTCAAGGCGCATCCAGGTAGCGAAACGCTCCTCCCGCACTCGGCCGCGAACGCCCACGGCAATCCAACCTGGCTCGGCCAGGGCACGGCGCACCACCACCGGGGCGTGACGGCTCAGGGCGCCATGCACCCAGGCCGGAGCGTCCAGCGGCAGTTGTGCGGCAGCCAAGCCCCACAGCAGATCATGGGGGATGGGCACCGGCGACCTTTCATTGACCATCAACGAGTCCTCGATCCAGGCAACGACGACCGCCCCCCCTACCACTGGGCGCGCAATCGCTCGCGTACGCGGGAAGACGCCGCCCGATTGGGCGCCCCCAGGCGGCTGCGCAGATCCTTGCTGCCACCGGCGATATCAGCCAATGCCTGGACCAGGCAGCCCTGCACCCGCGTGCGATCGCCGCCGGTAGGCTCTGCAATGTTCTCGACCGACAGGGTTTCCCAGAGCAGGCCGAGGGAAGCGTAACTGTCCAGGTCGTACGCCATGGGCGGGATGCTGGCTGCCAGGCTTTCCAGTTCCTCGACGCTGCGTAGCGTGATCCGTGCGGCAGCAGACTTGCCCATCGCATGCACCATGACGCCAGGATCGCGCAGGGCGATCAGCCGCTGTGCCTGGTAACCGTGAGCCAGAAAGGCACCGGACATCGCCTTGCCGACCAACAGGCCGATCACCGCATGCCCGGCCAAACGGGCACGGGCATAACCGTCGACCGCCGCGGCCAGAGCCTGGTGAATGCCGTAAGCCTCTTCCCGACGACCGTAAGCCTGGCTCGGCACGTCGACGATGGCGATCAGCGCCCGCTTTTGCGGCCCCTCGGCATCGGCCTGAATGGCGTCATCCACCGCCTTGGCCAGCCCCCAACCCTCGAGCAGTCCTACTTCACCATCGCGGGCACGGGGAAACGGATTGTTGCCATCGGCTACCACCGCCAGGTAGCGCACCGGCTGCTCGCCAAGCATGCCGTCGGCCACCAGCAGCGAAGCTGGCAGGCCCTCCAGCGGCGTGGCGCCTCTGGTCAGTGCCTGAAACCAGCTACGTCCGCGTTGTTCGCTTGCACCACTCATGACTGTTCTCCTTGAAAGGCGCTGCGCACCGCAGCGGCATCGGCCTGCACGCGGGTGTCGACGCCCTGCAGGCGCTCCAGGAACCAGGTATGGCGACGACTGCGCTCCAGCGCAGGCTTGCCCTGACGCAACAGCTCGATCAGCGTCTGGCGAATCGGTTCGACGTCGTCGGCCACGTAGCGGTCCACCAGCGCGCTGGCATGGCGCTGTTCACCGCCGGTGAGGCTCCAGATGAAAGGGCGATCCCGTGAGTCGTACTCATCGATTCCCGCCTCCTGCTCGATCACCTGCGGTCCGTTGAGTCCCAGGCGAGCCTCGCGGGTTACCAGCAGATAACTGCACAGACCTGCGGCGATCGACATGCCGCCAAAGCAGCCGACCGGGCCGGCCACCAGGCCGATCACCGGCTGGTACTGGCGCAGATCGACGATCGCCGCCTGGATCTCGGCAATCGCCGCCAGACCGAGGTTGGCCTCCTGCAGGCGTACGCCACCAGTCTCCAGCAGCAGTACAGCGCGGGTCGGTGTACCGTCACGGTTGTCCTGCGCGGCCAACTCCAATGCGCCGGCAATCTTCGCGCCGCCCACTTCACCCAGGCTGCCGCCCTGGAAAGCACCTTCGATGGCAATCACCACCGCGGGCTGCGCGTCGATCATCCCCTTGGCAACCACGACCCCGTCGTCGGCCTGGGGCACGATGCCCTGCAGGGGTAGCCACGGCGAGACCAGCCTGGCGAACGGATCGACCAACTCGCGAAAACTGCCCGCATCGAGCAGAGCGCGGGCCCGCTGACGTGCACCGAGCTCGGTGAAGCTGCGCTGTTCGAGCAACCGCTGGATCGTGGCGTCAGTCATGGGTCAGCTCCTCGAAGCCTTGTTCCAGACGCAGACGCACCACGCCGGGCGTTGCGCCGAAATCGTGAATCTCTATGTTCAGCGCCGGCAGGTGCTGCTCGCGGAACATGCGCTCGAACAGCTGCTGCCAGCGCGGCGCGCTACCGTTTACCGAGGTCACCACTTGAATCGCCAGGGTGCCATCGGTACCGGGCTCGAGCAGCACCTCGAGATCGCCGGAGCCGACACAGCCGACCAGGGCGCGATTACGGGCCGGTGCCCCGGCGGGGAATTGGAAGGACAGGGTTTCCATGTTCAGAGACTCCCAAGCTGAGCCGGCAGACCAGGCTGCAGGCGGTCGAGAAACAGGCAGGCGGCGAGCAGATCGGCTGCACCGCCTGGCGAGGCGCGCAGTTGCAACATGTCGCCTTCCAGTTCACGCAGACGGCGGCGCCCAGCCAGGCTGGCTACGCCACCGGCATCGAGCACGGCGCGGGCGCCACTCTGCACGCAGCGCAGCCCTTCGAGGCCCGCGCGGTAAAGCACGCAGGTGTCGGCCAACTGACTCATGATCGCCAGCAAGGCATCCAGCCGGGCGTTCTGCTCGCCGGCGCCAGCCGCACGGCTGCTGGCCAACTGGGGCAACGCATGTTGAATGACCGACGGGAACGCCTGTTGCGCCTCCTCGCGGGCGCCATGAACGCCATAGAGCCGACACACCTGGGCACCGTGGCTATCGCTGCTGACCGGCGCCGCTCGGTCATCGAGCAACGCGATACGGGCAGCACGGACCGCCACGTTGCTGACGGTGAGTTGGCGGCTGTCCTGCGCCGCGGCGGCACACAGCAGCCCGAGCGCCCAGATGGCGCCGCGGTGGGTGTTGACGCCAGCGGTGACGCGCAGCATTTCCTGCTCACCTTCGCGGCCTATACGGCCGAGGGCTTCGCGCAGTGTTTGGGTAACCTCGCCTTCGCTCAGCGCAGCCTCTGCCATCGCCCTGAAACATGGCCATAGCGACAATGCAGAGGCATGCATCAGGCCCAGATGCAGATCCTGATGGGCACCACTGCCGCGTTTATCGACCAGCCCGGGCTTGGGTGACAGATCGGCTTCGTCGATCAGCACGTCCACCGCCAGATCTGCCAGGTACTCGTCGAGCGACCGCTGCGGCTGCTTGGAATGGATCGCACTCATCACCAGCTCCTGAATTTGGCGGGCGGGTTGTAGAGGCCGCCGGACCACTCGACCAATTCGGCGATGCTCTTGGCCGCCAGCAGTTCACGGCTGGCGTCGGCGCGGCGGATGCCGAGGTCTTCCGGCAAGGCGATCAGCCCTTCACGGCGCATGCGCTCGGTATCTTTCGGGTTGTGGCGCAGACCGATGCTGGTAACGCCAGCGACGGCGGCGATCATCGCCTGGCGCTCCTCCAGCGAGCGGGCCTTGTACAGGTAGGCGATGCCTTCCTCGGTCAGCAGGTGGGTGACGTCGTCGCCGTAGATCATGATCGGCGCCAGCGGCATGCCCGCCTTCTGCGCCACGCCGACGGCATCGAGGGTTTCCACGAAGGTCGGCTTGCCACCCTCCTGAAAGGTCTCGACCATCTGCACCACCAGCTTCTTGCCCCGCTCCAGCAGAGGCGCTTCGCTCTGCGCAGGGCGCATGTCCAGCCAGGCAGGCGTGCTGTGGCGGCGTCCACGCGGGTCATGCCCCATGTTCGGTGCGCCACCGAAACCGGCCAGGCGACCGCGGGTCACGGTGGAAGAATGACCGTCGCCATCGACCTGCAGGGTCGCGCCGATGAACAGGTCGACGGCGTATTGGCCGGCCAGCTGGCACATCAGTCGGTTGGACCGCATGGAGCCGTCGCGACCGGTGAAGAACACGTCAGGACGCTGAGCGATATAGCCTTCCATGCCCAGTTCGGTGCCGAAACAGTGCACGCTCTCGACCCAGCCGGTCTCGATGGCGGGGATCAGCGTCGGGTGCGGGTTGAGCGTCCAGTTGCGGCAGATCTTGCCCTTCAGGCCGAGGGACTCGCCGTAGGTCGGCAGGATCAGTTCGATGGCGGCGGTATTGAAGCCGATGCCATGGTTGAGCGACTGCACGTTGTGCTTCTGGTAAATGCCGCGGATCGCCATCATCGCCATCAGCACATGCACGGGCTTGATATGGCGCGGATCACGGGTGAACAGCGGCTCGATGTAGAACGGCTTGTCCGCCACCACCACGAAGTCGACCCAGGACGCAGGAATGTCCACCCGAGGCAGTTCGTCGACGATCTCGTTGACCTGAAAGATGACGATGCCGTCGCTGAAGGCCGTGGGCTCGACCAGCGCCGGCGTGTCTTCGGTGCTCGGCCCGGTGTAGATGTTGCCGTGGCGGTCGGCCTGGAAGCCGGCAACCAGGGCGACATTGGGAATCAGGTCGACCAGCAGCCGCGAGTACAGCTCGATATAGGTGTGGATGGCACCCACTTCAAGCAGGCCGTCCTCGAGCAACTGGCTGATGCGCAGGCTCTGCGGGCCGGCAAAGGAGAAGTCGAGCTTGCGGGCGATGCCGCGCTCGAACAGATCCAGGTGCTCGGCGCGGCTGACGCTGGGCATGATCATGTGCAGGTCATGCAGGCGACCCGGGTCGGTCTGGGCCAGCGAGCGGGAGAGGAAGTCCGCCTGCTTCTGGTTGTTGCCTTCGAGCACCACGCGATCGCCTGGGGCGATCAGCGCTTCGAGCGCGGCGACTATCTTGTCGCTGGGCAAGACCACGCCATCGGCGAGGGCGCGCACCTGATCGAGACGTCGGGCCTTTTCGGCACGGCGGCGCGACCACTGCGGCGGTGGGGCGATTGTAGTTGTCATTAATGACTCCACGAGTTCCGCTGTCGTGGCATCACAGTAGGAGCGTGGACCAACCCCATCAATCAAGCGCGGCGTCATAACGTTACGCTAAGGTTAACGATGCGCACCGGTTAACGTCAGCGGACAGACCGGGCATACTGCGCCACCGTTCACCGCTGCCCGGCCCCCCATGCGCATTCACGTTACCTTCATCGATCGCGTCGGCATCACCCAGGAAGTGCTGGCCCTGTTGGGCGGTCGCAACCTCAATCTCGATGCCGTGGAGATGGTGCCGCCCAACGTCTATATCGACGCCCCGACCCTCAGTGCCGCGGTGCTCGACGAGCTGCGCGAAGCACTGTTCAAGGTGCGTGGTGTGCAGGCGGTGACGGTGGTCGACATTCTGCCCGGACAGCGCCGTCGCCTGCAGCTCGATGCCCTGCTGGCGGCGATGACCGATCCGGTGCTGGCGGTCGATGGTGACGGCCGCGTGCTGCTGGCCAACCCGGCGTTGATCGCCCTGTGTGGCCGTGAGCCGGAAGGCGTGGCGCTTGGCGAACTGTTCGCCGAAACGGATCTGCAACAGGCACTGCTCGACCAGCATTTCCGCCTGCCACTGCGCGAGGTGACGCTGAACGGCCAGGCGCTGCTGCTCGACGCCACGCCCATCAGTGAATCGGCCGACATGGGCCAACTGGCCGGCGCTCTGCTCACCCTTTATGAGCCCAGCCGCATCGGTGCACGCCTGGCGGCGCTGCATCATGACCATGCGGAAGGCTTCGACTCATTGCTCGGCGACTCGGCGCCCATCCGCACCCTCAAGGCCCGTGCCCAGCGAGTGGCGACCCTCGACGCGCCGCTGCTGATCCATGGCGAAACCGGTACTGGCAAAGAGCTGGTGGCACGCGCCTGCCACGCCATCAGCACGCGCCACAGCGCGCCATTCCTGGCCTTGAACTGTGCCGCCCTACCGGAAAGCCTCGCCGAGAGCGAGCTGTTCGGCTATGCCCCAGGGGCGTTCACCGGTGCGCAGCGCGGTGGCAAGCCGGGGCTGCTGGAACTGGCCAATCACGGCACGGTATTTCTCGACGAGATTGGCGAGATGTCGCCTTATCTGCAGGCCAAGCTGCTGCGTTTTCTCAGTGACGGCACCTTCCGCCGGGTTGGCGGGGACCGCGAAGAGCGCGTCGACGTGCGCATCATCAGTGCCACGCACCGCAACCTGGAGCGGATGGTCGCCGAAGGGGAGTTTCGCGAGGATCTTTTCTACCGCCTGAACGTGCTCAACCTGCAGGTGCCTCCATTGCGAGAACGCGGCCAGGACATCCTGCTGCTGGCTCGACACTTCATGCAACACGCCTGTGCGCAGATCCAGCGAACCCAGTGCCGACTGACCCCGGACACCTACCCCGCCCTGCTGGGCAATCGCTGGCCGGGCAACGTGCGCCAACTGCAGAACGTGATCTTTCGCGCAGCGGCGATATGCGACAGCAATCTTGTGCAGATCGGCGATCTGGACATCGCCAACACCGCCGTCGCCCAACAAACCGGGGGGGAAGTCGGCAGCCTGGAGGCCGCGGTCGCAGCTTTCGAGAAGGAGTTGCTTGAGAAACTCTACGCCAGCCATCCCTCCACTCGGCAACTGGCTGCCCGACTCAACACATCGCATAGCGCCATCGCCACACGGCTGCGCAAATACGGCATCAAGGGGAATCGCTGAAGGCGACCGCTAGCCGCGGTCGCCTGCGAATCGGGCGGGCACTCCCGACCTGCTGGCCGGGAACACCTGCACCTGGCTCATGACTTACTGGCCAGCACCACCACCGGCACCGCCAGCGCCACCTGCGCCACTGCCTGCACCGCCACCGGTACCATCACCCGTGCCACTGCCTGCGCCACCGGTACCGCCACCATTGCCGCCGGTGCCACCGGGCATTGGGTCGGAGCCGGCGCCAGTGCCATTACCCGTACCGGTTCCGGTACCTGGCGCCGTGGTGCTGCCATCGGTACCCGGGGTAGTGGTGCCGGGCGTGGTGGTTCCCGGGGTCATGGTGCCGTTGTCGCTAGGTGGAGCACCTGGCGTGGTAGGCGACGTCGGCGCGGTGGTTCCCGGTGCCGGAGCACTGGAATCCGCGATGGCTGGCAGAACGGCACCGGCCAGCAGGCCGCTGAGTACGAGAGCTGGGATTTTCATCTTGTTCATTGTCGTCACCTTTCATCCAGGTTGGTGGGGAAGCTCGCCCGCTTTCTTCAATGAAGCGAACGCTCCCTACACCCGACCGGCCTTGGTTCAACAATGTTCGCCTCGCAGGATAAACGGTCGTTACCCGCGCAGGGCCTCGACCAACTCGGCGAGCCAGGGTTCGGCGTCCTGCTCGGGGGTGACGCTTTCACTGGCATCCACGCGCAGCATGGGCAGCACTTCGCGGATGCTCAGTTCAGCGAACAGCTCGCGCACCAGCTCGCCCCCCGCACAGTAGGTATCGCCATAACTCGAATCACCCAGCGCGATCACACCGCCGGGCAGGCCGCTCCAGGCAGGGAAGCGATCACGGATCGCGTAGTACAGCGGCTGCAGGTTATCCGGCAACTCCCCCATGCCGGTGGTAGACGTCACCACCAGAAACCCCTGCGGGCCGAACGCCAGGACATCCTCCAGGTTCGCCCGCGGGTTGTGCCAGGCGTCGAAGCCGGCCTGTTTCAACAAACCTTCAGCGTGTCGGGCCACCTCTTCGGCGGTGCCATAAACCGACCCGGACAGAATCGCGACTTTCATGAAAACTCCGTATGTTCAGGGCTGCGCCGAGCATTATGCCGCATTGCGCGAGCGCTCGTTCGGCGCCGCCACGCAGCAGGACGACAGCGGCCGGGCGGGCCTCTGATAAACTGGCGAAAATGGCTGAGGGACGCAGGAAATGATCAACGCCAAACTGCTGCAACTGGTGGTCGATGCTTCGAATGACGGCATCGTGGTCGCCGAGCAGGAAGGAGAGGACAACATCCTCATCTACGCCAATCCGGCATTCGAAGCCCTGACCGGCTACAGCAGCGAAGAAATCCTCTATCAGGACTGTCGCTTTCTCCAGGCAGGGGATCGCGACCAGCCGGCGCTGGCCCTCATCCGCGAAGCCGTGCGCACCCAGCAACCCTGCCGCCAGGTGATCCGCAACTATCGCAAGGATGGCAGTCCTTTCTGGAACGAGTTGTCGATCACCCCGGTATTCAATGAAGGCGATCAACTGACCTACTTCATCGGCATTCAGAAGAACGTCAGCGAGCACGTGCAGAATCAGGAGCGGGTCAGGAAGCTGGAAGCCGAGGTGCAGGCCTTGCAAGGCGAGCTGGATGAATTGAAACGACGGACGTACGGTAACGAAACCGCTGGCGAGTTGTCATAAGGGTGCTCCCACCTTGCGCAGAAAGCCGTCATGCAAGATTCGTCGCTCCTGACTCCCCTCGAAATGGAATTCATACAACAACTTACCGAAAACAGCCCTGCCCCGGTCGACTCCGATCCGGGCCTGCAGGTCGATGCCGCGCGGCAGACCGCCGAGCTGCTGGCCAGTTGCGCCGCCATGGAACAACTGACGATCGAGGCGCATGTCGCCAATCAGCGCCTGTCGTTCACGCCTCATCTGGTCACCGACGAGCAGAACACCCCGCATCTGGAACTGGGGGTGCCGCAGATTTTCGAAGAGGGCTCGTTCGACCGCGCCTGGCGCCTGCCACTCGACCCGCCGCGCCCCCTGCTGGCACGCGACGGGCAGCCGGGCAGCCTGTTCATCCATGAACTGTCGCTAAGTGGTCTGTTGGTGGCGCAAACCGCAAAAGCCTCGCCACCCGAGCGTTTCAGCCTCGATCTGGATGTCGATGAAGTGCAGCCGATCACGCTGCAGGGCAGCCTGGTGCGCGTCACCGACGACGGCATGCTGGCCTATGAGCTGACGCTGGACGAAGACAACGGCGAACGCCTGCAGAGCTACCTCTATCAGCAACACCGCAGTCTGTATCCCCGCGCCCACCCGCTCTGAAACAAGCGGCCTCAGGTATCCAGGCGACCCGCCAGAAACTGCCGCAGACGCCGACGCATCAGACGGCCCTCGCTGCCCAGGCAGGCGATGGTTGAACCGCGCAACCCTTCCTCGAGCAGATCGGCACCCTCGCCCACCAGCGCGACCGGGCATTCGAGAGCGAGCGCCAGGCGCTCCAGCGCCTGCGGGGTATCCGCGACCGGCGCCTGGTTGGAAAACACCACCACCGCAACTGGCCGCATCCTGCCGCACACCTGCGGCAGCTCTTCCAGCGACTGACCGATGCCCAGTACATGCACGGCGACATCGGCCGGGTTCAGCAGCAGGCCGGTGACCAGCAGCTCCAGTTCGCGGCAACGCCCCGGCAGTGCCACCAGCAGCAGGCGGCCCCCAGGCTGATCGCGCAGGTTGTGCAAGCGCTGCAACACACGGCCACGCAGGAAGGTATCGAAGAACAGCCATTCACTGCCGTACCCAGGACGACCATGACGCAACAGCAGGCGCTGCCAGAGCGGCATGATGATGTCCTGAAAGGTGACCGACAGCGGGTAGCTGGAAAAGACCTGCCCGTACACGCGGTCCAGCTCGGCCTCGTCGTAAGCCTGCACGGCCTCCAGCAGGCGGCTCTGCCACTGCGCCCATTCGCCCGACGTAGCCGACTCGTAAGTCGGAGCACCGCTGGTTTCACTGGCAGCGTGGCGAGCGAGGATCCGACCGACCTTGCTGACCGGCACCCCGCGTTCGATCCAGGCCAGCACGCTGCGTACCGTCTCCACGTCGACAGGTGAGTACAGGCGATGACCACTGTCGGTACGCACCGGCTGGATCAGGCCGTAGCGCCGCTCCCAGGCACGTAGCGTCACAGGGTTCACACCCGTCAACCGAGCCACTTCGCGAATCGGAAACAGTTCCTCTTCCTTGAAAGCGCTTGAGTTGAAAGGTACGGAACCAACCAGATCGGACATAAGAAAAACCGCAGCAGGGTCAGAAGCCTGCAAGTCTACTCCAGCTGCGAGTGCCTTTCAGTTTAGTTGTACAAATCCTGTACATGGGCGATCGTCGGCTCCGTAGCACTTCATTGCACCGGCAGGCGCCCTGAAACAGGGCATGATTGATGCTCCAAGGGGCCATGACGGCCTGCAAAAATTCCGAACGTCGACAGGCGACCAAGACTCGAAGCCCTTGCAACTGCCGGGCTTGAAGCGTTTTTTAGCGGTTACGCACGACATTGCTGGATAATTTGTACAAAACAGGAATAATCCTTGCTGCGTTCAAGACGCGACTCACCACCCCGAGCCGCGCTATCCGCCTGACCCTACCCTGGCCAGGTGCTCTGCAGGAGATACACGATGTCTACCGAACCGGTCACCCTCATGGTGGCGCGCCGTGTCGCCAACGGGCGCTATCAGGATTTCATCGCCTGGCTACGCGAAGGCGAGCAACTGGCTACCGACTTCCCCGGCTATCTGGGCTCTGGCGTACTGGCTCCGCCGCCAGACGACGACGAATTCCAGATGGTATTTCGCTTTACCGACGAGCAGACCATGGCCGCCTGGGAGCACTCCGCCTCTCGTCGTGCCTGGCTCAGCCGCGGCAAGGGGCTCTTCGCTCAGCCCCATGAGCAGCGCGCTCTGGGTATAGACGCCTGGTTCGGCAGCGGCCTGCGGCAACCTCCGCGCTGGAAGCAGACCATCGCCATCTGGCTGGCCTTCTTCCCGGTTTCACTTGGCTTCAACCTGTTGTTCGGCGGCCTGCTGGCGGACGTTCCGCTGGTGACCCGCGTGCTGCTCAGCACCCTGGCGCTAACGCCGCTGATGACCTACCTGTTCATCCCTCTGGTCACCCGCCTGCTGGCTCCATGGCTGCAGGGCAACCGTCCCGCCGGCCTGATGCGCCGCGTGAGCCCCTCCACCGGCCGCTGAGCCGGGAACGCCATGGCCCTCGCAGGCCATGGCGCTTCGCTTTCCCACACTGTACGAAGGGTTGTACAGCTTCTGTGGCTACTATAACGTTGCATGGCCAAGGCTACCGACCTTCATAACGGCGCCTTTCCCGTTCACTCCCGGCCATTTCCCATGAGCGTCAGCAACGCCCCGATCCTGATCACCGGCGCCAGCCAGCGTGTCGGCCTCCATTGCGCCGAACGGCTGCTCGATGACGGCCACTCATTGATCGTCACCTACCGCAGTGACAGGCCTGAACTGGAGAAACTGCGTGAGCGCGGCGTGCTGACCCTGCATGCCGATTTCACAGACGAGGCGAGCATTCTCGCCTTCATCGAACGCTTGCAGCGCCATACCGATACGTTGCGCGCCATCGTGCACAACGCATCGGCCTGGTTCGCGGAAACGTCCGGCGACGAAGCCGCGGCCTTCCAGCAACTGTTCACCGTGCACATGCTGGCGCCCTACCTGATCAACCTGCACTGCGCCGCGCTGCTACAGCGCAGCGAACAGGCGGACATCATCCACATCAGCGATGACGTGGTGCGCAAGGGCAGCGGCAACCGCCCGGCGTACTGCGCCAGCAAGGCGGGCCTGGACAGCCTGACCCTGTCCTTCGCTGCGCGCTTCGCCCCGCGCATCAAGGTCAATGGCATCGCCCCGGCCCTGCTGATGTTCAACCCGCAAGACGACGCCGAATACCGCACCAAGGCGCTCGGCAAATCGGCACTGGGCTTCGAGCCCGGGCCTCATGTGATTTACCAGAGCCTGCGCTATCTGCTGGACACCCCCTACATTACCGGCACCACCCTGACCGTGAACGGCGGCCGCCACCTCAAGTGAGGCGCCGCGAGGACAATGAAGATGAACCCATTACTGCCCAATCATTACCGCGAAATCCTCCTCGGCATCGGTGAGAACCCCGAGCGCGAAGGTTTGCTGGATACCCCCAAGCGCGCCGCCAAGGCCATGCAGTACCTGTGCAACGGCTATGAGAAGAGCCTTGAGGAGGTGGTCAACGGCGCGCTGTTCAGCTCCGACAGCGACGAGATGGTGATCGTCAAGGACGTCGAACTGTACTCGCTCTGCGAACACCACCTGCTGCCGTTCATTGGCAAGGCTCACGTGGCGTACATCCCCACCGGCAAGGTGCTGGGGCTGTCGAAGATCGCCCGTATCGTCGACATGTACGCACGCCGCCTGCAGATCCAGGAAAACCTTACCCGGCAGATCGCCAACGCCATCGAGGAAGTCACCCAGGCCGCCGGCGTGGCCGTGGTCATCGAGGCCCAGCACATGTGCATGATGATGCGTGGCGTAGAGAAACAGAACTCGGTGATGAGCACCTCGGTGATGCTCGGCGCCTTCCGCGAGTCCTACAATACGCGCCATGAATTCCTGCAACTGATCGGACGGAGCAAGTAACCATGCCCAGACTGGAACCTGGCATGGCGCGTATCCGCGTCAAGGATCTGCGCCTGCGCACCTTCATCGGCATCAAGGAAGAAGAGATCAACAACAAGCAGGACGTGCTGATCAACCTGACCATCCTTTACCCGGCCGTCGACGCGGTGCGTGACAACGACATCGATCACGCCCTCAACTACCGGACCATCACCAAGGCCATCATCAGCCATGTCGAAGGCAACCGCTTCGCCCTGCTGGAACGCCTGACCCAGGAAATTCTCGACCTGGTGATGGCCAACGAAACGGTGCGCTACGCTGAAGTGGAAGTCGACAAGCCACACGCCCTGCGCTTCGCCGAGTCGGTGTCGATCACCCTCGCCGGCCATCGCTGATCCGCCGCAATCGGCAGGCGGCCCTGTTGCCGACCTGCCCGCCGGCTTCTATCATCGCCGCCACGCCCTCCAGAGTGCATCGCCATGAATGATCAAGAACGTCTCGAACTGGAAGCAGCCGCCTATCGCCGCCTGGTTCAGCACCTGCGCGAAAGGCCGGACGTACAGAACATCGACCTGATGAATCTGGCCGGCTTCTGCCGCAACTGCCTGTCCAAGTGGTACAAGGCCGCAGCTGACGACCTCGATATCGCGATCACCCCGGATCAGGCCCGTGAAGAGGTGTATGGCATGCCCTACGCCGAATGGAAGGCCAAGTACCAGACCGAAGCCAGCGCCGAGCAACAGGCTGCCTTCAACGCCAAGACCCCGAAAGGAACAGCATGAGCCACCTGAACGACTTCCGCGCCCGCCTGAGCGGCGAGCATTTCGCCTTCGCCGAGACCCTGGCCTTCATTACCGAGCACTATGCCTATCAGCCCAGCGCCTTTCGCAACGGCGATGTCAGCAACGCGGCTGGCCAGAACGAAGGCTCGTGCAAGACCCTCGGCCTGGCTCTGCTCGAAAACCTGAGCGACAAGGAAGCCCTGCTGTGCTTTGGCGAACACTACCGCAGCGTTCTGGCCACCCCTGAAGGCAGTGACCACGCCAACATCCGCGCCCTGATGAGCAGCGGCCTGGCAGGCGTCAGCTTCGAACAGCAGCCGCTGACCCGCAAGGCCTGAGCCCTCCGCCCCCACGGCTGGGCGCTCGCCCGGCCAGCTCCGCCGCCCTGCCTAGCCGGTCGGCGGCACTCCTGACAATCATCACGCCCACAGCAAAACCGCCCTGCAGCGAGATCGCCAAGGGAGCCGGTTGATACGTCGTGGGTGATGCTTACGGAGAATCGCACACCGGGACCCTGAGCAATGCAGGGCCCGGTGTGGATGGGGGCTGGAACGCCGCTGCCTTACAGCAGCTTGCGATCCTTGCCAGCAGCGATGCGCAGGCGCAGCGCATTGAGCTTGATGAAGCCCGCCGCGTCGGCCTGGTTGTAGGCACCACCGTCTTCTTCGAAGGTGGCGATGTTGGCATCGAACAGCGAGTCGTCGGATTGACGGCCAGTGACGATGACGTTGCCCTTGTACAGTTTCAGACGCACCACACCATTCACGTTGGCCTGGGAAGCGTCGATCATCTGTTGCAGCATCAGGCGCTCCGGGCTCCACCAGAAACCGTTGTAGATCAGGCTGGCGTACTTCGGCATCAGCTCGTCTTTCAGGTGAGCGACTTCGCGGTCCAGGGTGATCGACTCGATGGCGCGATGCGCCTTGAGCATGATGGTGCCGCCCGGGGTCTCGTAGCAGCCACGGGACTTCATGCCCACGTAACGGTTCTCGACGATGTCCAGACGGCCGATGCCGTTCTCGCCGCCGATGCGATTCAGTTCGGCCAGCACGGTAGCCGGGCTCAGCGCCTTGCCGTCGATGGCGACGATGTCGCCTGCCTTGTAGGTCAGCTCGATGTAGGTCGGGGTATCCGGAGCCGCTTCTGGCGACTTGGTCCAGCGCCACATGTCTTCTTCGTGCTCGGTCCAGGTGTCTTCCAGCACGCCGCCTTCATAGGAGATGTGCAGCAGGTTGGCATCCATGGAGTACGGCGATTTCTTCTTGCCGTGACGCTCGATCGGGATCGCATGCTTCTCGGCGTAGTCCATCAGCTTCTCGCGGGACAGCAGGTCCCACTCGCGCCAGGGAGCGATGACTTTGACACCAGGCTTGAGGGCATAGGCACCCAGTTCGAAGCGAACCTGGTCGTTGCCCTTGCCGGTCGCGCCATGGGAGATGGCGTCGGCACCGGTCTCGTTGGCGATTTCGATCAGGCGCTTGGCGATCAGCGGGCGAGCGATGGAGGTACCCAGCAGGTACTCGCCTTCGTAAACGGTGTTGGCGCGGAACATCGGGTAGACGAAGTCGCGAACGAACTCTTCGCGCAGGTCATCGATGTAGATTTCCTTGACGCCCATTGCCTTGGCCTTGGCGCGGGCCGGCTCGACCTCTTCGCCCTGACCGAGATCGGCGGTGAAGGTCACCACTTCACAGTTATAGGTATCTTGCAGCCACTTGAGGATCACCGAGGTGTCCAGGCCACCGGAATAGGCCAGAACTACCTTTTTGACGTCCGCCATGCCATCCACTCCACGGGTTGTTCGGAAAGCCCGTGATTCTACTGCCCATGGCCCGCGATTTACAGGGGTGCGACAGGCCATGGCATTGAAGCGACAGGATCAGGAGGTGGCGGCAGGCGTGGAAGGCACCGGTGGAGCAGCTTGTTCGACAGGCTGCACGGGGGCTTCGGGCACTTTTTCCAGCTTTATGGAAACCCTGCGGTTCCTTTCCCGGTTGGCGGCAGTGGTGTTGGGCGCCAGCGGATAACGCTCGCCGTGGAAGCGCATGACGATGCGCTCTTCGGGGATGCCCTGGGCCTTGAAGTACTCCATCACCGCCAACGCACGGCGGCGCGACAGGTCACGGTTGGTCAGGCGGTTGCCGCTGTTGTCGGAGTGACCGTCCAGCTCGATGCGGTTGACCGTCGGGTCGGCCTTCATGAAATCGAGAATGATCTCCAGCCTGGCCTTGGCCATGGGGTCGAGCTCTGCCCCGCCGCCCGGGAAGCCGATGGTGGACTGCCGGACCTGGTCGAAGTTGACCGGTAGCAGCTTGGCGGTGCAGTTCAGGTAATCCTCGTAGGCCTTGCGAAAACGCACCGGCAGCATCCGCACTTCGAGATCGCTGCCCATCGAGCTGCGATGGCGCACCAGCGGGCTGCGCCCTTCCAGCAGACCGGTCAGCAAACGCCCGGCCTGCTCCTGGCTGCTGTTGAACGGCACTTCGCCGCTGCCGACACTGACCACACCGAGGTTGATGTCGCCGCGCCCCGGCTGCCAGGGCGCGGCTGCCGCCAGCAGCGTCGCCGAGCCCCTGCCCAGCCAGCGCTCCCGAGGCTGCAGGCGAAAGGTCGCCTGCTCACCAGCGCGGCGCACGAACTGTCCCGAACCGAAATCGGTGATCGGTTGCGTCAGGCGACACTCGAACTGGTCGCCGGCCACCTGCCATTCGACCTTTTCCAGACGAGTCTGGAAGCTGATCGCGGCCGCAGGCAGACTCAAGCCTGCGCCGGCGAGCAATCCGACGATGAGGAAAAGAGGCTGGCGCACAGCGAGCTCCACAAGAAAACACAACGTTCCCTGTGGGTATCGGTGCAGGCGGGGAAAACTTGAGCCGTGCGATGGCCTATCTGCGGCGTGCCCCCGCCGGCCTTTTCCGGTAGCATTCCGGGCATGTTTCGCCCCCGCCTGGAAGCCTCAATGACCGACCGCATCACCCTGCTGCGTCCTGACGACTGGCACATTCACCTGCGCGATGGCGCGGTACTGCCGCACACCGTGGCCGATGTCGCCCGTACCTTCGCCCGCGCGATCATCATGCCCAACCTGGTGCCGCCGGTGCGCAACGCCAGCGAGGCCGTTGGCTACCGCCAGCGCATCCTCGACGCGCGGCCAGCCGGCAGCCAGTTCGAGCCGTTGATGGTGCTGTATCTCACCGATCGCACCAGCGGTGACGACATCCGTGCAGCCAAGGCCAGTGGCATCGTCTATGCCGCGAAGATGTACCCAGCCGGGGCGACCACCAACTCCGACTCTGGCGTGACCAGCCTGGACAACATCACCAGCGCCCTCGAGGCCCTGGCAGAAACCGGCATGCCGCTGCTGGTACACGGCGAGGTCACCCGCGCCGAGATCGACGTCTTTGATCGCGAAAAAGCCTTCATCGACGAACACATGCGTCGTCTGGTGGAACGCTTCCCGACCTTGAAAGTGGTATTCGAGCACATCACCACCGGTGATGCCGCCCAGTTCGTCAAGGAAGCACCGGCCAACGTCGGCGCCACCATCACCCCCCAGCACCTGCTGTACAACCGCAACCACATGCTGGTCGGCGGCATTCGTCCGCACTTCTATTGCCTGCCGATCCTCAAGCGCAACACGCACCAGGAAGCGCTGCTCGATGCAGCCACCAGCGGCAATCCGAAGTTCTTCCTGGGTACCGACTCGGCCCCCCATGCGCAGCACGCCAAGGAAAACGCCTGCGGCTGCGCTGGCTGCTACACCGCCTATGCGGCCATCGAGCTGTATGCCGAAGCCTTCGAGCAGCGTGGCGCGCTGGACAAACTGGAAGCCTTCGCCAGCCACTTCGGCCCGGACTTCTACGCTCTACCACGCAATACCGACACCATCACCCTGGTGCGTGAGTCGTGGAACGCACCGGCCAGCCTGCCATTCGGCGAGCAGACGGTAATCCCCTTGCGCGCGGGCGAATCGCTGCGCTGGCGTCTGCTGGAGGCAGGGCAATGAGCGAAGAACAGTACGAAGACGACCAGGATCAGCCGAGCAGCAGCGGCCCGCGCCATCCCATGGCTGCGCGCTTTCGCGGCTACCTGCCGGTCGTGGTGGATGTCGAGACCGGCGGCTTCAACAGCGCCACCGATGCCCTGCTGGAGATCGCGGCCACCACCATCGGCATGGACGAGAGCGGCTACCTGTATCCGGATCACACGCATTTCTTCCGGGTCGAGCCGTTCGAAGGCGCCAATATCGAACAGGCGGCCCTGGAGTTCACCGGCATCAAGCTCGATCACCCGCTGCGCATGGCGGTGAGCGAAGAGCACGCGCTGACCGAGATTTTCCGCGGCCTGCGCAAATCCCTGAAGGCCAATGGCTGCAAGCGCGCCATTCTGGTCGGCCACAACAGCAGCTTCGACCTGGGCTTCCTGAATGCCGCGGTCGCTCGCTGTGACCTCAAGCGCAATCCCTTCCACCCCTTCTCCAGCTTCGACACCGCCAGCCTCGCCGGCCTCGCCTACGGGCAGACCGTGCTGGCCAAGGCGTGCCAGGCCGCCGGCATCGAGTTCGACGGCCGTGAAGCCCACTCCGCCCGCTATGACACCGAGAAGACCGCCGAGCTGTTCTGCGGCATCGTCAATCGCTGGAAGGAAATGGGCGGCTGGGAAGATTTCGACGAGTGAGTGCCATGAAAAAATATCAGATCTTCATCGATGGGCAGGCCGGCACCACTGGCCTGCAGATTCGCCAGCGGCTGGCCAACCACCCGCAGATCGAAGTGGTCACCATCGACCACGACAAGCGCCGTGACGTAGAGGCCAAGCTCGAGCTGATGCGTTCGGTCGACGTGACCGTGCTGTGCCTGCCTGACGATGCGGCTAAAGAAACGGCTGCTCAAGCTCGTGAAGTCGGCTGCCGGGTGCTCGATGCCAGTTCTGCACACCGCACCGCCAGTGACTGGGTGTTCGGCATGGCCGAACTGGCCAAGGGCCAACGCGAGGCCATCGCCAAGGCCGCCGCCGTGAGCAACCCTGGCTGCTACGCCACGGGCGCCATCCTGCTGCTGCGCCCGCTCATCGAAGCGGGCCTGCTCGGCTCCGATCGCGAACTGTGCATCAACGCCGTATCCGGCTACACCGGTGGCGGTACCAAGATGGTCGAACGCTATGAGCAGGAAGGTGCGCCGGTCTACGCGGCCTACGGCCTGGGCTTCGATCACAAGCACATTCCGGAGATCCAGCACTGGAGCGGCCTGCAGGCACGCCCCATCTTCCAGCCAGCGGTCGGCAGTTACGACCAAGGCATGCTGGTGATGATCCCTCTGCAAGGCAGTAACGGCGTCGAGCTGCAAAAAGCCCTGAGCGATTATTACCGGGGCGAGCAGTTCGTGCAGGTTCTGCCCTACAACGAGATCCCTGCCGATTCGGCGCCGTTCATCACGCCCCACGGCCTGAACGGTAGCAATCGCGCCGAGTTGCAGGTGTATGGTGCGAGCGGCGGCAAGCAGGCCCTGCTGGTAGCCAAGCTCGATAACCTCGGCAAGGGCGCCTCGGGTGCTGCGGTGCAGAACCTCAATATCATGCTCGGCCTCGATGAAGGACTGTGCACGCAGATCGATTGAGCCCTGCCTGCGAATGAAAAACCGGCCTCGTGCCGGTTTTTTATTGGCCCTCAGACCGATCCGAAAACCACGCATACGGATTCTGGGCCTCGCGAGACTGCCGCTCATCCAAAGTTACCGATGTGAGCCAATCAAGAGTCGGTTTATCTTTGACACGCATTCTCATTAACATTAGTATCCTTCGCCATCAGTCTCAGCCAAACGACGGGCCAAGCCATGTACGTCTGCCTCTGCGAAGGTGTCACCGACGGTCAGATCCGCGAAGCAATCTATGAAGGTTGCTGCAGCTACCGTGAAGTCCGTGAAACGTTGGGCGTTGCCAGTCAATGTGGCAAATGTGCGTGCTTGGCCAAGCAGGTCGTTCGCGAAACACTGGGCGAAGTGCAACAAAGTCAGGTGGCGATGACCTACCCAGGAAATTTTGTTGCCGCCTAAATAGGCCGTTTTTCGAAGAACCGGATCTCGTATCCGGTTTTTTTATGCCCATAATTCAATGAGTTAGCGCCAAGACGCATAACTTAAACATTCGTATTTATATTTATTTTCACTTATATTTCAATAACTTACGTTTGACAGTCTTATTTTGCAAGCCCAGAATTCGCCATCGGTTACTCATTTCCAGGCAGGACGGGCTCCACCATGAAAGGCGACAAGACAGTTATCCAGCATTTGAACAAGATCCTTGGCAACGAGCTGGTAGCGATCAACCAGTACTTCCTTCACGCTCGCATGTATGAAGACTGGGGCCTGACCAAGCTGGGCAAGCACGAGTACCACGAGTCCATCGACGAGATGAAACACGCGGACAAGCTGATCAAGCGCATCCTGTTCCTCGAAGGCCTGCCGAACCTGCAAGACCTGGGCAAGATCCTGATCGGCGAAAACACTCAGGAAATGCTCGAATGCGACCTGCGGATCGAGCACAAGGCGCACATCGACCTGAAAGCGGCCATCGCCTACTGCGAGAGCGTGGGCGACTATGCCAGCCGTGAACTGCTCGAAGACATCCTCGAGTCCGAGGAAGAGCACATCGACTGGCTCGAAACCCAGCTCAGCCTGATCAAGGCCGTTGGTCTGCAGAACTATCTGCAGTCGCAGATGGAAGAGTAAAGGTCAGCTGCAAACAAGAACGGGAGCCAAGGCTCCCGTTTTTTTGTGCTCGAATTAAATATTAGAGGCATAAAAAATCCGGAACGCCTTAGGCGCTCCGGATTTTTTGATACTGAATCGAGGAGCTTGCGAGCTAGAGCCATGCAAGGGCTAGGCGCCCCCACAAAAGCAAACGAAAAAGCGGCCGGGGTCGCGGGCGACTGTACTTCTGTACATGAGCATTTTGAGTTTGCTTTCAACGCCGCAGGGCCGACGCGCAGCTGCTCCTAACTCACTTCTCGACGAAGGCGCGCTCGATCAGATAGTCACCCGGCTCACGCATGCGCGCGGAGATCTTCAGGCCGAAGCTGTCGAGCACTTCGCTGGTCTCGTCGAGCATGCTGGGGCTGCCGCAGATCATCGCACGGTCGTCCTGTGGGTTGATCGGCGGCAGGCCGATGTCCGCGAACAGTTTGCCACTGCGCATCAGGTCGGTCAGACGCCCCTGATTCTCGAACGGCTCACGGGTCACGGTCGGGTAATAGATCAGCTTTTCCTTCAGCGCATCACCGAAGAACTCGTTCTGCGGCAGGTGCTCGGTGATGAACTCACGGTAGGCCACTTCGTTGACGTAGCGAACACCGTGAACCAGGATCACCTTCTCGAAGCGCTCATAGGTTTCCGGGTCCTGGATCACGCTCATGAAGGGCGCCAGACCGGTGCCGGTGCTGAGCAGGTACAGATGCTTGCCAGGGTTCAGGTCATCCAGCACCAGCGTACCGGTGGGCTTCTTGCTGATGATGACTTCGTCGCCTTCCTTGAGGTGCTGCAACTGCGAGGTCAGCGGACCATCCGGCACCTTGATGCTGAAGAACTCCAGGTGCTCTTCCCAATTCGGGCTGGCGATGGAATATGCGCGCATGAGCGGGCGGCCGTTTTCCTGCTGCAGGCCGATCATCACGAACTGGCCATTCTCGAAGCGCAGACCCGGATCGCGGGTGCACTTGAAGCTGAACAGCGTGTCATTCCAGTGGTGAACACTGAGAACGCGTTCGTGGTTCATGTTGCTCATGTACGGGCTCCTAAAAACTTCAGACGCGCTGATTCTTAAGCGCAATTGCGCGGCATTCTAATCGCGGCCACAATATCTGTTAAATGAATTATCAAGATATAGGTTATCGGTTATATAGATATGCGATTTACTCTCCGTCAACTTCAAGTGTTCGTCGCCGTCGCCCAGCAGGAGAGCGTATCCAGAGCCGCTACCCTCCTCGCCCTTTCCCAGTCGGCAGCCAGCACCTCGATTACCGAGCTGGAGCGGCAATCGAGCTGCCAGCTGTTCGACCGGGCCGGCAAGCGCCTGAGCCTCAACGCCCTGGGCCGCCAGTTGCTTCCGCAGGCCGTGGCACTGCTGGATCAGGCCAAGGAAATCGAAGACCTGCTCAACGGCAAATCCGGTTTCGGCTCACTGGCAGTGGGCGCGACCCTGACCATCGGTAACTACCTGGCGACCTTGCTGATCGGCGGCTTCATGAAGGTCCACCCGGAAAGCCAGGTGAAACTCCACGTCCAGAACACTGCGCATATCGTGCAACAGGTCGCGCATTATGAAATTGATCTGGGTCTGATCGAAGGGGACTGCAACCATCCGGATATCGAGGTGCAGAGCTGGGTTGAAGATGAGTTGGTGGTGTTCTGTGCCCCTCAGCATCCCCTTGCGCAGCGAGGCCACGCGAGCATCCGGGAGCTGAGCGGCGAAGCCTGGATTCTCCGCGAACAGGGTTCCGGCACCCGCCTGACCTTCGACCAGGCCATGCGTCACCACTCCGACGCCCTGAACATTCGCCTGGAGCTGGAACACACCGAGGCGATCAAGCGTGCCGTGGAGTCGGGTCTGGGCATCAGCTGCATCTCGCGCCTGGCACTGCGCGACGCCTTCCGCCGCGGCAGCCTGGTGCCGGTGGAGACCCCGGATCTGGATCTGCGCCGGCAGTTCTATTTCATCTGGCATCGGCAGAAATACCAGACCGCAGCCATGCGCGAATTTCTCGACATGTGCCGGGCGCTGACGGCAGGTATCCGCCGCAGCGACGAGATCGTGCTGCCCGAGGTGCGCTAGCCCAGCAGGATGATGCCCCAGACGCTGGCGATCAGCGTCAGTGACACCAGTTGCGCGGCGCTGCCCATGTCCTTGGCGCTCTTCGACAAGGGATGCAGGTCGAGGGAAATGCGGTCGATGGCCGCTTCGACGGCGGAGTTGAGCAGCTCGACGATCAGCGCCAACAGGCAGGCGGCGACCATCAGGGCGCGTTCGCCACGGCTGACGTCGAGCAGCAGTGCCAGCGGAATCAGCACGACGTTGAGCAATACCAATTGGCGGAACGCCGCTTCGCCGACGAAGGCGGCGCGCAGGCCATCCAGCGAATATCCGGCGGCATTGAGAATACGCTTTAACCCGGTTTGTCCTTTGAATGGCGACATGACAGCGAACCGCGACAGGAAAAGGCCGGCAGGGTACGCCAGAGGCCGAAAAAAATCCCGCACAATCGGTTGCCCAAGCACCTGCTCAGGCGGCGGGCACAGACTCCAGTTGTTGCAGCAGCAGTGCCGCCTGGGTGCGGGTGCGCACGCCGAGCTTGCGGAAGATCGCCGTGACGTGTGCTTTCACCGTGGCTTCGGAAACACTCAGTTCATAAGCGATCTGCTTGTTCAGCAGGCCTTCGCAAACCATGGTCAGCACGCGAAACTGCTGTGGCGTCAGGCTGGCCAGCCCCGCGCTGGCCGCCTTGGCTTCGGACGACAGGCTGATGGCCTCATCGCTCTGCGGTGGCCACCAGACTTCACCGTCGAGCACCTGGCGTACGGCTTGCTGGATCACTTCCAGCGAGCTGGATTTGGGAATGAACCCGCTGGCGCCGAACTCACGGGAACGTACCACCACGGCAGCCTCTTCCTGGGCGGAAATCATCACCACGGGAATCTGCGGGTACTGGCCGCGCAACAGCACCAGCCCGGAGAACCCATAGGCACCAGGCATGTTGAGGTCGAGCAGCACCAGATCCCAATCGGTCTTCTCCGCCAGCCGGGCTTCCAGCTCGGCGATGCTGGCCACTTCGACCAGTCGCACGCCAGCACCAAGCCCCATTGTCAGGGCTTGCTGCAGCGCACTGCGAAACAGGGGGTGATCATCAGCTATCAGGATTTCGTAAGCGACCATGGCATATCCTGTTCTTTTTATAGGCAGGCCGTATCACGGATTACAGCGGGGCGTACGGCACCCACCAGAATGCCCAGCGCAGACGGGGTGGTCAAGCGCGAAGCTTTGCGGCAAAGTCTGCGCCCTTCCCGCCAGGATGCCGACGATGCCCAACCAAGCGCTGCGTGCCGATCTGCTGATGTTGCTGACCGCCATGATCTGGGGCTCTTCGTTCGTGGCCCAGCGCCTGGGTATGGATGCCATCGGCCCCTTTCTCTACAGCGGCCTGCGCTTCGCTCTGGCCGTGGTCGTGCTACTGCCGTTGCTGATGCTGCTGCGTCGGCGCAGCAAACAGCCCGCGTCGCCCTTGAGCCGTCCGCTGCTACTCGGCGGCTGCCTGATGGGCGCGGTACTGGCACTGGGCATCAACCTGCAGCAGGTTGGCCTGCTGTTCACCAGCGTCACCAACTCGGGCTTCATCACCGGGCTCTACGTGATCGTGGTGCCGCTACTCGGCCTGATGCTGGGCCACAAGACCGGCATGGGCATCTGGCTGGGCGCTTCGCTGGCAGTGGTCGGCATGTTCCTGCTGAGCGTCGGTGACGGCTTTCAGGTCGCGTCCGGGGACTGGCTGCAACTGGCTGGGGCATTCGTCTGGGGGGTGCACGTGCTGTTGGTGGGGTTCTTCGCCACACGTCACGATGCGCTGCTCCTGGCCCTAGTACAGTTCGTCACCTGCGCGCTGATCAGCCTGGCGCTGGCGCTGATCTTCGAAGACCTGCCAGGCGCCGATATCGCCCAGGCCATGCCAGCGATTCTGTATGGCGGCATCTTCGGCGTGGCGGTGGGTTTCACCCTGCAGGTGGTGGCGCAGAGACACGCGATTGCCTCCCATGCGGCGATCATCCTGTCGCTGGAAGCCGTGTTCGCGGCCATCGCCGGTGCCCTGCTGCTGGGAGAATCGCTGTCGGCACGGGGCTATTTCGGTTGTGCGTTGATGTTCGGTGGCATGTTGCTGGCTCAGCTCTGGCCGAAACCGTCCGCTTCCGCTATTGCAGAAAGGCCTTGAGACGCTGGTGCAGCTCGTTTTCCAGGTCCAAGGCGCGGGGTGCCTTGGATGCCAGATAATGCTCGCTGAATACATCCAGATAGGTATTCAGGGCGTCGGCGGCGTGTTCATCGCCCGCCAGTTCCAGGCACAACGCCGCAACCTCGGCGGTGCACAGGTGATCATCGCGCTTGGAGCGGCGCAGCCGATAGCGTGACAAGGCCTCCGGCTGCAGGCTGAGTACCGGCAACGTATCGAGATACGGACTTTTGCGAAACATCTTGCGTGCCTGGGTCCAGGTCGCATCGAGCATCACGAACAATGGCCGCTTGCCCGCGCCCACTTGCACGGAGCTCACCACCCGCTCGGCCTCGGCATATTCGCCCGGAAAGACCAGATACGGCTGCCACTGGGGCTCGCTCAGCAACGCGGGCAGCAGCGGATCGACCTCGGTACGCGACCAGCCGAAGGCCGAGGTATCCGCGACCACATCGGCGATCAGCCAGCCGGTATTACTCGGTTTCAGCGCCTCGACGTCGTGCATCAGCAGACATACCCCGGCCTTCGCCGACACCTGTGGACGCCAGGCACACAGGCAATGGCTGCGCGCCAGACGACAATCCGGGCAGCGCTCGGCCCGCGAACCTCTAGCCAGGAACGGCTTGACGCTACGCGCCAGGCGCGCGGCACGCAGTGCAGCAACGGCGTGGCTCATGAGCGTTTGCCCGGACGGGCAGAAAACAGCGGATCGAAGGCAGAAAAGGGCATGGCCATCTGGAGTCGTGTAACGAAGGGCGCGTAGTCTATCAATTGCGCCAGCACCACGTTGGACTTCGACGGCAAGATAGATCACCAATCTCCATGCAGCGCCCAGGATTGGTAACATCCACCCATTGCCCGTCGATGCACCTCGCCAAAGCGAACATAAAGAGAAGAGCCGGGTCTATTACCGCTTACCGTCTTCAGGAGTCAGCCATGCAGCGTTTCGCCCTTTCCGCCCTACTCGTCAGCCTTCTCGTCCCGACGGCGCATGCTGCTTCGCTAAAAGGCTACGAGCTGACGCAAACGCTGGAAAAAGTGGCTCGCGAAAGCAGCGTCGGCACGCCCCGCGCCATCAACGAGGACATCCTCGATCAGGGGTATACGGTGCAGGGCAACGAGCTGATCAACCACCTCAGCGTTCGCCCGGGGCACGCCTCGCAGATGCGCGGCAACCCCGACACCGTTCGCGCGCAGCTGGCCAACAGCGTGTGCGCCAACCCTGGCTTCCGCAAGCTGCTGGCCAGCGGAGCGGTACTGCGCTATGACTTCAGTGAAATCCAGAGCAATCGCCCAGTCACCACCGAACGCTTCAGCAAGTCCGATTGCCGGCTGTAAGCCAGGTACCCAGTGACAAATCTCGAGGCGCCTCGGCACAGGTAACCAAGGGGGCGCTGACGAAAAGGAGAAGCGCTATGGATGATCACGCGAACGCCCATCTTTCCCGTCAACCGCCAGCTACCGGCACCGAGCTGGCGGACAGCCTCGACGAGCTGGCAGCTCGAATAACGCCACCAGACAGCCCCAACCTCGCGCTATACCGGGAAATGCTCGCCACCGTGGCTCGCATGGCCCAGGCCGACCGCAACCGCTGGGACGCCAAGATCATGCTGCAGACCCTGCGTGAGATGGAGCGTGCCTTCAGCGTGCTGGAACGCTTCCGGCATCGCCGCAAGGTTACCGTGTTCGGCTCTGCCCGGACCCAGCCCGGCCACCCGGTATACGCCCTGGCGCGCGACCTGGGCGCGACCCTGGCCCGCCACGACCTGATGATCATCACCGGCGCAGGCGGTGGCATCATGGCCGCGGCCCATGAAGGTGCCGGCCGTGAAAACAGTCTGGGGTTCAATATCACCCTGCCCTTCGAGCAATCTGCAAACGCGACCATGCAAGGCAGCGACAACTTGCTGTCGTTTCACTTCTTCTTTCTGCGCAAGCTGTTCTTCGTCAAGGAAGCCGACGCCCTCGTGCTCTGCCCCGGCGGCTTCGGCACCCTCGACGAAGCGCTGGAAGTCATCACCCTGATCCAGACCGGCAAGAGCCCGCTGGTACCGGTGATTCTGCTGGACGAACCCGGCGGCACGTTCTGGCAGGGCTTGCTCGACTACATCCAGCAGAACCTGGACAGCAACGGCTACATACTCGCCAGTGACATGAACCTGATGCAGCTGGTGCATGATGTCGACGAGGCTGCCGAGGCCATCGATCGCTTCTACGCCAACTTCCACTCCAGCCGCTGGCTGAAGCAACAGTTCGTTATTCGCATGCACCACCCACTGACGGATCGCGCCCTCGAGCAGCTGAATCTGCACTTCAGCGATCTGTGCAAGAGCGGCGATATACAGCAGCAGCTCAGTGGCAGCGTGGAAACGGACGGGCCGCAACTACGCGACAAACCGAGACTGACCTTCGCGTTCAGCGGTCGTAGCGCCGGGCGGTTGCGTGAATTGCTCGATGTGATCAACCTGCCCCAGAATTGGCTGACCTGAGCGCAGGGCGGCTCAGAGCCTTCTGCTCGTCGTCTTTTCGACGAATTTCCCGCCGCAATGGCGAGGGAGTGGCGGAAGCGGGCATGAATCTGGTGGGCTGAAGCCCACCCTACAGCGGGTGCGCACAGGTAGTGTGGCGGGCTTCAGCCCACCGATTGGAGTGATTGGATGGTTCCCATGCGAAATCCGAGCACCGCTGCCTGCCAATGGCGAGCGTTGTCAGTCGTCGAGCGAACCGCGCATCAGTTGCCCGACCAGATCCATTGGATAGCCGCGGTAAACCAGAAAACGCATTTGCTTGGCCCGCTCACGGGCATCGGTCGGTAGCTGCCCGGCAAACTTGCGTTGCCAGGTTTGTTGCAGGCCATCGCGCCAGTCGATAGCGCTGTCACGCAGTGCCTGTTCGATATCGGCACGGGCAAGGCCGCGCTGGGAAAGGTCGTCACGAATGCGCTGCGGGCCAAAGCCCGAGCGCGCCCGATAACTGATGAAGCTTTCCAGATAACGTGCCTCGCAAAGCAGCCCTTCTTCGCTCAAGCGGTCGAGAGCGGCCTCGATATGCTCATCGCTGGCGCCGCGCTGTCGCAGTTTGCGCGACAGCTCGACCCGGCCATGTTCACGGCGCGCCAGCAGATCCATGGCGCTATGGCGAACCGCTTGCACGTTATCCAGTATCACGGCCACGAGCTGGAATCAGAGGTCGACTTCGGCGTCGACTTCAGCGCCCGAATTGGCTTTGACGGTAGGGCTGACAACGAGCAACTTCTCGCGGATCAGGCCTTCGATGGCGCGGCCCACTTCCGGGTTGTCTTCCAGATACTTGGCGGCGTTAGCCTTGCCCTGACCGATCTTGTTGCCCTGGTAGCTGTACCAGGCACCGGCTTTCTCGACCAGACCCTGCTGTACGCCCAGGTCGATGATCTCGCCGTTACGGTAAATGCCCTTGCCGTACAGGATCTGGAACTCGGCCTGGCGGAATGGCGGTGCCACCTTGTTCTTGACCACCTTGACGCGAGTTTCGCTACCGACCACTTCGTCGCCTTCCTTCACGGCGCCGGTGCGACGGATATCCAGACGAACCGAAGCGTAGAACTTCAGGGCGTTACCACCGGTAGTGGTTTCCGGGCTACCGAACATCACACCGATCTTCATGCGGATCTGGTTGATGAAGATGACCAGGCAGTTGGCGTTCTTGATGTTGCCGGTGATCTTGCGCAGCGCCTGGGACATCAGACGAGCCTGCAGGCCGACGTGCATGTCGCCCATCTCACCTTCGATTTCGGCCTTCGGTACCAGTGCCGCCACGGAGTCGACGATGATCACGTCGATGGCGTTGGAGCGCACCAGCATGTCGGTGATTTCCAGTGCCTGTTCGCCAGTATCCGGCTGCGAAACCAGCAGGTCGTCGACGTTGACGCCCAGCTTGCCGGCATAATCCGGGTCCAGTGCGTGCTCGGCGTCGACGAAGGCACAGGTGGCGCCCATGCGCTGCGCTTCGGCGATGACCGACAAGGTCAGGGTGGTCTTGCCCGAGGATTCCGGGCCGTAGATTTCGACGATGCGGCCTTTCGGCAGACCACCGATACCCAGCGCGATGTCTAGGCCCAGAGAGCCAGTGGAAATGGCTGGAATCGCCTGACGATCATGGTCGCCCATGCGCATCACCGCGCCTTTGCCGAACTGCTTCTCGATCTGGCCCAGTGCAGCCGACAAAGCGCGCTTCTTGTTCTCGTCCATTACATTCCTCACGTGATCAGAAGGGCCTGACGGCCAATAACTGTATAAGTAGCCAGTATTATTCCACAGGGTTCGTCACTCGCCTACCCCACTGATGGATTTTCTTGTACCAGTAGTCGCATTAGTCCGAGCAGGGCCGCTTCCACGGTCTGTGCGCGCACCGCGTCACGGGAGCCGGGGAACTGGAAACGCCTGGTGAACACCTGCCCGCCATCGGCCCAGGCGATCCACACCGTGCCGACCGGCTTCTCCGCGCTGCCACCAGCGGGCCCCGCCACACCGCTGACTGCCGTGGCATAACGCGCGCGACTATGGGTCTGAGCCCCACGCACCATGGCCTCGACCACTTCACGGCTGACCGCGCCCACACTGCTGAAGAGCGCCTCGGGCACGCCGAGTTGACGGGTCTTCTGGGTGTTGGAGTACGTGACGTAACCCGCTTCGAACCAGGCCGAGCTGCCGGCGATGCGGGTGATGGCTTCGGCAATGCCGCCCCCCGTACAGGATTCGGCAGTGGTGACCTGAGCACCACGTTCCAGCAGTGCCTCGCCAAGCCGAGCGGCGAGTCTGCTCAGGGGCTGATCATCGAAATTCATCTGCGCTCCGGGGTTAAAGGTGATGGGGTCGATACCGTACACTAGGCGCTTTTGCTAATCAGCCGGACACTCGACACGATGAGCCAAAGCGACCTCTCCAGCCACACCCCGATGATGCAGCAGTACTGGAGACTGAAGAACCAGCACCCTGATCAGCTGATGTTCTATCGCATGGGCGATTTCTACGAAATCTTCTACGAAGACGCGAAGAAAGCCGCCAAGCTTCTCGACATCACCCTGACCGCCCGCGGCCAGTCCGCCGGCCAGGCGATACCGATGTGCGGCATTCCTTACCACGCCGCCGAGGGCTACCTGGCCAAGCTGGTCAAGCTGGGTGAGTCGGTGGTCATCTGCGAGCAGATCGGTGATCCGGCCACCAGCAAGGGCCCGGTGGAACGCCAGGTGGTGCGCATCATCACCCCAGGCACCGTCAGCGACGAGGCATTGCTAGACGAGCACCGTGACAACCTGCTGGCCGCCGTGCTCGGTGACGAGCGCCTGTTCGGCCTGGCCGTGCTGGACATCACCAGCGGGCGCTTCAGCGTGATGGAAATCCGCGGCTGGGAAAACCTGCTGGCCGAACTCGAGCGCCTCAACCCTGCCGAGCTGCTGATCCCCGATGACTGGCCGCAAGGCTTGCCGGCCGAGAAACGCCGCGGATCGCGTCGCCGTGCACCCTGGGATTTCGAGCGTGACAGCGCTCAGAAGAGCCTGTGCCAACAGTTCGGCACTCAGGATCTCAAGGGCTTCGGCTGCGAGACGCTGACCCTGGCCATCGGTGCGGCCGGCTGTCTGCTGGCTTATGCCAAGGAGACGCAACGCACCGCCCTGCCGCACTTGCGCAGCCTGCGTCATGAGCGCATCGACGACACGGTGATTCTCGACGGTGCCAGCCGCCGCAACCTGGAACTGGACATCAACCTGGCCGGCGGCCGCGACAATACCCTGCAGTCCGTCGTCGATCGCAGCCAGACCGCCATGGGCAGCCGCCTGCTCGGTCGCTGGCTGAATCGTCCGCTGCGCGACCGCGCCGTGCTCGAAGCACGCCAGGAGTCGATCGCCTGCCTGCTGGACCGCTATCGCTTCGAATCCCTGCAGCCGCAGCTCAAGGAAATCGGTGATCTGGAGCGCATTCTGGCCCGTATCGGCCTGCGCAACGCCCGCCCCCGTGACCTGGCCCGCCTGCGCGACGCCCTGGGTGCATTACCGCAGTTGCAGGCGGCAATGACTCAACTGGATTGCGCGCACCTGGCGACCCTGGCAACCACCATCAGCACCTATCCGGAGCTGGCCGAGCTGCTGTCGCGGGCGATCATCGACAATCCGCCGGCGGTGATCCGTGATGGCGGCGTGCTGAAAACCGGCTACGACACCGAACTCGATGACCTGCAGTCACTGAGCGAGAACGCCGGCCAGTACCTGATGGATCTGGAGGCCCGGGAGAAAGCCCGTACCGGCCTGGCCAACCTCAAGGTCGGCTACAACCGCGTGCACGGCTACTTCATCGAACTGCCGAGCAAACAGGCAGAGTCGGCACCGGCCGACTACATCCGCCGCCAGACCCTCAAGGGCGCCGAGCGCTTCATCACCCCGGAGCTCAAGGAGTTCGAGGACAAGGCGCTGTCCGCCAAGAGCCGCGCCCTGGCTCGCGAGAAGCAGCTCTACGAGGAACTCCTGGAGCGCCTGATCGGCCACCTGGGCCCGCTGCAGGACAGCGCTGCGGCACTGGCAGAGCTGGACGTGCTGAGCAACCTGGCCGAACGCGCACTGAATCTGGATCTCAACCGCCCGCGCTTCGTCGAAGAGCCGTGCATGTTGATCGAGCAAGGCCGCCACCCGGTGGTGGAGCAGGTTCTGACCACACCGTTCGTGGCCAACGACCTGAAACTCGATGATGCCACACGGATGCTGATCATCACTGGCCCGAACATGGGCGGTAAGTCCACCTACATGCGCCAGACCGCGCTGATCGTGCTGCTCGCCCATATCGGCAGCTTCGTACCAGCCGCGCGTTGCGAACTGTCGATGGTCGACCGTATCTTCACCCGGATCGGCTCCAGCGATGACTTGGCCGGCGGGCGTTCGACCTTCATGGTGGAAATGAGCGAGACCGCCAACATCCTGCACAACGCCAGCGAACGCAGCCTGGTGTTGATGGACGAGGTGGGGCGCGGTACCAGCACCTTCGATGGCCTGTCGCTGGCCTGGGCAGCTGCCGAGCAGTTGGCCAACCTGCGGGCCTACACGCTGTTCGCCACCCACTATTTCGAGCTGACCGTCCTGCCGGAAAGCCAGCCGGTGGTCGCCAACGTGCACCTCAATGCCACCGAGCACAACGAACGCATCGTCTTCCTGCACCACGTGCTGCCTGGCCCGGCCAGCCAGAGCTATGGTCTGGCGGTCGCGCAACTGGCAGGGGTGCCGGACACCGTGATCCTGCGTGCCCGCGAGCATCTGGCGCGCCTGGAAACCACCAGCCTGCCCCACGATCTGCCGACCAAAGGCATGGGACAAAGCGCCGCGCCGATGCAGAGCGATCTGTTCTCCAGCCTGCCGCATCCCGTGCTGGAAGAGCTGCAGAAGGTCAATCCCGACGATCTCAGCCCACGCAAGGCGCTCGAACTGTTATATGCATGGAAAGCGCGAGTCTAACGCCGGAGCCAACAAGCTGTTAGAATCCCGCGCGCTCCGGAAGCGCTGCAGCCTTTAGCCTGGTCTGACAGCCCCAATCCCGAGCCTGAGAGCTGCTGAATCAAGGAGTGGCTCGCTGCCGTAGCCCGAGGAGAGAACTAGAAATGACCTTCGTCGTCACCGACAACTGCATCAAGTGCAAGTACACCGACTGCGTGGAAGTCTGTCCGGTGGACTGCTTCTACGAAGGCCCGAACTTCCTGGTGATCCACCCGGATGAATGCATCGACTGCGCGCTTTGCGAGCCTGAGTGCCCGGCGCAGGCCATCTTCTCCGAAGACGAGATACCGGATGGCATGCAGGAATATATCGAGCTGAACGCCGAACTGGCGGAAGTCTGGCCAAACATCACCGAGCGCAAAGACGCGATGGCAGATGCCGAAGAGTGGGATGGCGTGAAAGACAAGCTGCAGCACCTGGAGCGCTAAGCTTCGGGGGTTCGGCAGTGCAGACCGCCGCTAGAGATGCCGCTACCTGAAAGGGTCGCGGCATTTTTTATGGCTCACCGTTGCGGCGACAGCCATCGCGACAATGCCGCTGAGCTCGGAGAACGCGGCTATCAGCAGAGCGGCGTAAGTGACCGAGCACTTTTCTGCAGGCGAAAAAAAGGGGCGGTTTTACCCGCCCACTCTTTTGTCCCTATTCCCTTAAACTCCCAACTCATCATCCTGATGAATCGCGTCCCGCGATGTCCTGGCCATTTTCCTTAACGACCTGTGCTTTTCCCTAAGCACGGTTCAGATATTAACGGCCCCTGGTATCAATCACAACGGCACCTTTAAGCCGCGCCTAGCTGAGCCAGCCATTCGCAAATAATTAAAAAATCATTTATATCAACAAGTTAATAGGGTGGCGCGGCACATTCCAACAACCAATCGCCACTAATGCTTACAGACGGTGTAAGCAAAGACTTACACACGCACGAAGAAAAGCTGAATAACGGCACCAGAGCCATGCCAGTCAGTGCTGGCTCTGCGCGTTGTATTGAACAGACAGAGAATTGCTGCAAGCGTTCAGCCGCTGGTCAAACCGACGCAGCGAGGGGATGGAAACTGAAGTAGTAGCGCAAGGCCTCGACCATCTCGACGTATTCCGCTGGCGGTGCAGTCAACGCGAACCCGGAATCGAAGCCGCCAGGCGTGACATCCTCGCGGCACCAGAGGCAGGTCGCACTGAAGTCGATGTGCCGCAGTGCATCCGGCCCGGGGATTTTCAGGCGCATGTCGAAACAGCCGCCCACCAATACCGGCAGCTGGCTGATCAACATCAGGCCATCCAGCGAGACATTGCCCAGATGACCGATCGGTTTGTCGGTAAAGGCATTGAAGACGTTGAGGTAGTACGGCAGCTGGTGCCGTTCTATATGGCGATTGGCATTCATAATGGCGAAGCGCTATGAGTGTCGGTTGAGTATGGCGGCAGTGCGGCGAGCTGACCAGCCCTCAATTACACCGCTCGGATAACTGGCTGCGCAGGTAATCACGCCCCGCATCCAGCTCCTGATCACTGTAATAGCGGCGCTCGCCATCGTCGCCAGGTCGGTAGTAGCGGCGTCCCTCTGGCATCGAGGCCAGCCGGTTACGCAGCGTCGTGCACTCTTTCGCCCTCTCGCCCTGCAGTTGCTTGCGGGCTTGAGAGGCCTGAGCCTGCTCGTCGCGTCGGGCCTGAAAGTAACGTTCGCTGCGCTGCTCGCGCTCCCGGGTAGCGGCATCGCGCTCGACCACCTGCGGGCGGACGTCCACCACGTCGGCATCCGCCGCCAGAGGTTGCTGCCCGTAATGCACCTGCCCGCGCTCATCCACCCAGCGATAAACCTCCCCGAACGCCAGCGTGGGCAGTAGAAGAAGCAGGCAGATACCTATGCGCATCACGACAATCCCCAGTCGATATTCGGGCCGTCAAAGCGCTCGAGCAGGCGATACCTTGGCGGGCTCCGGCAAACCATGATGACCGAGCTGGCGCAGGGTTTCCAGCCGTGCTCGGGCACGGAACGCGTATTCACTGGTGGGATAGCGGCCAATGATGAACTGGTAGGTCTGCGCCGCGTCGATGTACAGGTTCTGCCGCTCCAGGCACTGGCCACGCAGCAGGGAGATTTCCGGCTGGATGTAGCTGCGCGAGCGACTCGCGCGCTCGGCCTGCGACAGATAGAGCAGCGCATCCTCGCACTCGCCCAGATCGTAGGCCTGATAGGCCTTGTTCAGATGATGATCGAGGGACATGCGGGTACACCCGCCAACGACCAGAACACAGCACAGCAGCAACAGAATACGCATGGGTTTCTCCTCCAATGAGCAGCGTATCGGCGAGGCCGCGGAAAACTGAACAGCGGTAACATGCTGCATTGCGTTATCGCGCTCCACGGCTCGGACAAGTGGGCTCGATCTTCTAAGCTGATTCAGGTCAAGGCACCTCATCGGACGATGGGGTGCAATGCTGCCTAATTACCCTGCGAGGTCGACCCATGAAACTCGAAAAGCTCCTGGTCGTGATCGACGCCAGCCAACCCAGTCACCCGGCCCTCGAGCGTGCGGTCTGGCTGGCCCGTGGCACTCAGGCTCGGCTGCATGTGCTGCTGGTGGAGTATAGCGCCGCGCTGGATGGCAGCCTGCTCGAGAACAGCCTGCAGAACAGAGCTCGCGACGCGCTGCTCGAGCAGCGAGGAAAATGGCTGGAGGAGTTGCTCACCCCGTTGCATGACGAAGGCCTGCCGCTGCAGCAGGAAGTACGCTGGGGCAAGCGCCTGCATGAAACGGTGCTCGAAGCGGCTGCCGAGCTGCAGCCGGATCTGGTGCTCAAATCCGCCGCCCACAACAACCTGCTGCGCCGTCTGCTGCTGACCGACAGTTGCTGGCAGTTGATGCGCCACTGCCCGTTTCCGCTATGGCTGGTGCATCACGCCGAATGGCGCGGGCGCAACCTGTGCACCGCCGTCGATCCACTGCACAAGGACGACAAGCCCGCCGCACTCGATCATCACCTGATCGACACCAGCCTGGCGCTCTCCTCCGCGCTAGGCCTGCATGCCGACATCGTGCACTGCCATGCGCCAATGCCGCGTACGCTGCTCAACAATACCGAGTTGCTGGCCACCTACCAGCAGTACGTCAGCGACGACGCGCAGCAGCACCACAAGGCGTTCGACGAGCTGGTCCGCCAGCACGGCATCGCCCCGGAATCGGCCCACCTGCTCGAAGGCGCGCCGGAAAACATGCTGCCGCGCTTCGTGCGCAAGCACGAAATCGACCTGCTGGTGATGGGTGCCATCGCCCGAGGCCGCCTGGACACCATTCTCATCGGCCACACCGCCGAGCGCCTGCTCGAATCGGTGGACTGCGACCTGCTGGTGGTCAAGCTGTCTGCCGAAAAGTAGTGCAGAGGAACAATGACTACAGCGCTGCGGCGTAGTAGCCTCGCGGTCTGCTTCAATTAAGGAGTCCGCGCATGACCGCTCGCCGCACCAAAATCGTCGCCACCCTCGGCCCAGCCAGCAATTCACCGGAAATGCTGGAACAGCTGATTCTCGCAGGGCTGGATGTCGCTCGTCTGAACTTCTCCCACGGCTCGCCCGAAGATCACAAGGCGCGTGCCAAGCTGGTGCGGGACATCGCCGCCAAGCACGGTCGCCACGTCGCCCTGCTGGGCGACCTGCAAGGGCCGAAGATCCGTATCGCCAAGTTCGCCAACAAGCGTATCGAGCTGAAGGTCGGTGATCGCTTCACCTTTTCCACCAGCCATCCTCTGACCGATGGCAACCAGGAAGTCGTGGGTATCGACTACCCGGATCTGGTCAAGGATTGTGGCGTCGGTGACGAACTGCTGCTCGACGATGGCCGTGTGGTCATGCGTGTCGAAACCACCACCGCTGACACCCTCAACTGCGTCGTGCTGATCGGTGGTCCGCTGTCCGACCACAAAGGCATCAACCGCCGCGGCGGTGGCCTGACCGCGCCAGCCCTGACCGAAAAGGACAAGGCCGACATCAAGCTCGCTGCCGAAATGGACCTGGACTACCTGGCAGTTTCCTTTCCGCGTGACGCGGCGGACATGGAATATGCCCGTCAACTGCGTGACGAGTCCGGCGGCAAGGCCTGGCTGGTCGCCAAGATCGAACGCGCCGAAGCGGTAGCGGACGACGAAACCCTGGACGGCCTGATCAAGGCCAGCGACGTGGTGATGGTTGCCCGTGGCGACCTGGGCGTGGAAATCGGCGACGCCGAGCTGGTGGGCATTCAGAAGAAGATCATCCTGCACGCACGCCGCCACAACAAGGCAGTGATCGTTGCGACCCAGATGATGGAGTCGATGATCCAGAACCCGATGCCGACCCGTGCCGAAGTGTCCGACGTGGCCAACGCCGTGCTCGACTACACCGATGCGGTCATGCTCTCGGCAGAAAGCGCCGCCGGCGCCTACCCGCTGGAAGCCGTGCAGGCCATGGCGCGCATCTGCCTCGGCGCCGAGCGTCACCCGACCGGCAAGAGCTCCAGCCACCGTATCGGCAAAACCTTCGAGCGCTGCGACGAAAGCATCGCCCTGGCAGCCATGTACACGGCCAACCACTTCCCAGGCGTGAAGGCGATCATCGCCCTCACCGAAAGTGGCTACACGCCGTTGATCATGTCGCGCATCCGCTCCTCGGTGCCGATCTACTCCTTCTCCCCGCACCGCGACACCCAGGCGCGTTCGGCGATGTTCCGTGGCGTGTACACCATCCCCTTCGATCCGGCGGCCCTGCCACCAGGCGAAGTCAGCCAGGCTGCAGTGGATGAACTGCTCAAGCGTGGCCTCGTCCAGCAAGGCGACTGGGTCATCCTGACCAAGGGCGACAGCTACCACACCATCGGTGGCACCAACGGCATGAAGATCCTGCATGTCGGTGACGCGCTGGTCTGATCACCAGCGGCATCCACCAGAAGGCCCGCGTTCGACGCGGGCCTTCTGGTTTCTGAGATAGGCGTCGGACTGCGTAGCCGCTCAGGCGTGAGGCAGAAACAGGTCGGAGAACAGCTGGCTGCGCGGCAGCCCGGCAAGGTAGAGGCGTCGAGCGATGGCATCAACGCTGTCAGGGCCACCGCAGGCCAGCACGATGGTCTGCCGTGAGCCAGGACGCAGCGCCGCCAGAGCATCGGGCAGCGCTGCCGCCTCGATCAGGTCGAGCTGTATGGCGGGATGTCGCGCGGCCAGTTCGAGCAACGAGCCAGCCAGGTAATGCTCGCGAGTCGAGCGCGCCACATGCATGACCCGGATCGGCCCCTGATGAGCTTGGCGCAAGGCCTCGCGCAGAATGGCGTACAGCGGCGCAAGGCCGGTTCCGACACCCAGCAGCCAGAGCGGCCGGGCCTGCCAATCCGGATCGTAGTGCAGCGCCCCGCCACTCAAGGTGCCCAGGCGCAAAGGCTCCCCGACCCTGAATTGCCGGGCCGCATCGCTGAACGCTCCCGGCTGACGACAATCCACGTGAAATTCGAGAAAGCTGTCTTCCTGCGGCAGGCTGGCCAGCGAATACGGCCTGGCGATACCGTCGGCCGTCCACAGCAGCAGATGCTGCCCTGCACGGTAGCGCATGGCCTGCTGCGGTAACAGGCGCAAGCGCAACACATGCTCGCTCAGCCAGTCGCACGCCTGGATCCGTGCAGGGATGCCATCGCGTCCGGGGTCGAATAGCTGGATCTGCAGATCATCGATCACTCGGCACTGACACGCCAGGCGCCACCCCTGCTCCCGACGCGCCGGATCGAGGGCCTCGGGCTTGGCATCCAGCGGCTCGCCGGCCAGGCAGCGCACCAGGCATGCCTGGCAACTGCCGGCGCGGCAACTGTAGGGCACGGCAATGCCGGCGCCGAGCAGCGAATCGAGCAGGTTACTTGCAGGGTCGACGCTCACGCGCCGCTCGCCGACCAGCAGGTCAGGCATCCGCCTGTTCCCAGGTCGAGGCGCAGCGGTTGCGCCCGGTACGTTTGGCCTGGTACAGCGCCTGATCAGCACGGTGCAGGGCTTCATCGAGGTCGTCGTGCATGGATACCAGGGTCATCCCCACGGACAGGCTGAGGTTGTGCACTTTAACACCTATCGGCTCGGCCTCGCTGAACGCCACCCGCAGCCGCTCGCAGCAGGACAGGAAGGCATCCGCATCGGTATTGGGCACCAGCAGCACGAACTCCTCGCCACCGTAACGGGCGATGATGTCGCCGTCGCGCAGGCAGGCCGTGGCAATCCCCGCAAATGCCTGCAACACGCGGTCGCCCGCCGCGTGGCCATGCCGGTCATTGATGTTCTTGAAGTGATCGAGATCGATCAGCGCCAGCCCATGGCGCCGCTTGGCTCCCAGCCCTTCCAGCTCCCGGGCGGCCAGACGCAGGAAATGACGGCGGTTGCACAACCCGGTGAGTTCGTCGGTGGCCACCAGATCTTCGAGCTGGCGCATCATCCCGCGCAGGGTTTCCTGATGCGCCTGCAACGCGAAACGACGCTGCCGCATGCGCTGACGCATGCTCTGCATATAAGAGGCGAACAGGCTCAGCCAAAACAGCACGAGACCCAGCGCGCAGACCTGCAGCGTAGCCAGACCGGGATCGCGCATGCGCATCTGGTAGGCGTCGTACAGGTTGATGAGCACGAACCCCAGGAACGCCAGACCGGCACAGCGAAAGAACACCCTCGGCGGCAGCTGGAACAGGCCGAACAGCAACGACATGGGATAGATCAGCAGCAGGCTGCCGCGCCCTTCGTCGAGCATGGCGACCATAGCGGTCATCAGGCCCAGACCTACCAGTACCTGCGCCTCGGTGAGGCTGGGGTCGCGAAAGGTCAGATTGCGGCCCGACATGAACAGGGCGAAGAACAGCGACTGACTGACGACGGCAATACCCAGCAGCCCTGCGACCGAGCTGCCAGAAGCGCTGAAAAGGTCGTGATAATAGGCAATCCCTGCCAGCGCAGCGATCATCAGATAGGTAGCCACAGCCATGCCGAAACGCTTGATCAGCAGATTCTGTAACGTACGTTGGGTCAATCGACGGTTGCTTGGGATCATGGGCTCCGTCCCATACTGGCAACTAGCCGCCACTCTACCCGCGCGCCGTGAAAAAGCCTAGCGACGCTTCGCGTTATCGCCGCTGGGCCCTGACGGGTGTCCCAGGCGTCGGCCCCGCGGTATACTGCCGCGCCTTTTAGAACGCGCCGGCCATGTTCCGGCGCCCAAGTTCCTGCCCTATAAGGGAGCGCCCCGCATGACCGTGATCAAGCAAGACGATCTGATCCAGAGCGTCGCCGACGCCCTGCAATTCATTTCCTATTACCATCCCGTCGACTTCATTCAGGCCATGCACGAGGCATACCTGAAGGAAGAGTCGCCTGCCGCCCGCGACTCCATGGCGCAGATTCTGATCAACTCGCGCATGTGCGCCACCGGCCACCGTCCGATCTGCCAGGACACCGGCATCGTCACCGTATTCATCAAGGTGGGCATGGATGTGCGCTGGGATGGCGCCACCATGGGCGTCGACGACATGATCAACGAAGGCGTGCGCCGCGCCTACAATCTGCCGGAAAACGTCCTGCGCGCCTCGATCCTGGCCGACCCGGCCGGTGCCCGCAAGAACACCAAGGACAACACCCCAGCGGTGATCCACTACTCCATCGTGCCCGGCGACAAGGTCGAGGTCGATGTCGCAGCCAAGGGCGGCGGCTCGGAGAACAAGTCGAAGATGGCCATGCTCAACCCGTCCGACTCGATCGTCGACTGGGTACTCAAGACCGTCCCGACCATGGGCGCTGGCTGGTGCCCGCCTGGCATGCTGGGCATCGGCATCGGCGGTACTGCCGAAAAGGCCGCGGTGATGGCCAAGGAAGTGCTCATGGAGCACATCGACATCCACGAACTGCAAGCCCGTGGCCCGCAGAACAAGATCGAAGAACTGCGTCTTGAGCTGTTCGAGAAGGTCAACCAGCTGGGCATCGGCGCCCAGGGCCTGGGCGGCCTGACCACCGTGCTCGACGTCAAGATCATGGATTACCCGACCCACGCGGCCTCGCTGCCGGTATGCATGATCCCCAACTGCGCCGCGACCCGTCACGCCCACTTCGTGCTCGATGGCAGCGGCCCGGCCGAGCTGGAAGCACCGGACCTCTCCGCCTACCCGGAAATCGTCTGGGAAGCCGGTCCGTCGGCGCGGCGCGTCGACCTCGACACCCTGACCCCGGAAGACGTGCAGAGCTGGAAGCCGGGCGAGACCATCCTGCTCAACGGCAAGATGCTCACCGGTCGCGACGCCGCGCACAAGCGCATGGTCGAGATGCTCAACAAGGGTGAAGAACTGCCGGTCGATCTGAAAGGCCGCTTCATCTACTACGTGGGCCCGGTCGACCCGATCGGCGACGAAGTGGTTGGCCCTGCCGGCCCGACCACCGCCACGCGGATGGACAAGTTCACCCGTCAGATCCTCGAACAGACCGGCCTGCTGGGCATGATCGGCAAATCCGAGCGTGGCCCGACCGCGATCGAAGCGATCAAGGACAACAAGGCCGTGTACCTGATGGCCGTCGGCGGCGCCGCCTACCTGGTGGCTCAGGCGATCAAGAAGTCCAAGGTGCTGGCGTTCGCCGAACTGGGCATGGAAGCGATCTACGAGTTCGACGTGAAAGACATGCCGGTCACCGTCGCCGTCGACAGCAACGGTGAGTCGGTACACATCACCGGCCCGGCGATCTGGAACAAGAAGATCGCCGAAAGCCTGGCGGTGGAAGTGCAGTAAGCATCGCCCCGCGGTAACCAGAAGCCCGGCCAAGTGCCGGGCTTCTGCGTTTCTGGGGAAGCCCTCGATCGAATCGCCCGCGAGCGGGCTCCTACGCGTTCGCGTGGATGCCAGAGCCATGTAGGTGCCCGCTTGCGGGCGATGCGATGGTGGCCATTCAGCAAGATCGCGGTATGGCTGCCATTCGCCGGCAAGCCGGCTCCTACACCATCGCGTGGATGCCAGAGCCATGTAGGAGCCCGCTTGCGGGCGATGCGATGGTGGCCATTCTGCACAATCGCGGTATGGCTGCCATTCGCCGGCAAGCCGGCTCCTACGCCATCGCGTGGATACTAGACACCGCGTAGGTGCCCGCTTGCGGGCGATGCGATGGCGGCCATTCAGCAAGATCGCGGCATGGCTGCCATTCGCCGGCAAGCCGGCTCCTACACCATCGCGTGGATGCCAGAGCCATGTAGGAGCCCGCTTGCGGGCGATGCGATGGTGGT
>NZ_JARVSV010000009.1:0-151851 GCF_030209025.1 Pseudomonas sp. MEJ086
GCTTGCCAGCGAATTGATCTCGGCCGCTACATACCTGCGTGAATGTCGTAACCGCGATCGCCCGCAAGCGGGCTCCTACGACAGGTGTCTACCCAATCCATCTGCCGCGCAAAGCCAAAAATTGTAGGCGCTGGCTTGCCAGCGAATTGATCTCGGCCGCTACATACCTGCGTGAATGTCGTAACCGCAATCGCCCGCAAGCGGGCTCCTACGACAGGAATCTACCCAATCCATCTGCCGCGCAAAGCCAAAAATTGTAGGCGCTGGCTTGCCAGCGAATTGATCTCGGCCGCTACATACCTGCGTGAATGTCGTAACCGCAATCGCCCGCAAGCGGGCTCCTACGACAGGAATCTACCCAATCCATCTGCCACGCAAAGGCTCAGAATTGTAGGAGCTGGCTTGCCAGCGAATCGATCTCGGCCGCGATACATCTGTGTGCATTTCGTAACGGCAATCGCCCGCAAGCGGGCTCCTACGACAGGTGTCTACCCAATCTATCTGCCACGCAAAGGCTCAGAATTGTAGGAGCTGGCTTGCCAGCGAATCGATCTCGGCCGCGACGCGAAGGTTCCAGGTGAAAGGCGCAGCCCGAGGTGGGCAGGGTCGATGGTGCCTGATGCCTAGCGCTGACTCGCTTCGCGCAGCGCGGCATGGTGAGCGGCTTTGGCCAGGTCGTAGGCATCCTCGGTAAGCAGGTACGCGGCTTCGCTCAGATAGCGCAGGTCATTGGCGTCTGCCAGTGTGATGTTCATCAGCGCCAGGCTCTGCAACAGGCCGCGCACCGCGCTGAGGCGTTGCTCCGCGCTTTCCTGCAGGTCGATATAGGAGCGGCTGGTATCGATCAGCAGCACGGGTGCGCTGCCTGGATTGCTGGACAGTGGCATGAGGTCAGTCATGGTGCCGGCCTCCTTTCTCATCACTGGAAAGATTCAAGGCGTGCGAATGCTTCATTGGGCAAGGCTCCATTCGGTATATAGGAGCTGCCACGAACCGTCGCCAAACGATATGGGTGGCAGCCGTGCGCAGGTTGGCGAACCGGCCCGAATGGACGCCGGCAGACCCGAAGGTCTCCCACGCACGGCCACCATAGAGCGACAAAGCGGGCATAAAAAATGCGCCAGCAATGGTCATGGGGCGCACATGCGCCATTCGGTAGATCGGGTCGCCAAACCCGTTCGCTGATTTTGCAGCGACGTGGGAAGGGTAGCGTGGCGAATGGTCAACGGCAAGCCGGCTGCGAGTGGCACGCGCGGGGTGCTGAGGCCTCGGGTTCGCGGTGCGGGCGCGATCACCGGCATACGAATCGGTGATCGCTCCCCGCGAGCGAGCTGGCAAAACGGTGCTTTCAGGCATTTATGTCCGACGGGCTGTGGATCCTGTGGATGACGGCAAGCTATCGACGACCCTATACTCGCGCCTGGATAAATAGACAGTGTGGCAGCCGATGCCACTGGTGGATGAAAGGCATGACGCTGATTCTGGGAATCGACCCCGGTTCCCGCATTACCGGTTACGGCGTGATACGCGATACGGGGCGCACTTGCGAATACGTAGCGTCAGGCTGCATTCGAACGGGCAACGGACCGCTGCCCGAGCGCCTGCAGATCGTCTTTCGCGGCGTCAGCGAGGTGATTCGCACCTTCGGGCCGGTGACCATGGGGATCGAGCAGGTATTCATGGCGCGCAATGCGGATTCTGCACTGAAGCTTGGCCAGGCCCGTGGCGCCGCCATCGTCGCCGCCATGGAAGCCGGCTTGGAAATCAGCGAGTACACCGCGACCCAGGTCAAGCAGGCAGTGGTAGGAACGGGCGCCGCCGACAAGCAACAGGTGCAGATGATGGTCATGCACCTGCTCAAACTGGTGCAGAAGCCGCAGATCGATGCCTCGGACGCCTTGGGCATCGCCCTGTGTCATGCTCATCATCGGCAGAGTCTCATTCCCCATGGGTTGGCCAGCGCCAAGCGGCGCGGCGGTCGTCTTCGTTTATAGGTGCCTGGTCAATATGTGCCGTGTGTCGGTGCTGCTGCATCAAAAGCAAGCTGGTGCACGGGACATCAACAGGGCCCACGTTTTCTAAATTGAAAGGAATGCGCCGGTGATCGGACGTTTACGCGGCACTCTGGCGGAAAAGCAGCCGCCACATTTGATTCTGGATGTGAATGGTCTGGGCTATGAGCTGGAAGTCCCCATGACCACGTTGTACCGTTTGCCCTCGGTGGGTGAGCCGCTGACGCTGCACACCCACCTGGTGGTGCGCGAAGATGCGCACCTGCTGTACGGCTTTTTCGAGAAGCGTGAGCGCGAGCTGTTTCGTGAGCTGATCCGCCTCAATGGTGTCGGCCCGAAGCTGGCCCTGGCCTTGATGTCCGGCCTCGAAGTGGATGAGTTGGTGCGCTGCGTGCAGGCTCAGGATACGGCCGCGCTGGTGAAGATTCCCGGCGTCGGCAAGAAAACCGCCGAGCGCCTGCTGGTCGAGCTCAAGGATCGCTTCAAGGCCTGGGAGACCGTGCCCGGCATGGCCAACCTAGTGGTTGAACCTCGTGCGGGTAGCGCAGTCACAAGCGCGGAGAATGATGCGGTCAGTGCGCTTATTTCCCTGGGCTACAAACCGCAGGAAGCCAGTCGCGCCGTTTCGGCGGTCAAAGAAGATGGGTTGAGTAGTGAAGACATGATTCGTCGTGCGCTGAAGGGAATGCTGTAGATGCTCGAAGCAGACAGGCTGGTCACGGCAGGTGGTCGCGACCGCGAAGAGCAGGTCGATCGTGCCATTCGTCCGCTCAAGTTGGCCGAATACATCGGTCAGCCTGTGGTGCGCGAGCAGATGGAGCTGTTCATCCAGGCGGCCCGCGGCCGCAAGGAGTCCCTCGATCACACGCTGATCTTCGGTCCGCCGGGGCTGGGCAAGACCACCCTGGCGAATATCATCGCTCAGGAAATGAACGTCTCCATCAAGAGCACCTCGGGCCCCGTGCTCGAACGCCCGGGCGACCTGGCTGCGCTGCTGACCAACCTCGAACCCGGCGATGTGCTGTTCATCGACGAGATTCACCGTCTTTCGCCCATCGTCGAAGAAGTGCTGTACCCGGCGATGGAGGATTTCCAGCTCGACATCATGATCGGCGAAGGGCCTGCCGCTCGTTCGATCAAGCTCGATTTGCCGCCTTTCACACTGGTCGGCGCGACCACTCGGGCGGGCATGTTGACCAACCCGCTACGTGACCGCTTCGGTATCGTGCAGCGTCTCGAGTTCTATAACACCGAGGACCTGGCGACCATCATCATGCGCGCGGCGGGCATTCTCGAATTGCCGATCGAGCCCGAGGGGGCCTTCGAGATCGCCCGCCGGGCTCGTGGCACGCCGCGTATCGCCAACCGTCTGTTGCGCCGCGTGCGGGATTTCGCGGAAGTGCGCGGGCAGGGCGAGATCACCCGGCAGATCGCCGATCTGGCCTTGAACCTGTTGGATGTGGACGAGCGCGGCTTCGATCATCAGGACCGTCGCCTGCTGCTGACCATGATCGAGAAGTTCGACGGTGGGCCGGTCGGGGTCGACAGTCTGGCAGCGGCGATCAGTGAAGAGCGCCACACCATCGAGGATGTGCTGGAGCCGTATCTGATCCAGCAGGGTTACATCATGCGTACGCCGAGAGGGCGAGTGGTCACGCGACATGCTTATTTGCACTTTGGCCTGAATACGCCGAAACGCATGGATGAGCGACCGACACCTGACCTGTTCAGCGATGGAGATGGGCAATGAAAAAAATACTTGTCGGGCCGATTGGCAAGACTCGAGGCTGGCACTAGAGTATGCGCGCGCAATACGCTGGTCAGCCGTTCGCCCATCGCTGTCGTGTTTACTACGAAGACACCGATGCCGGTGGTGTCGTCTATTACGTCAACTACCTCAAATTCATGGAGCGGGCTCGAACCGAGCGGCTGCGCGAACTGGGTTTTGCCCAGTCGACGCTGGCGGGAGAGGGCCTGTTGTTCGTCGTGCACTCCAGCGAGGCGCGCTATCACGCGCCGGCGCGGCTGGACGACGAAGTGCTGGTGAGTGCCGAAGTAACCGAATTGAACCGTGCCAGCCTGCGCTTTCGTCAGCAGGTGAGGCGAGTGACGGATAACGCGCTGCTCTGCGAAGGGCAGTTTTTGGTGGCCTGTGTGGGCGCCGACAATTTCAAACCCCGGGCCATGCCTCCGTCTCTGCGAACAGCCTTCGCCGAGCAGGTCGGTACCGGTACATCTACTGCAGGAGAGTAAGCGTGGAAGCCAACGCCGTTGACCACATGTCTATGTGGAGTCTGATCAGCAACGCCAGCCTGGTGGTGCAGTTGGTGATGTTGATCCTGGTGGCCGCCTCGGTCACTTCGTGGGTCATGATTTTCCAGCGCAGCAACTTGCTGCGTGGCGCCAAGCGTGCACTGGACAATTTCGAGGAGCGCTTCTGGTCCGGTATCGACCTGTCCAAGCTGTATCGTCAGGCAGGCAGCAACCCGGATCCGGATTCGGGCCTGGAGCAGATCTTCCGTGCCGGTTTCAAGGAATTCTCCCGCCTGCGTCAGCAGCCCGGCATGGACCCGGATGCAGTCATGGATGGCGTTGCCCGCTCCATGCGCGTTGCCATCTCCCGCGAGGAAGAGAAGCTCGAGCAGAGCCTGCCGTTCCTCGCCACCGTCGGCTCCACCAGCCCGTACATCGGTCTGTTCGGTACCGTCTGGGGGATCATGAACTCCTTCCGTGGCCTGGCTCAGGTGCAGCAGGCCACCCTGGCGACCGTAGCGCCCGGCATCGCCGAGGCGCTGATCGCCACGGCGATCGGCCTGTTCGCTGCGATTCCCGCCGTTATTGCCTACAACCGCTTCGCTGCCCGCGGTGAAATGCTGATCTCGCGCTACTACACCTTCGCCGATGAGTTCCAGGCGATCCTGCACCGCAAAGTGCACAGTAGTGAAGACTAAGCCTCAGGCGATCAATAGATAGGTTTTCAGAGCCATGGCCAGAATTCGCAACAGACGCAAGCCCGTCGCCGAGATGAACGTAGTGCCCTACATCGATGTGATGTTGGTGCTGCTGGTCATCTTCATGGTGACGGCGCCGATGCTCAACCAGGGGGTCAAGGTCGACCTGCCGCAGGTCAGCAGTGAAGTGTTGCCTCAGGACAACGATTCACAGGTGCTGACCATCTCCATCAAGTCCGACAAGTCCTACTACTGGAACATGGGCACTGAGGTGGATACCGATACCGTGCAGGATCGCGCCCTGACCCTCGACGAGATGACCCGTGCCGTCACGGCGATCATCAATCAGACTCGTAGCCAGGGTAAGAAGGTGCAGGTGTTCGTGCGTGGCGACAAGTCGGTCGATTACGGCACCGTGATGTCCGCCATGGGTGGCTTGCAGCAGGCTGGCGTGGGTAACGTCGGTCTGATTACCGAGGCGCCCTGATGCAGCAGCGTGAACGCTCACCTTCGGAAAGCCTTTTCTGGCCGGTGATCCTGGCCGTAGGCCTGCATGTGCTGATGTTCGGCATGCTGTTCGTCAGTTTTGCCTTCGCGCCCGATCTGCCACCAGCGAAACCGATCGTGCAGGCTACCCTGTATCAATTGAAGTCGCAGAGCCAGGCCACTACCCAGACCAATCAGAAGATTGCGGGTGAGGCGAAGAAGACCGCCGCGCCGCAGTTCGAGACCGAACAGCTCGAGCAGAAGAAAGCCGAGCAGGAAAAGCAGGCGCAGGCCGAAGAGCAGAAACAGCAGGCAGCGAAAGCAGCGGAACAAAAGAAAGTCGAGGAAACTCGAAAGGCCGATGCGGCGAAAAAGGCTGAGGCCGATGCTTCCGCGGCGAAAGCCGCCGAGCAGAAGAAGCTGGCCGACGTCGCCAAGGCGAAAGCTGCGCTGGAGGCCGACAAGAAGAAGGCCGCTGAAGCGGAAGCCAAGAAGAAAGCCGCTGAGGATGCCAAGAAAAAGGCAGCCGAAGAGGCCAAGAAGAAAGCGGCAGCCGATGCCGCGAAGAAGAAAGCTGCCGAAGATGCCAAGAAAAAGGCCAATGCCCAGGCAGCCGAGCGCAAGGCCGTCGAGGACAAGAAAGCGGCGGCTCTGGCCGAGTTGCTGTCCGAAGACACCGAGCGGCAGCAAGCGCTGGCTGAGACACAGGGCGATCAGGTTGCGGGTAGCCTCGATGATCTGATCGTCAAGCTGGTGAGCGAGCAGTGGCGGCGTCCGCCGTCGGCGCGTAATGGCATGAGTGTTGAAGTGCTGATCGAGATGTTGCCCGATGGCACCATCACCAATGCCAGTGTCAGCCGTTCCAGCGGCGACTCGCCGTTCGACAGCTCAGCAGTACAGGCAGTGCGCAACGTAGGTCGCATTGTAGAGATGCAGCAACTGGATCGGGCTACGTTCGACCAGCGTTACCGGCAGCGACGTGCCGTCTTCAAACCGGAGGATTTAGGTCTGTGAATACCCTGATGCGAATCGTTGTACTGGGGCTGGCCATGCTGGTCGGTTCCGTGCAGGCGGCTGATCCACTGGTGATCAGCACCGGCACCGATCGGGCCACCCCGATCGCCGTGGTGCCTTTCGGCTGGCAAGGCGGCAACGTCCTGCCCGAAGACATCGCCACCATCGTCGGTAACGACCTGCGCAACTCCGGTGTGTTCGAGCCGATCCCGCGGCAGAACATGATCAGCCTGCCGACCCAGGGCAGCGAAGTCATCTACCGTGACTGGAAAGCGCTGGGCGCCCAATACGTGCTGGTTGGCAACATCGTGCCCAACGGTGCACGTCTGCAGATTCAATTCGCCCTGTTCAACGTGGCCACCGAGCAGCAGGTGCTGACCGGCAACGTGGGGGGGAGCACCGATCAACTGCGCGACATGGCTCACCATATCGCCGACCAGTCGTTCGAGAAGCTCACCGGCGTCAAGGGTGCATTCTCCACCCGCATGCTGTACGTCACTGCAGAGCGTTTCGGTGTCAACAACACCCGTTACACCCTGCAGCGTTCGGACTATGACGGTGCTCGTGCAGTGACCCTGCTGCAATCCCGTGAGCCGATCCTGTCACCGTCGTTCGCGTCGGATGGCAAGCGTATCGCTTACGTCTCCTTCGAGCAGAAGCGCCCGCGCATCTTCGTGCAGCACATCGATACCGGTCGTCGCGAGCAGGTCACCAACTTCGAAGGCCTCAACGGCGCCCCTGCCTGGTCGCCGGATGGCAGCAAGCTGGCGTTCACCCTGTCGAAAGACGGCAACCCTGAAATCTATGTCATGGACATTGGTTCGAAGAACCTGCGCCGTGTCACCAATCATTACGCCATCGATACCGAGCCCTTCTGGGGCAAGGACGGTCAGACCATCTATTTCACCTCCGACCGTTCCGGCAAACCACAGATTTACAAGACCAACATCAATACTGGTGCGGTCGACCGAGTGACCTTCGTCGGCAACTACAATGCCAACCCTAAATTGTCTGCCGACGAGAAAACCCTGGTAATGATTCATCGCCAGGATGGTTACACCGTGTTCAAGGTAGCGGCACAGGACCTCGAGCGTGGCAATCTGCGCATTCTTTCAGATACAAGTTTGGATGAGTCGCCTACTGTTGCGCCCAATGGCACCATGCTAATCTACGCTACCCGCCAGCAGGGGCGGGGAGTCCTGATGTTAGCGTCCGTTAACGGTCGCGTTAGGCTCCCTCTACCTACCGCTCAAGGCGAAGTTCGAGAGCCATCCTGGTCCCCCTTCCTGAACTGATGCGCGGTGCTTCACCTGTTTGTATGCTTAACACACTGGGGTTCATTAGGAGTTACACATGGAAATGCTGAAATTTGGCAAATTTGCTGCACTGAGCCTGGCTCTCGCCGTGGCTGTTGGCTGTTCCTCCAAAGGCGGTGACACCGCTGGCGAAGGCGCTGTAGACCCGAACGCTGGCTACGGTGCAAACACCGGCGCCGTCGACGGCAGCCTGAGTGAAGAAGCCGCTCTGCGCGCTATCACCACTTTCTACTTCGAATACGACAGCTCTGACCTGAAGCCGGAAGCCATGCGCGCTCTGGACGTTCATGCCAAAGACCTGAAAGGCAATGGCGCTCGCGTCGTCCTGGAAGGCCACGCTGACGAGCGCGGTACCCGCGAATACAACATGGCTCTGGGCGAGCGTCGTGCCAAGGCCGTTCAGCGTTACCTGGTACTGCAAGGCGTTTCCCCAGCTCAGCTGGAACTGGTTTCCTACGGTGAAGAGCGTCCTGTTGCCACCGGCAACGACGAGCAATCCTGGGCTCAGAACCGTCGCGTCGAACTGCGTAAGTAATTCGATATGCGAATGTGCCGACGTGTAGTAACCGTAATGGCGCTGAGCCTGCCGCTTGCGGCCTGGGCTCAGATTCCCGTACAGGATGGCAGTACCGGTAACGGTGGTGGTAATCCGAATGCCGGTTACGGCACGTCTGGCGCCTACGCCGGAGGTGGGGTGGAAACCCCGTCTTCGGCGCAGGGCATGCTGTTCAATCAGCTCCAGCAGATGCAGCAGGAAATCGCGCAACTGCGTGGCATGCTCGAAGAGCAGCAGAACGATATTCAGCGTATGAAGCAGGAAGGCCTGGAGCGATACCAGGATCTTGATAAGCGTCTGAGTAGTGGTGCCGCAGCCGGTGCTGCAGCCACACAGAATTCTCCAGCCACGGGTGCCAGCAATGGTGCCGGTGGTGCTTCCGCGGGTGATGCAGGGCAGGCACAAGCCTCCGGCGAGCCGGCAGACCCGGCCAAGGAAAAGCTGTTCTACGATGCAGCTTTCGACCTGATCAAGGCCAAGGATTTCGACAAGGCCAGCCAGGCCTTCGCAGCATTCCTGCGTCGTTATCCGAACAGTCAATACGCGGGCAATGCCCAGTACTGGCTTGGTGAGGTGAACCTCGCCAAGGGCGACCTGCAGGGTGCGGGTCAGGCCTTCGCCAAGGTCAGTCAGGCCTATCCGCAGCACTCCAAGGTGCCGGATTCGCTGTTCAAGCTGGCCGATGTGGAAATCCGCATGGGCAACAACGACAAGGCCAAGGGCATTCTGCAGCAGGTCATCGCGCAGTACCCGGGCACGTCGGCTGCCCAGCTGGCCCAGCGTGATCTGCAGCGCATTCAGTGAGCCTCGGCTTGTGAAAGAAACCCGTGCCTGTCGCGGGTTTTTTTTGCCTGCAAACCGGGCACTTGACCTGCAGGCCGTCGCCAGCAGACGTCAAAAATGGCTGCCAGCCATGCTTTTCGTTTAGAATCGCCGTCCTTTTTCGCAACGGAGGCGGATGGCCTGTTTCGCCGTCACGCCCGTGGCCCTTATGAAAGATACCCTGCGCATTACCGAGATCTTTTTCTCGTTGCAGGGGGAAACGCGTACTGCCGGCTTGCCGACGGTATTCGTGCGCCTGACCGGCTGCCCCCTGCGCTGTCAATACTGCGATACCGCCTACGCCTTCAGTGGCGGGGAAATCCTCTCGCTGGACGCCATCCTCGAGCAGGTGGCGAGTTACCGTCCGCGCTATGTGTGCGTTACCGGTGGCGAACCGCTCGCGCAGCCCAACTGCATTCCCTTGCTCCAGCGTTTGTGTGACGCCGGTTACGACGTGTCTCTGGAAACCAGTGGCGCGCTGGATGTTTCCGCTGTCGATATTCGGGTCAGCAAGGTCATCGACCTGAAAACGCCGGGTTCGGCCGAGGTGGCCCGCAACCGCTACGAGAACATCGAGTACCTGCAGCCGCGGGATCAGGTCAAGTTCGTGATCTGTTCGCGTGAGGACTACGACTGGTCGGTGAGCAAGATCATCCAGTACGGCCTGGCCGAGCGTGCCGGCGAGCTGCTGTTTTCGCCGAGCCACCAGCAGGTGAGTGGGCGTGAGCTGGCCGAATGGGTGATCGCCGACAATCTGCCAGTGCGCATGCAACTGCAGCTGCACAAGATTCTTTGGAACGATGAGCCGGGGCACTGACATGAGTGAAAAGAAAGCGGTCATCCTGCTATCCGGTGGCCTCGACTCCGCGACCGTGGTGGCGATGGCCAGGGAGCAGGGCTACAGCTGCTACAGCATGAGCTTCGACTACGGTCAGCGGCACCGTTCCGAGCTCCAGGCAGCCGAGCGGGTCGCCCGGCAGTTGGGTGTGGTCGAACACAAGGTGATCGGCATGAACCTCGGCGGTATTGGCGGCTCGGCGTTGACCGACTCGAGCATCGATGTACCGCAGAGCCCGACCACGGGGATTCCGGTCACCTATGTGCCTGCACGCAATACCGTTTTTCTGGCCCTGGCACTGGGCTGGGCCGAGGTGCTGGAAGCCCAGGACATCTTCATCGGCGTCAATGCGGTGGACTACTCCGGTTATCCCGATTGCCGGCCTGAGTTCGTCGAGGCCTTCGAGCGGGTGGCCAACCTGGCGACCCGGATGGGCGTGGAAGGGCAGAGCATTCGTATCCAGGCGCCGTTGCAGATGATGAGCAAGGCTGAAATCGTCCAGGAGGGTTCGCGTCTGGGGGTGGATTACGGTCTGACCGTTTCCTGCTATCTGGCCGACGATGACGGCCGTGCCTGTGGGAAATGCGACAGCTGCCGTTTGCGCTCGGCCGGCTTCGCCGCCGCCGCTGTGCCCGATCCCACCCGTTACCAGTAAATTATTTTTCGGTGGGTGTTGAATTCCTGAATTAAATCAGTATCATACCGCTCGCACCACGGGTCGTTAGCTCAGTTGGTAGAGCAGTTGGCTTTTAACCAATTGGTCGTAGGTTCGAATCCTACACGACCCACCATCTCAAGCCTTCCAAGTGAAGGCGCAGAAAAAAGCCCGGATCTCTTGAAAAGATCCGGGCTTTTTTCGTTTCCGGCAGTCAGTCTGTGCTGGCGAGCCGTCAAGGCCCGCCAGCGCGTCGCATCAGACTTTGACGATCCAGCCTTGCGGTGCTTCGACATCACCGGACTGCACGCCGGTCAGCTCGCTGTACAGGCGGCTGATGGTCGGGCCGACTTCGGTCTCGCTGTGGAACACGTGCAGCTTGCCCTGATACTCGATGCCGCCGATCGGGGTGATAACGGCAGCGGTGCCGCAAGCGCCCGCTTCCTTGAAGTCGCCCAGGCGGTCGATGAATACGTCGCCTTCGATGACCTTCAGGCCGAGGCGGCTCTGGGCCAGTTCGATCAGCGACAGGCGGGTGATGCCTGGCAGTACCGATGGCGATTTCGGGGTGACGAATTCATCGTTGTGAGTGATTGCGAAGAAGTTCGCCGAGCCCACTTCCTCGATCTTGGTGTGGGTCTGCGGATCGAGGTAGATGCAGTCGGCGAAGTTGTTCTTCTTGGCCTGCGAGCCTGGCATCAGGCTGGCGGCGTAGTTGCCGCCGACCTTGGCAGCGCCAGTGCCCTGGGGGGCGGCGCGGTCATAGCCGGAGATCACGAAGTTGTTCGGCTTCATGCCGCCCTTGAAGTAAGGGCCGACCGGGATGCAGAACACCGAGAAGATGAACTCCGGCGCGGTGCGTACGCCGATGTTGTCGCCAACGCCGATCACGAACGGGCGCAGATACAGCGCGCCACCGGAACCGTATGGCGGGATGAAGCGCTCGTTGGCGCGTACCACCTGCTTGCAGGCCTCGATGAATTGCTCGTTCGACGGTGCCGGCATCAGCAGGCGCGCGCAGCTGCGCTGCATGCGCAGGGCGTTCTGGTCAGGGCGGAACAGGTTGATCGAGCCATCCTTGCAGCGGTAGGCCTTGAGGCCTTCGAAGCACTGCTGACCATAATGCAGGGCCGTGGAGCCCTCGCTGATGTGCAGTACGTTGTCTTCGGTCAGGTTGCCCTGATCCCATTCACCGTCGCGCCAGTGCGACAGGTAGCGCTGGTCGGTCTTGATGTAGTCGAAACCCAGCTTGTCCCATTCGATGCTTTCGTAAGCCATGACATCCTCAATCGCTGAACGACCACTGCGGGGCGCGCGCGTGGTCGATGTTTTCCAAAATGGTGATAACGGTGCTTCTTGCAGAAGTCGCATTCGGCCTCTGCGCGACTGAACCTGGTTGGCCACCTGCGGCCCTGCTGCCTGGCGGCTGTCGCTCGGCCAAGTCGTTGTCCTGATGCTGATGATGCGGCGGATTATCCTGGCGATCAACCGGTGGATCGATGCGAGGTCGTCCGGGCGATTGAAAATCGTCCGACAAAGCCCTTAACATGCGCGCCCGCGCAAGGTTCGCAGCCCGCGGCTGTGCAATCTGCGACGCCCCTCTGCCTGTTCCGGCCAGCCCGGTGCGTCTGGCGGTATACTCAACGTTCCGTGCTCATAGACCTCGATAGGGCCTGACGACATGACGCAGATTGCCGAACGACTTCTTGTCCAAGCTCATCTCGATGCCAAACAGCCAGAGACGCTGACGGCGGAGCAGGAAGCGTTCTACCGTGATGAAATTGGCAAAGAACTGAAGCGCCAGAATGCCGTTCTGGTCGCCCACTACTACTGCGACCCGGTGCTGCAGGCGCTTGCCGAAGAAACCGGTGGCTGCGTGTCCGACTCGCTGGAGATGGCCCGCTTCGGCAATCAGCATTCGGCGCAGACCGTGCTGGTCGCCGGCGTCAAGTTCATGGGCGAGACGGCGAAAATCCTCAACCCTGAAAAGCGCGTGCTGATGCCGACGCTGGAAGCCACCTGTTCTCTGGATCTGGGTTGCCCGGTCGACGAATTCGCCGCGTTCTGCGATCAGCATCCGCAGCGCACCGTGGTGGTTTACGCCAATACCTCGGCAGCGGTGAAGGCGCGGGCCGACTGGGTGGTGACGTCCAGCTGCGCCGTGGAGATCGTCGAGCACCTGATGGACAACGGCGAGAGCATCATCTGGGCGCCGGATCAGCATCTGGGGCGTTTCATCCAGAACAAGACCGGTGCCGACATGCTGCTCTGGGACGGTGCCTGCATCGTCCACGAAGAGTTCAAGGCCCGCCAACTGGAGGAAATGAAGGCGCTGTATCCGCAGGCGGCCGTGCTGGTGCACCCCGAGTCGCCGACCGCGGTGATCGACCTGGCCGATGCGGTTGGCTCGACCAGCCAACTGATCGCTGCCGCGCAGCGGATGCCGAACAAGACCTTCATCGTCGCCACCGATCGCGGCATCTTCTACAAGATGCAGCAGCTGTGTCCCGACAAGGAGTTCGTCGCGGCGCCGACAGCTGGCAATGGCGCCGCCTGCCGCAGTTGTGCCAACTGCCCGTGGATGGCGATGAACACCCTGCAGCGCACCTTGCAGTGCCTGCGTGAGGGCAGTAACGAGGTGTTCGTCGACCCGGCGCTGATTCCCAGAGCGATCAAGCCGCTCAAGCGTATGCTCGACTTCACCCAGGCGGCACGCCTGAAGCTCGCTGGCAATGCCTGACAGCAGCGGCACTCTGCAAGGGCAAAGCGCCAAGCGAGAGACGGCTGCAGGAGGCTACCAGGCCCTGACTTGGCGCTCGTTCATCAGCGCAGCATCTCTTCGGTCATGCGCTTCTCTTCGATCAGCTCTTTCTGGCGGGCGTCGATGCGTGAAGCCAGCTGGAAGTTGTTGCTGGCGCGGCGCTTGGCGAAGTCGAGCTGCTCGATGGCCTGGTTGAAATCCCCCACCAGCGCGAAGAACTCTGCCCGGGCCTGATGCAGGCCGATGGTGTTGCCGCTGAGGCCGCGCACTTCCGCAACCTGATACCAGACGTCCGGATCCTTCACGCGGCGCTTGAGCAGATCGTTCAGGGCCTGCTCGGCCTCGGGAATTTTGCGTTGCTTGAGCAGCAGGTCGATGCGCGCCTGGTTCAGCGGGTAGTTGCCAGGGTACAGGTCGAGCAGACGCTTGATGCGCTGATCGGCGGCGGCGAGGCGGTTGGCTGCACTGTCCAGGCTGATCTGCGCCAGGTTGTAGGTGACGTCGTCCGGTGCCTTCTGCAGCAGGGGCGCCAGGGTGTCGCGTGCCTCGTCGAACTGGCTGCCCTTGATCAGGGCGATGGTCAGGCCATAGCGGGCGGCGTCCATGTTCGGGTTTTCATCGAGCTGGGCACGGAAGCGTTTGGCAGCGATGCCCGGGGTTTCTTCATAGGTCAGCTGCACCCGGGCACGCATCAGCTGGTAGCGCAGGCTGTCTTCGGTGCCGCCGGCCTGGTACTGCTCGGCGCGGTTGCGGGTATCGGCGATACGCGATTCGGAGACCGGGTGGGTCAGCAGGAATTCGGGTGGCATGCGGTCGTAGCGGTACTGACGCATCAAGCGTTCGAACATGCTCGGCATCGAGCGGGGGTCGTAGCCGGCCTTTTCCAGGTTGACCAGACCAATGCGGTCGGCCTCCTGTTCGTTCTGCCGGGAGAAGCGCCGCTGTTCCTGAATCGCTGCTGCCTGGGTCGAGGCGATGGCGGCGATGCCGGCATCGCCGGCACCCGCTGCCGCTGCGACGATACCAGCGAGCATCGCGGCCATGACCGGCAACTGCATGCGTTGCTGGGCCTCCAGGCCGCGGGCGAAGTGGCGCTGCGACAAGTGGGCCAGTTCGTGGGCCAGTACCGAGGCGTATTCGCCTTCGGTCTGCGCGTAGAGGAACAGCCCGCCGTTGACGCCGATGATCCCGCCTGGCGCTGCAAAGGCGTTGATCTGCGGGCTGTTGAGCAGGACGAACTCGAGGCGCCGGTCCTGAACCTGGCTGGTTTCCGCCAGGCGGTAGACGCTGCTTTCGACGAAGTCCTTGAGCTGCGGATCCGACAGCTGGCTGACCTGGCCGCGGACGATGCTCAGCCAGGCCCGGCCCAGTTGATACTCCTGTTGCGGAGAAACCATCGACGAACTGGCATCGCCAAGTGATGGCAGGTCGTTGGCCATCGTCGGTTGTGCCAGCAGGCAGGCGAGCGTCAGCAGGGTAGGGCGCAAAACATTCATGCATGGAGCTCTTGTCGGATCAGTGCCGTACTGTAGCCGGGAGGCACTTGCCTGACCAGCGTCGGCGGGCCTTGGGTTATGCTGTCGGCCTGGAAAAACGGAGGGCGTTATGGGGGATGTAGCGGTGTGGCGGGGCGAGCATCAGGCCGAGCTGGATGCGTGTGGCTTGAATTGCCCGCTGCCTTTGCTCAAGGCCAAGATGGCGCTCAATGGCCTGGCCAGTGGCGAGGTGCTCAAGGTGTTGGCCACGGATGCCGGGTCGCAGCGCGATTTCCGGGCCTTCGCCCGGCTGGCTGGCCATGAGCTGCTGCGTGAGGAAACCGAGGGTGACGTGTTACGTTACTGGCTGCGCAAGGCGTGATGCCAGGGTGAAGAGGTCGCCATGAAAAATGCCGCTCGAGAGCGGCATTTTTCATATGTATCAGGCTTTGTTGAGGGCCTGGGCTGCGGCCAGTACCTCATCGACATGGCCGGGCACCTTGACCCCTCGCCATTCCTGGCGCAGTACGCCGTTCTTGTCGATCAGGAAGGTGCTGCGGTCGACGCCCAGGTACTCCTTGCCGTAGAGCTTCTTCAGCTTGATCACGTCGAACAGCTGGCAGACGCTTTCGTCCTTGTCCGAAATCAGTTCGAAGGCGAAGCCCTGCTTGGCCTTGAAGTTCTCATGGGTCTTCAGGCTGTCGCGCGACACGCCGACGACGACCGTGTTGGCCGCAGCGAAGGCCGCGTGGCCATCCCGAAAGCCCTGGCCCTGGGTGGTGCAGCCCGGAGTATTGTCCTTCGGGTAGAAGTAGATCACCAACTGCTTGCCCTTGTAGGCGGCCAGGTTGAACTCGCCGCCCGTCGCGGGGGCGCTGAAGTCGGGGACAGGGGCGTCGATAGCGATGGCCATGAAGGGCTCCTTATGGGTTCTGTGGGCGCCAGGGTTCGATCAGCGCATCCAGATTCAGCGCGTCGGCGAAATCCAGGAACTGGTCGCGCAGCCAACTGATCTGGGTGCCGGCTGGCAGGGTGACGGTCAGCGTGGCGTTGAGCATGGTGCCGCCGGTCTGCGGCGCCTGATAGGTGTCGCAGGTCAGGGCCTCCAGTTCGACGCGGTGATCGATGAAGAACTGGCACAGCTCGTTGAGGATGTCCGGGCGGTACACCGAGCTGACGTAGGCCACGTAGGGCAGCGCCTGGGGGCGGACCTCCGACGCTGCGCTACGGATCACGTTGGCGGTGAACTCATGCTTCTTGGAGAGTGCCGGCAGGCCCGTTTCCAGGCGCGCCAGGGCATCCCAGTTGCCAGACACCTGCAGCACCAGCGCGCTGAACTCGCCGTGGCGACTCAGGCGCGTGCTGACGACCGCGCAGCGGTTTTCATGGCTGGCTCGGCACAGTACGTTGGTCAGCTCCATGGCGTTGGTGCCGAGTGCACTGATGACGAGGAATTGTTCGCGAACTGGGGGGGTGGACATGCAGCCTTCCTAAACGTTGAACGCTCGGCTCTATAGACAGTGCCAAACAAACTCGCAGGGTAGCGAAAAGCGCCCGCCAGGGGAATGACCAGATACCGCTATCGGCAAGCGAAGCGCGGCGCCAGAGGCATGCAATGACGGTCGTTCACGCCACCTGCTACTTAGCTTGTGCAAGGCTGGTGGCGCCAGTACCATTACGGCTCTCTTTTTCAGCAGGAGCGGTTGCATGATTGCGGGCAGTATGGTGGCACTGGCCACGCCCATGGATGCACAGGGTAATCTCGATTGGGATGCCTTGAGCAAGCTGGTGGATTTCCACCTGCAAGAGGGCACCAACGCCATCGTCGCGGTCGGCACCACGGGTGAGTCGGCGACCCTCGATGTCAACGAGCACATCGAAGTCATCCGCCGCGTGGTCGATCAGGTCGCCGGGCGCATCCCGGTGATCGCCGGCACGGGTGCCAACTCCACCCGCGAAGCGGTCGAGCTGACCCAGAACGCCAAGACCGCCGGCGCCGATGCCTGCCTGCTGGTCACGCCGTACTACAACAAGCCGACCCAAGAAGGCCTGTACCTGCACTTCCGCCACATTGCCGAAGCCGTGGCCATTCCGCAGATTCTCTACAACGTGCCGGGGCGTACCGCCTGCGACATGCTGCCGGAAACCGTCGAGCGCCTGTCCGCCGTCGACAACATCATCGGCATCAAGGAAGCCACCGGCGACCTGCAGCGTGCCCGTGACATCCTCGACCGTGTCAGCTCGAACTTCCTGCTCTATTCCGGCGACGACGCCACGGCGGTCGAGCTGATGCTGCTGGGCGGCAAGGGCAACATTTCCGTGACCGCCAACGTGGCCCCGCGGGCGATGAGCGACATGTGTTCGGCGGCCATGCGCGGTGAAGCGGCGATCGCACGGGCGATCAACGACCGCCTGATGCCCCTGCACAAGAACCTGTTCATCGAAGCCAACCCGATTCCGGTGAAATGGGCGCTGAACGAAATGGGCATGATGGCCGACGGCATTCGCTTGCCGCTGACCTGGCTGAGCCCCCGTTGTCACGAACCGCTGCGTCAGGCCCTGCGCCAGTCCGGTGTATTGGTCTAATCGAGGAATTACGACGCATGAAGCGACTGGCCGGACTTTCCGCACTTGCTCTGATCATCACCAGCACCAGTGGCTGTGGCTGGATCTGGGGCGAAAATGGCTACTTCCGCGATCGCGGTAGCGATTACCTGACCGCGCGGCAGACCGCACCGATGCAACTGCCTGCCGATGTCGAGGCCAAGCGTCTCGACCCGCTGCTGCCGGTGCCGAATCAGATCCGCAACAGCGACGTGGAGGGCGAGTACGAAGTGCCGCGCCCGCAAGCACTCGCCGTTAGCGAGAGCGTCAGCGAGTTCAGCCTGCAGAACAGCGGCGACTCCAGCTGGCTGGTCGCTCAGCGCGTTCCCGCTGAAGTCTGGCCGGGTGCCCGCCAGTACTTCGAGGACGGCGGCTTCCGCATCGTCGACGAGCGTCCACAGACCGGCGAATTCAGCACCGACTGGCAGCGCTTCGATGCGCTGTCCAGCAGCATGCAGAGCCGCCTGGGCGGCCGTGTCGCCGGCCTCGACAGCAACACCGAGACCCGTGTGCACGTGCGCCTCGAGCCAGGCGTACAGCGCAACACCAGCGAAATCTTCGTGGTCACCGCTCAGCGTCCGGCCGGCAGCACCAGCGACGTGCCGTTCACCGAGCGTAGCGTCAACAAGGCATTGGATGCCGCGCTGCTCGACGACCTGCAGGCCAGCCTGACGCGCAGCGTCGAGCAGGGCGGTTCGGTATCGCTGCTGGCCGGTCGTGACTACGACGCACCGAGCCGCGTGAGCCTCTCCGCCGATGGCAATGGCAACCCGGTGCTGAACCTGAGCACCGACTTCGACCGTGCCTGGTCCGGCGTTGGCCGCTCCCTGCGCATGGCTGACCTGCGCGTCGACGACATCAACCGTACCCTGGGCGTCTATTACGTCAACCTGGCCGAAGGCCCGCAGCGTGCCAACGAGAAGCCTGGCTTCTTCAGCCGTCTGTTCGGCGGCTCGGAGAACAAGGACGACATCGAAGCTCGCGCCGAGCGCTATCAGGTCCGCCTGACCGCCGTTGGCGATACCGTGCAGGTGACGGTCGAGAAAGACCTCAACACCATCGCACCGGCCGATGTCGCACGCCGCGTGCTGGACATGATTCAGGAAAACCTCGGCTAAGGATTCTTGGCGAGTGGTTGGCGATAGGCGAAACCTCCAGGGGTTTCGCCTTTTGTTTTCACAGGCAGGCCAACTGGGGCCTCTAAAAACCTAGGCGAGGCAGTCGGCGCAAGGCGAGAACAGGCGAAAAGCGCAGTTCACGAGTTGTAAATGAGCATCTCGAGCCTGTTTTCAACGCAGCGATGACAACGCAGGTAGTTTTTAGAGGTGCCCTCCGGCGCTGTTGCTACTTACCCGGCCGTCGGTCGTCAGCTTTGACGAAGAGCGGCGCGACTTTCACGCGACAAGGCGGAATCTCGATATGACCACACCTTCCCTGAGCCTGAAAAAGATCTATTCGGGCAAAGTCCGCGATCTCTACGAGATCGACGACAAGCGCATGCTGATGGTCGCAACCGATCGCCTGTCGGCTTTCGACGTGATCCTCGAGCAGCCAATTCCGGAGAAGGGCAAGATCCTTACCGCCATCTCCAACTTCTGGTTCGACAAGCTGGCCCATGTGGTGCCCAACCACTTCACCGGTGATCGCGTCGAAGACGTGGTGCCGGCCGCCGAGCTGTCGCTGGTCGAGGGCCGCGCCGTGGTTGCCAAGCGCCTCAAGCCGGTTGCCGTGGAGGCCATCGTGCGCGGTTACATCGTCGGCTCGGGCTGGAAGGAATATCAGAAGAGCGGCACCGTATGCGGTATCCAGCTCCCCGCCGGTCTGAAGGAAGCCGCCAAGCTGCCACAGCCGATCTTCACCCCGTCGACCAAGGCCGCCGTGGGCGACCATGACGAGAACATCAGCTTCGAGCAGTGCGAAGCGATCATCGGTGCCGAGCTGGCCGCCAAGGTGCGCGACACCTCCATCGCGCTGTACGTCGCGGCAGTCGAGTACGCAGCCACCCGCGGCATCATCATCGCCGACACCAAGTTCGAATTCGGCCTCGACGAAAACGGCACCCTGACCCTGATGGACGAAGTACTGACCCCCGACTCCAGCCGCTTCTGGCCAGCCGACAGCTACGCCGAAGGCACCAACCCGCCGAGCTTCGACAAGCAGTTCGTGCGCAACTGGCTGGAATCCACCGGCTGGAACAAGGAGCCGCCAGCGCCGGCAGTACCGGCCGACGTCGCGCAGAAGACCGCCGACAAGTACCGTGAGGCGCTGACCCGTCTGACTGCCTGATTGCGCAATGCCAGACCGTGCGCCGCCGTTACCGTAAAGGGCGGCGGCGTTCTCGTTGAGGGTCAGGGGTTTTGCCTGGCAGCGGTTCGGCGCTTGGTGACATCTTCAGCGGGGTACAGGGCGCTGCGTTCGCTTGCGAGCGCTACGCCCCAGGGTTTCCACGCTGCAGAGCTTGGTGTAGGTTATTTCACGGGTGCCACCGCAATCGCGGCAAGGCAGGTTCAGTTTCGCGCAGGTCGGGCCGCCAGCGCAGAGTAAATGCAGCATGATTCCAGCCTTTTCTTGCCAATCCTTCCTTCGATACCTTCCCTCATCGCCGCCACACAAATCTATCAGCGTCATCTCGGCAGCCGCGATGCGGTGCAATGTGGCCTTGCCCGGAGTTACCCGCCGATGAGCGTTGCGCCGGAATCAGAGTCGCTCCAGGAAACGGGGCCCCGTTACCTCGGTTATGCGAGAGCCAGTGAAACGCCAAACCTGCTCAGCCAGCTGTTCGGGCTGGAGCTGGCGGGATGCACCCGGCTCGTTTCGGAGCAGACCAAGAACAACTGGCGCAACCGCCCCGAGCTGACCCGCTTGCTCGCCGAGCTGGGCCCAGGTGACGTGCTCACCGTGACCAAGCTCGATCGCCTGGCACGCAGCACGCGAGAGTTGTTGGAGATCGCCGAGCGGATTCACGTCAGTGGCGCGGGGCTTCGCAGCCTGTCCGAGCCCTGGGCTGACACCACTACGGAAAACGGTCTGGCGGTTCTGGCGGTTTTCGCCGGTATCGTCGAGTTCGAGCGCTCGCTGATTCTCGAACGAACCAAGGACGGGCGCGACGCTGCCAAAGCCCGCGGCGTGAAATTCGGCGCAAAACCCACGCTGTCCAGTGAGCAGATCGACGAGGCGCGCCGCTTGATCAACGAGGACGGGCAGTCCGTCGATCAGGCCGCCAAGGTACTCAAGGTTCACCGCTCCACGCTCTACCGGGCGTTGCGGCGGGTGGAGAAACAACAATCTAGTGACTGATGCGCGATTTTTATCAGCTATCGCCATGTTTAAATATATGTAGTTATGAGTTGAGCGCCATCTGCTTAAACTCACGGGTCAGCTTTTCAAAACGCGCTGTATCACAGAGTCGGCAAAGAAATGGCATTCTCCGCCCCGTGAACATTGATTTCAGGCCATTGCATTTTTCGCAGTTTATGTGGGTGTCAGTGTAAGCGGTCAGAGGTTCAATGAGTTGCTCGTTCAGCCGGCTGGCAAGAAATGCGACTTGGCTTCGCTCAAACTGATTCGACAGCCGTAGGTTGCGAAGCTGAGAGCAGCGAGCAAGGGATGTGATGTCATTGGTTTCAAGTTTTATATTAAGCAAAGAAAGCTTGGTGAGTTTAGGAAGTTGCGAGACAGGCTCAATGGAACTGAGGCGAAGAGGGGAGGAACCGCCCCCAAGGTTGCCAGACAGGTTCAATTCGACCAGCTCATGCAACTCGTGGATACCATCAATATTCCGTAATTTTGGAAAATCTGATACGGAGAGATGTGTCAGATTCTGGAGTTTAAAAACAGGCATTAAGCTTTCAATTTTCGTTGCCCATTCCAATGCAAGTTCTCGAGTGTTGATGAGTGAATCAATCCCTTCAAGCGAGCTTAGTTTCAGGTGATAGAGGCGTAGATTTGTAGCAGTGCACTTGGATAGCAACGTTGGCCAGACTTTAATCGATATGTTGCGAAGATCGAGTTCAGCACTGCCTTCAAGTTGCTGCTCAGAAAATGCGCTATCCAGTAGTAAAATCATTGTCTTTCTATACCTGCCGTGTTGTGGTGCCTGCGGTTTTCTTGGCTCATAGGGGGAAGGTATCCTGTGTCTTTTTAGTGATTCGTGGCTCCAGCAGCTTCTGTTGGGCCCGCTTGGTATATAGCGGATTTCGCTGTTCTCGTGCTGTCCTCTATTGCCCATTTAGGTGATAGCAGTCTGGCTACCGACGATGCGCCCCCATCGACGCATCCTGTCTGCCATGCATACCCAGAGATCTCACCAACTCTTCGGAGTTTTCTGCAAAAACTCCAGAGGTTTTCGCAAGAAGCCGTCACCAATCTGCCTCTACATTCCGCCATCCACTTCTGCGTCGTGCGATCGCCAGATACCCGTATCTGAGCTAGACCCAAAGCAGGGGTATCCCACAGATAATCTCCATAACAAGAGGATGGGCGTGATGTTCAAAGCCAGTCACGTCTTGCACCAGGAGTTCCTTGACCGGATCTCCGCTGCCAAGGCCGCCGATTTTTTCCCTGTCATCAGCGCCAACTACAACGTTGACGAGGCAGCCTATCTCGGCGAACTGCTGCAGTTGGCCGATCCCGGTGCTGCCGGTATCGAGGCCGTTCGCCAGCAGGCGCGCAGCCTGATTCAGGACGTGCGTGGTCGCGACAACGCGGTCGACACCCTCGATGCGCTGCTGCGTCAGTACAGCCTGGATACCCAGGAAGGCCTGATGCTGATGTGCCTGGCCGAAGCCCTGCTGCGGGTGCCGGATGCCGCCACTGCCGATGCCTTGATCCGCGACAAGCTCAGCGCCGCCGAGTGGGAGCGTCACCTCGGCAAGAGCGACAGCGTGCTGGTCAATTTCGCCGCCTGGGGGCTGGTGATGACCGGCAAGGTGGTCGATCCGCAGACCCGCGATGGCCGTCCGAAGAACGTACTCGGTCGTCTGATCCAGCGTTCCGGCGAGCCGGTGATCCGCGCGGCCATGAACCAGGCCATGAAGCTCATGGGCAAGCAGTTCGTGCTCGGCCGTACCATCAGCGAAGCGCTGAAGAACGGCCGCCCGGAGCGTGAAAAGGGCTACACCTATTCCTTCGACATGCTCGGTGAAGCGGCGCTGACCGCCGAAGACGCCGAGAAGTACATGGCCGACTACCGCAAGGCCATCGACACTGTCGGCGCCGAGCCGCAGGTCGGCCCGGGCCCGAAGCCGTCGATCTCGATCAAGCTCTCGGCACTGCACCCCCGTTACGAAGTGGCCCAGCGCGAGCGCGTGCTGAGCGAGCTGTTCGCCAACGTGCGCGAGTTGGTGATCTGCGCGCGCAAGCTGAACGTCGGGATTTCCGTGGACGCGGAGGAGGCGGATCGCCTCGAGCTGTCCCTGGAACTCTACGAGAAGCTGCTGCGTGATCCCGCCGTCGCCGGCTGGGGCGAGTTCGGTCTGGTGATCCAGGCCTATTCCAAGCGCTGCCTGCCGGTGCTGGTCTGGCTGACCCTGCTGGGCAGGGAACTCGGCGAGAGGATGCCGCTGCGCCTGGTCAAGGGGGCCTACTGGGACAGCGAGATCAAGCAGTGCCAGGTCTGGGGCCTCGACGGCTACCCGGTGTTCACCCGCAAGGAAGGCACCGATACCTCCTACCTGGCTTGCGCCCGCTACCTGCTCAGCGAGTTCACCCGTGGCGTCATCTACCCGCAGTTCGCCAGCCACAACGCGCACACCGTCAGCTGCATCCTGGCCATGGCCGCCGAGCAGACGTCACCGCGCGAGTTCGAGTTCCAGCGCCTGCACGGCATGGGCGATGCGCTGTACGACACGGTGCTGGAGACGCATCGCAAGACCGTGCGCATCTATGCGCCAGTGGGGGCTCACAAGGATCTGCTGCCTTACCTGGTGCGCCGCCTGCTGGAGAACGGTGCCAACTCGTCGTTCGTTCACCAACTGGTCGACCCGAGCGTGCCGGTCGAATCGCTGATCGATCACCCGGTCACCCAGCTGAGCAGATTCGCCAGCCTCGGTAATAACAAAATCCCGCTGCCACCTGCGCTGTACGGGGCTACACGAAAAAACTCCCAGGGCATCAACATGAATATCCAGAATTCTTTGACCGAGCTCGAAAACGCCTACAAGCCGCAACTCGACCGTCAATGGCAGGCTGCCCCTGTGATAAACGGCCAGACCCTGAGCGGCACCGCCCAGCAAGTGCGCTGCCCCTTCGACCTGGACAAGGTGGTCGGCACTGCCCAGTTCGCCACCGCCGCCCAGGCCGCCCAAGCGCTGGATGGCCTGAGTGCCGCCTGGCCGCGTTGGAATGCGGTCGCTATCGATGAGCGGGCAAGCATTCTCGAGCGCCTCGCTGACCTGCTGGAGCGCAACCGTGCCGAGCTGATGGCGCTGTGCACCGTGGAAGCCGGCAAGTCCATGCAGGACGGCATCGACGAAGTCCGCGAAGCCGTGGATTTCTGCCGCTACTACGCGCAGCAGGCGCGCCTCAAGCTGGGCCGCGAAGAGCTCAAGGGCCCGACCGGCGAGCGCAACGAACTGTTCCATGAAGGCCGTGGCATTTTCGTCTGCGTCAGCCCGTGGAACTTCCCGCTGGCCATTTACCTCGGCCAGATCAGCGCCGCGCTGGTGGCCGGCAACGTGGTGCTGGCCAAACCGGCCGAGCAGACCAGCCTGATCGCCGCACGCGCCCTGGAACTGATGTTCGAAGCCGGCCTGCCAGAGGATGTGATCGCCTTCCTGCCAGGCGACGGTGCCACCCTGGGTGGCGTGTTCTGCCGCGACCCGCGCGTTGCCGGCGTGTGCTTCACCGGTTCCACCGACACGGCGCGCATCATCAACCGTCAGTTGGCCGAAAAGGACGGCATGATCGCCACCCTGATCGCCGAGACCGGCGGCCAGAACGCCATGATCGTCGACTCTACCGCGCTGCCCGAGCAGGTGGTCAAGGATGCCGTCGGTTCGGCCTTCACCAGTGCGGGCCAGCGCTGCTCGGCACTGCGCGTGCTGTACGTGCAGCGCGATATCGCCGAGCGGGTGATCGACCTGCTCAAGGGGGCCATGGCCGAGCTGAAGATCGGCCCGACCCATCTGCGCGAGAACGATATCGGCCCGGTGATCGACGCCGAAGCCCGTGAAGGCTTGCTGGCGCACATCAACCAGCTCAAGGGCGAAGGCAAGCTGATTGCCGAGGCCTCGCTGCGTGCCGATCTGAACGGCCACTTCATCGCACCGGTGGCGTTCGAGATTGGTGGCATTGACGAACTGAAGAAGGAGCAATTCGGTCCGGTTCTGCACGTGGTGCGCTTCGACGCCAGCGATCTGGAGAAGGTTGTCGCGGCGATCAACGCCACCGGGTACGGATTGACCCTTGGCATCCACAGCCGAAACGAGGAAACTGCCGCCCGCATCGAAGCCCTGGCGCGGGTCGGCAACCTGTACGTGAACCGCAACCAGATCGGTGCGGTGGTCGGCGTACAGCCGTTCGGCGGCTGCGGCCTGTCCGGTACCGGCCCGAAAGCCGGTGGCCCGAGCTACCTGTTGCGCTTCGTCAACGAGCGCACCACGTCTGTGAATACCACGGCGGTGGGCGGAAACGCCTCACTGCTGTCGCTGGGCGACGAGTGATACCAACGGGCAGAAATCATCAGGTTTCTGCCCGTTTTGCTATTGGGGGCGTATGCCCCGAATCGGTAACGCCATCTGCGGTTAGAAGAATGGCTTATCTGGAGCACGACCGTGACCGATGGTCGTGATGTGCCAACTGGACCGGGTAATCCCCGGTTCGAATAAAAACAAACGAGAGGGGCATTCCCCAAATGACTGCAAGTACTCCCATGCTGGTCACCTTCGTGGTCTATATCCTGGCCATGGTGCTGATTGGCTTCGTTGCCTACCGCGCGACCAAGAACTTCTCCGACTACATCCTCGGTGGGCGCAGCCTCGGCAGCTTCGTTACCGCTCTGTCGGCTGGCGCCTCGGACATGAGTGGCTGGTTGCTGATGGGCTTACCAGGCGCGATCTTCATCGCCGGTATCTCGGAAAGCTGGATCGCCATCGGCCTGATCCTCGGCGCCTGGTTGAACTGGCTGTTCGTTGCCGGTCGCCTGCGTGTGCATACCGAGCACAACAACAATGCGTTGACCCTGCCAGACTTCTTCACCCACCGCTTCGAAGACACCAGCAAGGTGCTGCGAATTTTCTCGGCAGTGATCATCCTGGTGTTCTTCACCATCTACTGCGCCTCGGGCGTGGTGGCCGGCGCCCGCCTGTTCGAATCGACCTTTGGCATGAGCTACGACACCGCCCTGTGGGTCGGCGCAGCAGCCACCATCGTCTACGTGTTCGTTGGCGGCTTCCTGGCAGTGAGCTGGACCGATACGGTGCAGGCCACCATGATGATCTTCGCGTTGTTGATCACCCCGGTGTTCGTGATTCTCGCCCTGGGTGATTTCGACGCGGCCATGGCTACCATCGAACAGGCCAACCCGGCCAACTTCGACATGTTCCGCGGCCTGTCCTTCGTCGCCATCGTTTCCCTACTGGGCTGGGGCCTGGGCTATTTCGGCCAGCCGCACATTCTGGTGCGCTTCATGGCGGCCGATTCGGTCAAGTCGATTCCGGCCGCACGCCGTATCGGCATGATCTGGATGATCCTGTGCCTGGGCGGCGCTGTGGCAGTCGGCTTTTTCGGCATCGCCTACTTCGCCAACAACCCGGCGCTGGCCGGCCCGGTCACCGATAACAGCGAGCGTGTGTTCATCGAACTGACCAAGATCCTCTTCAACCCATGGATTGCCGGCCTGGTGCTGTCTGCCATTCTGGCTGCGGTGATGAGTACCCTGAGCTGTCAGTTGCTGGTGTGCTCCAGTGCCCTGACCGAAGACTTCTACAAAGCCTTCCTGCGCAAGGGCGCTAGCGAGAAGGAACTGGTATGGGTCGGTCGTGGCATGGTGCTGCTGATCGCCATCGTCGCGATCATTATCGCCTCCAATCCCGACAGCAAGGTGCTGGGCCTGGTGTCCTACGCCTGGGCTGGTTTCGGTGCCGCCTTCGGCCCTGTGGTGATCCTCTCCTTGGTGTGGAAAGGCATGACCCGTAACGGCGCGTTGGCCGGTATGGTGGTCGGTGCATTGACCGTGGTGCTGTGGAAGAACTTCGTCGGGCTGGGTCTGTACGAGATCATCCCGGGCTTCATCCTCGCCACCCTGGCCATCGTCATTTTCAGCAAGATCGGTCGCCCGGCAACGCCAGCGATGGTCAAGCGCTTCGACGAGGCCGAGAAGGAGTATCAGGACGCGCACATCTGATCGCGCTTCCGTAACTCGATTGACCAGAGGCCCGGACATTGTCCGGGCCTTTTCGTTGCGGCCTGCTGGTAAGCTGACGGGCCAGGAATCAGGAGCCCGATATGAGTACGTCCAAAGATCCGCTGCACGGCATCACATTGCAGGCCATTCTTGCCGAACTGGTCGAGCAGTTGGGTTGGGACGGCCTGGCACAGCGCATCGATATCCGCTGTTTCAAGAGCGACCCGAGCATCAAGTCGAGCCTCACCTTCCTGCGCAAGACGCCCTGGGCGCGGGAAAAGGTCGAAGCGCTGTACCTGAAGCTCAAGCGCTGATTGATACCCTCGCAGGATGGTGTCGAGCACAGCGATACCCATCGAACCCAGGCATGACCCCTGATGCGGAGCACAGGAGCAGAAGGTGAATGGCGTTTGAGAAATGGCAGCGTCCATGACCTGGCCGACCCCGTCCCGTAGGGTGGGCTTCAGCCCACCCTTGTATCTACGGTTGCGAGCAGGCTCTGTAGACGCGTCGATGCACTACCTGTGGGAACGGGCCATGCCCGTGATTTCGCGCGCGTGGCGCGCTTCCACAATACTCGCCTATATACGGCATACTGCTCCGCTGCGCTTGGTGCGTAGTCAACGCTGAAACCAGAGGAATGGCAGGCAGATGGATCGTTGGCAGGCGATGCGGGTATTTGTGAAGGTCGCGGAAACCGGCAGCTTCGCCAGTACCGCGCGGCAGATGCACATGAGTGCGCCAGCGGTAACGCGCATCGTCGCGGGCCTCGAGGATCTGATCGGCGCCCGGCTACTGGTGCGCACCACGCGCTCGGTGAAAACCACCGATGCAGGCAACCGTTATCTGCAGGATTGCCGGCGGATTCTCGGCGATATCGCCGAAGCGGAACTGGCCGCCGCTGGCCATTACGCCGAGCCCTCCGGCAGCCTGGCCGTCACCGCGGCGTCGATGTTCGGCCACCTGCACGTGCTGCCGCTGGTGCTGGATTACCTGGATGCCTACCCGGGCATGCATGCGCGTACCTTCTTCGTCGACCGGCCGGTGAACATCGTCGACGAGGGCATCGATGTGGCGGTGCGTATCGGTCATCTGGCCGACTCCGGCTTCACCGCCATTCAGGTCGGGTCGGTGCGGCGGGTGATCTGTGCGGCACCGTGCTATCTGCAGAAATATGGCCTGCCATCCACGCCCGCCGATCTCAAACATCACCGTATCGTCGTGTCGCAAAGTGCCTGGGCCTCGCCGGAATGGCGCTTCGCCGAGGGGCAGCGGGTGGTTGTCGACCCGGTTCTGCACTGCAACACCAACGAGTCGGCGATCGCCACCGCGAGCGCCGGGTGGGGGCTGACCCGCGTACTGAGTTATCAGGTTGGCCCGGCCCTGCAGGAAGGCGCGCTGCAGATCGTGCTCGACGCCTTCGAGGAGCCGCCGTTGCCGATTCACGTGCTGTATCCCGAGGGGCGCCAAGCGCCCGCCAAGGTGCGCGCGTTCGTCGATCTGGCCGTGGCGCGGCTGCGCGGTAATCCCTTGTTCAATTGAGCGCACCACGACGTGGAAGTGGCCTTTCACGGAAACAAAAGTGCCGGGGCTGTGGCTTTGCTCGGGCAGTTGCAGTCCAATGTTCAGCGAATCACCAATAGGGAAGGTATCGATGAGCCAGCAATCTCAATTCGCCCTGCTCAAGAGCAGGCGCTTCCTGCCGTTCTTCATCACCCAGTTGCTTGGCGCATTCAACGACAACATCTTCAAGCAGTCGTTGATCCTGGCGATCCTCTTCAAGCTCAGCCTCGACACGGACAGGGACCTGATGGTCAACGTGGCGGCGATGCTGTTCATCCTGCCGTTTTTCCTGTTCTCCGCACTCGGTGGGCAGTTCGGCGAGAAGTTCGCCAAGGACTGGCTGATTCGCCGGCTCAAGTTCTTCGAGATATTCATCATGCTGATCGGGGCGGCCGGTGTGCTGCTCGGTAACCTCGCGCTGATGCTCGCGGTGCTGTTCGCCATGGGCCTGCAGTCGGCGCTGTTCGGCCCGGTCAAGTATTCGATCCTGCCCCAGGCGTTGAAGCCCGAGGAGCTGGTCGGTGGCAACGCGCTGGTGGAAATGGGCACCTTTCTGGCGATTCTGGCTGGCACCATCGGCGCCGGCATTATGCTCACCAGTGCCCATTACGGGGTGATCGTCGCCGTCTCGGTGGTGCTGGTGGCGGTGATCGGTTACCTGACCAGCCGCGCCATTCCGCGTGCAGACGCCGCGTTGCCGAATCTTGCCCTGGACTGGAACATCCTGCGCCAGACCTGGCTGACCCTGCGAATGGGCCTGACCCAGCCCAAGGCGGTCTCCCGCTCGCTGGTCGGCAACTCCTGGTTCTGGTTTCTCGGCGCGGTGTACCTGACGCAGATTCCGGCCTATTCGAAGGAGTGGCTGCACGGTGACGAGAGCGTGGTCACGCTGATTCTCACCGTGTTTTCGGTGGGCATCGCCCTGGGGTCGATGCTCTGTGAGCGGATGAGCGGGCACAAGGTGGAGATCGGCCTGGTGCCGTTCGGCTCCATCGGCCTGTCGGTGTTCGGCATTCTGCTGTGGTGGGGTTCGGGTGGTGTGCCGGAGGCGGCACAGCCGCACAACTGGCTGGCGCTGCTCGGCTATGGCCATGCCTGGTGGGTGCTGGGCTCGATCCTCGGCATCGGGGTGTTCGGCGGTTTCTACATCGTGCCGCTGTACGCCCTGATCCAGTCGCGTACCGCCGAGAACGAGCGGGCCCGGGTGATTGCCGCCAACAACATTCTCAATGCGTTGTTCATGGTGGTATCGGCGCTGGTGTCGATCCTCTTTCTCAGCGTTGCGGGCCTGTCGATCCCGCAGCTGTTCCTGGTCATTTCGCTGATGAACGTGGCGGTCAACAGCTACATCTTCAAGATCGTCCCCGAGTTCACCATGCGCTTCCTCATCTGGCTGCTCGGCCATTCGATGTACCGCGTGTCGCACAAGGGGCTGGATGCCATTCCGGACGAGGGGCCGGCGGTGCTGGTTTGCAACCACGTGTCGTTCGTTGATGCACTGCTGATCGGCGGCGCGGTACGCCGGCCGATACGCTTCGTCATGTACTACAAGATCTACAACCTGCCAGTGCTCAACTTCATTTTCCGCACCGCGGGTACCGTGCCGATCGCCGGGCGCAGCGAGGATCTGCTGGTCTTCGATGCGGCGTTCAAGCGCATTGGCGAGTACCTGCGTGACGGCGAGGTGGTATGCATCTTTCCCGAAGGCAAGCTGACCGCTGACGGCGAGATCGACGAGTTCAAGGCAGGTGTGGAGCGCATTCTGCAGGACAACCCGGTGCCGGTGATTCCCATGGCGCTGGGCGGGTTGTGGGGCAGCTTCTTCAGTCGTGATCCGCAGAAGCGCCTGTTCCGCCGCTTCTGGTCGCGGGTCGATCTGGTCGCCGGTACGCCAATCGAGGCAACCGCGGCCACACGCCAGGTGTTGCAGGCAGAGGTTGCCGCGTTGCGTGGCGACAGGCGCTGAGCTGCGATTTCTCTGCCACTGAACGAAGAGCCCGCCAATCGGCGGGCTCTTTCATTTCAACCGTGGCTCATCTTCAGTCCGACCAGGCCGCAGATGATCAGTGCCACGCTGGCCAGGCGGATCAGCGCCATGGACTCGCCAAACAGGATGATGCCGGCGATCACCGTGCCCACCGCGCCGACGCCGGTCCAGATGGCGTAGGCGGTGCCCAGGGGCAGCTCCTTCATGGCCAGACCGAGCAGGCCCAGGCTGACGACCATCGCCGCAACGGTGAGGAGAGTGGGCAGGGGGCGAGTGAAGCCGTCCGTGTATTTCAGGCCGACGGCCCAGCCGACCTCGAACAGGCCAGCGAAGAACAGAATGATCCAGGACATAAAGCGACTCCCGTGTGGTGGGGTCGTCCCCGGCAGTAAGGCACTCGAACCCAGGGTCGTCCCCGGCGTGCCCCACTATTGTGCATGAAGTGTCTGGCGGGGCAAAACGCAGAGGGGGTCCGATCGCCTCCTATGCCGCGTGGGCAATGCCGTTAGGAACTGGGCATGCGAATTTGGTGGGCCGAAGCGGATCGCCGCCCGGCCCACCCTGCAGGTGCGTCGGTCACTTGTCCCGGTCGTCCTTCATGCGGCGCAGGAAGGTCGCCAGCAGTGCACCGGAGAGGTTGTGCCACACGCTGAACAACGCGCTGGGAACCGCCGCCAACGGCGAGAAGTGGGCGCTTGCCAGGGCAGCGCCGAGCCCGGAGTTCTGCATGCCGACTTCGATGGACAGCGTCTTGCGCTGCGCCAGCGGCATGCCGGTCAGTACGCCAGCCAGGTAGCCCAGGCCCAGGCCCAGGCTGTTGTGCAGGACCACGACGGCCATGATCAGCAGGCCGGATTCGGCGATTTTCGCCTGACTGGCGGCGACAACAGCAGCGACGATGGCGACGATGGACAGCACCGAAACCAGCGGCAGAATATCCACCGCAACCTTGACCCGATCACCCAGCACGCGCTGTACCACCAGACCAATGATGATTGGCAACAGTACTACCTGGAGGATCGACACGAACATCGCCCAGAAAGACACCGGCAGCCATTCCGAAGCCAGCAGCCAGATCAGTGCCGGTGTCACCACGGGTGCCATCAGCGTGGTCACCGAGGTGATCGATACCGACAGGGCGACGTCACCACGGGCGAACCAGGTGATCACGTTGGACGCCGTACCACCAGGGCAGCAGCCGACCAGAATCACGCCCACGGCGATTTCCGCAGGCAAGGCGAACAGTTTGCACAGCAGCCAGGCCAGGCCCGGCATGATGATGAACTGGGCCAGCACGCCGACCAGCACGCGCCCCGGTCGCCGGGCCACTTCACGAAAATCTTCGGCCTTGAGGGTCAGGCCCATGCCGAACATGATCAGCCCGAGCAGTGGCACGATCCACGAGGTCAGCGGCAGAAACGCACTGGGGATCACGAACGCCAGAACGGCGAAGAGCAGGACCCAAATGGCGAAGGTGTTACCGACGAAGCGGCTCAGAGCGATCAGCGCAGACATGGCGGAGATTCCGTAATGACGTGTAGCGGGCTCCGCGGCCGGAAGAGCGTGCGGAGCTGGTTATTGTTGGATGCTGGCGCGGGTGTCAGAGGTGACGGCAGCGCAGTGACGCGGGGCGCTTTTGACGTGCGCCATGTGAGCGTAGCGCGGTGGACGGACAAGGCGCCGTCCACCTGACTGATTGGCGCTATCTCAGAGGCCTTGCGGGGTGTCTTCGCCGCCCAGGGCTTCGAACAGCGCTGGCAGGAACTCGATCAGGGTCAGCATCATCAGCGTGAAGCTGGCGTCCTGCTGGCTCAGGTCATCATCGCCGCCATCCTGCTCGGCCTGTTCCTGCAGCAGGTCTTCGAACTTCAGGCGCTTGACCACCAGCTTGTCGTCGATCACGAAGGACAGCTTGTCCTGCCAGGCCAGCGACAGTTGCGTGACCTGCTTGCCCGAGCTCATGTGCAGCTGGACTTCTTCGCCGGTCAGATCCTGACGCTTGCAGCGCACGATGCCGCCGTCTTCGTGGGTGTCGCGCAGCTCGCACTCGTCCAGCACGTGGAAGTCGGCGGCTGCCTGCTGGGCCTTGACCCAGTCGGTCAGGGTTGCGCTTGGGGCGATCTTCACGGTCAGCGGGCGAACTGGCAAAGAACCGATGGCTTCACGCAGGGTGGAGAGCAGGTCTTCGGCGCGCTTCGGGCTGGAGGCGTTGACGATGATCAGGCCCTGAGCTGGCGCGATGGCGGCGAAGGTGGCCGACTTGCGAATGAAGGCGCGCGGCAGGAAGGCCTGGACGATTTCGTCCTTGATCTGCTCGCGCTCCTTCTTGTAGACCTTGCGCATCTGCTCGCTTTCGATCTCGTCGACCTTTTCCTTCACGGCGTCCTTGACCACGCTACCCGGCAGAATGCGTTCTTCCTTGCGTGCGGAAATCAGCAGGAAGCCCTGGCTCTCGTGCACCAGCGGCGCATCGGCGCCCTTGCCGAATGGGGCGACGAAACCATAGGTCGCCAGTTCCTGGCTGGCGCAGGGGCGGGCAGGCTTGGCGGACAGGGCTTTTTCAAGTGCTTCGGTTTCGAAGGAAACGTCTTGGGTGAGGCGGTAGACCAGCAGGTTGCGAAACCACATGAGCGGTGTGTCTCCAGTTTGCGGGCGCGCGCTTGGCGCGCAAAAAATCATGAGTCCGTGCGCAAGGCTTCTGCATCGGTGCAGAGCGTGGGCAGTCTGGCGGCAGATGTTCGATACGCCGCGCGACGATCAGACCAGCGCGAGGGCGCATTATTCCTTCCAGCGGCGGATTAGGCCAACCCTGTATCGAGGCAGCCTCAGGTTTGTGCGCTGAAACCGTGATGATTCCTAAGCCTTTGGAACGCCAATAAATTTTTTTCACAAAGGGGGTTGCCAAGGTGCGGGTCGCTCTCTAGAATGCGCCCCACTTCGAGAGTGAAGGGTGATTAGCTCAGCCGGGAGAGCATCTGCCTTACAAGCAGAGGGTCGGCGGTTCGATCCCGTCATCACCCACCAATCGAGGTATGCGCAGCGGTAGTTCAGTCGGTTAGAATACCGGCCTGTCACGCCGGGGGTCGCGGGTTCGAGTCCCGTCCGCTGCGCCATATATAGCTTCCAGGGCCCACTGAACACCCGGAAGCAACGCGAAAAGCGCCCTAGGGCGCTTTTTTCGTTTCTGCGTTGTGTATCGATGCATTCCTGCTCTTGGGACGCCAGGCTTTCACCTGGGCCGCAAGAGACCGTAGCGGTCAGATCGCGCCAGGGCGAAAGGGCGGTTCGTCGTCCAGATCGTCGAAGCCGTCGATGATGTCCGGCACGTCGTAGCGCTCGACTTCAATTTCCACTTCTTTCTTGCGGCTCGTGCCGAGAAGGCCGACCACCGCGCCCAGGGCCAAACCGGCCGCGGCGAATTTCCATGGGTGGCGATGCAACGCCACGTTCAATGTGTCGGCACCCTGTTTCACCTGATTCTTAACCGCCTCGGCGCTGTCCGCGAGGTCGTGCAGCTTCTGCCTGGCTGCGTGAGTGCCCTGGTCCAGGGACTGCCGGGCTTCGCGCAGTGCGTCGGCAAGTGACTCGTGGTCGGCCGGTTCGGCGAATCGCTCAGCTGGCTGCGGGCGACCGCGGGTCTGTTCCACGGCCAGCCAGGCCAGGCCGATGGCGGTCATGGCCACTGGAACTGGGTTGGCCTTGAGGGTCTGCCCCAGCCGTTCGGCCATTTCCAGCCCACCGCTTTCACGGCCGTAGGCGAGCGCCTGATCGATCAGGCGCTGGGGCGTCAGGCGTGCTTCCACATTATCGATCAATGCGTCGATGCGGCTGCGCTGCTGATCGATTTCCTGCTCGAGCACTTCCGGAGACTTGAGCGATTCGGCTGCGATGGTGCTGTGGGTACTCATGACATTTGCCTCTGCACGGCTTCCTTGTCTTTCTGCAAGGAGTCCAGGGTGCGTTCGGGGGTGAGTTGAGAGGGCGTGAATTTTTGCTGGCCGACCTTGAGCATGACCAGGCCGATAATGATGACCACCACCCCGACGATCAGCGCAGCCAGCCAGGGCGCCACCACGGTGCTCAATCCGTACACGGCCGAAAGCAGCAGCATCAGCACGCCACAGAGCAGCACGATGGCACCGCCAGCCACGGCAGCGATGCCGGTCTTGGTGGCTTGCAGGGAGGCATTGAGCTCGACCTTGGCCAGCGCCAGTTCCTTGGTGAAGAGCGTCTGCACTTCACGGGTCAGCTGGCGCAGCAGGCCGAGCAGGGAAGGCTCTACCGGAGGTTGCCGCGGGTCTTCGGTCATTGCAGAACTCCTTTTCCTACGTGACGTTCCAGCCGACGCTCGCGCTTGAGCAGCACGCGGCTGGCCAGGAAACCTGCGGCCAGACCGGCAGCTGCCAGCCAGAACGGGTGGGTATGGGCGAAGCGGTCGACGGTGTGTACGGCGTGCCCACTGGCGTTGTTCAGGGCATCGCGCAGGGCGGCGAGCTGCCGTGCCGCCTCTTGCAGGCGGTCGGCAGATGGCGCTGCATCGAGATTTTCCAGGTCGGCGATGGTCGAGCGGGCGACCTGGGCCAGTGCTTCGAGTTCGTCGGTGTGCGACTGATCGGCCTGGATGCGTGCGCGCAGCTGCTCCTGAGCATCCTGTTGCCAGTGCCCGGAAATGATCTTGCCTGGGCGCTTGTGAGGCCGTTCTTTGCTGTCGTTATCCATGTGGCTACACCTGTTCGTGCTTGAAAGGGCTGTACGTCGTCGTTATCGGCTGTGCTCGCGACCGGCGAGTTCGTCTGCAAGGGGCGTATCGATATTCACGGGCGCGGGCGTGACTGGCGTAACCGGTGCAGGGGACACTGGTGTCACCGCGGGTGAGCGCGTTCGGTCTGCCAGCTCTTCGGCCATCAGTACCAGCTCCTGCAGACGCTGGACCCGGGCACGCAGGTAGCGGATTTCTTCGAGGGGATCTCGCGCTGCACTCTTCACGCTGCAATGACCGCTCAGACCACGCAGCAACAGCAGGCCGCCGGCACTCAATTGGCGATTACCCTGCTGGCCCTGCTTGCTGGCGCCCAGGGCAGCCAGCAACAGACCGCCACCGATCGACAGCAAGCGCTCCCAGCCTCTCACGTTCTGGCGTGCCGGGCCCTCTCGGGTGGGTTGCGACTGCGGTTCGAAGGCGACCATGGGTTCACTCCTGCCTGGTAGTTGATGGAAGCTGGATCAGCGCGCTCAAACCGGATCGGGCTGAGGCTTGTCCGGCAGTACATCGTTGTCCGGTTCCTGGGGATGGCCGAGGGGAGGCTGCTCGCCTGGCGTGTCCAGTGTGCCTGGGGCCTGGGTAGGGTCCTCTGGTAGTCGCTGGGTCATTACCTTCCCTCCGCTCTCGATGCTCTTGGTGGTTTGAGGGTCGCACGCGCTGCATGTTCGATCTTTTTGCCAAGAGACATGCGCATGCCGCCATCGCCAGGCCCCAGCCTGGCACAGGCGCAGCGGCCTCCGGCAGAAACCTTAAACCTCTGCGCTGCGGGCCCGGTCAAGATCCCTGCGCCCGGCAGTGAAGCTGTCCGGGCGATCCGTCGCGCAAGCTGAACGCCGCGTGGCAACTCCATCCATGTCGGCCCTTTATGGGCCTGAACTTCGAGCGAGTTTTCCATGAGCATGACAGTCGCAGATTTCATCGTCGAACGCCTCCATGAGTGGGGCGTGCGACGTATTTACGGTTACCCGGGTGACGGCATCAACGGTGTGTTCGGCGCCCTGGCCAGAGCCGACGGCAAGATCCGTTTCATCCAGGCCCTCCACGAAGAGATGGCCGCTTTCATGGCCTCGGCCGATGCCAAGTTCTCTGGCGACCTGGGCGTGTGCATCGCCACCTCCGGCCCGGGTGCCACCCACCTGCTCACCGGTCTGTACGACGCGCGCATGGACCATATGCCGGTACTGGCCATCGTCGGCCAGCAGGCCCGCAATGCGTTGGGTGGGCATTACCAGCAGGAAGTCGATCTGCTGTCGATGTTCAAGGACGTGGCCGGCGCCTTCGTGCAGCAGGCCAGCTCGCCGGCGCAGGTCCGTCATCTGGTGGACCGCAGCATCCGCACGGCGCTGGGCGATCGCCGGGTAACCGCTATCATCCTGCCCAACGACCTGCAAACGCTGCCCTACGAGGAGCCGGCTCGCGAGCATGGCACCCTGCATTCCGGGGTTGGCTACAGCCGTCCACGGGTGGTGCCTTACGACGCTGACTTGCAGCGTGCCGCCGAGGTGCTCAACGCGGGCAAGAAAGTGGCCATTCTGGTCGGTGCTGGCGCGTTGGGGGCGAGCAGGGAAGTGGCGCAGATCGCTGAATTGCTCGGTGCCGGTGTCGCCAAGGCGCTGCTGGGCAAGGCGGTGCTGCCCGATGAACTGCCCTGGGTGACTGGCTCCATCGGCCTGCTGGGCACCAAGCCCAGCTACCAGATGATGAACGAGTGCGACACCCTGCTGATGATCGGCTCCGGCTTTCCCTACGCCGAGTTCCTGCCCAAGGAAGGCCAGGCCCGAGGGGTGCAGATCGATATTCAGGCGGACATGCTCGGCTTGCGTTACCCCATGGAGGTCAACCTGCAGGGGGATTCAGCCGATACCCTACGGGCTCTGTTGCCGTTACTCGAACGCAAGAAACTGCGCACCTGGCGCAAGCGCATCGAGCGCTGGACGGCGCAGTGGGAAACCACCCTGCAGCGCCGCGCCATGGCTTCTGCATCGCCGATCAACCCGCAGCGGGTCGCCTACGAGTTGTCGCCGCGCCTGCCGGATCGCGCGGTGGTCACCTGCGACTCGGGCTCCTGTGCCAACTGGTTCGCCCGTGACGTGAAGATCCGCGAAGACATGCTCTGCTCCCTGTCCGGCGGCCTGGCGTCGATGGGGGCGGCGGTGCCCTATGCGATCGCCGCCAAGTTCGCCCACCCGGATCGACCGGCTGTCGCGCTGGTGGGAGACGGCGCGATGCAGATGAACAACATGGCCGAGCTGATCACCGTCGCCAAGTATTGGCAGCAGTGGCAGGACAAACGCTGGATCTGCGCGGTTTTCAACAATGAAGACCTCAACCAGGTGACCTGGGAGCAGCGGGCGATGGAGGGGGATGCGAAGTTTTCAGCGTCTCAGGACATTCCCAACGTGCCCTATCACCAGTTCGCCGAATCCATCGGCCTGAAAGGTATCTACGTCGACCGCGAAGAGGATGTCGCCCAGGCCTGGGAGCAAGCCTTCGCTTCGGACCGGCCGGTGCTGATCGAATTCAAGACCGATCCAGACGTACCGCCGCTGCCGCCGCACATCACCCTGGCTCAGGCCAAGGCGTTCGCTTCCGCGCTGTGGCAAGGCGACCCGAATCAGGGCGGGATCATTCGGCAGGCCACCAAGCAGGTGCTGGGTTCGATCCTGCCGGGCAAGGCGCGCCGCTAACGGCTGGCTTCGGCCAGCAGTTGCGCGTGCCAGTGCGGCAGGAGTCGGCAGTGGTCAGCTACAGCCGCTGACGCGTCAGCTGATCAGGCAGCGATTCGATGTCGCCCAATGGTGGTTTTGCGTGGTTTCACCTTGCCGGCATTCGCTACGCGAGGGGACGGCCAGGTGCTGGTGATCGGATCGACGGCGCCGGGCTTTTCCCTGAACTCTGCCGCTTGCCGGTCAGTCAGGTGTTACAGGTTCAGGAGTGAAAACCCATGCTCATTTCTCTGCACAAGCAGGTCGCACTGGTTACCGGTGGCAGTTCAGGCATTGGCGCGGCATCGGCGAAAGCGCTGGCGCAGGCCGGTGCCGCGGTGGTGGTGAATTATCGATCCGGGCGCGAGGCGGCGCAGCGACTGGTCGAGGAGATACGTAGCGCCGGCGGCGAGGCGATTGCCGTGGGTGCGGACGTGTCCAGTGAGAAGGAGGTCGAGGCGTTGTTCGCCGAGACCGTCTCGGCCTTTGGGCGGCTGGACATTCTGCTGGCCAACTCGGGCATGCAGCGTGATGCGCCAACGGTGGACATGAGCCTGGAGGACTGGAACCAGGTGCTGCAGGTCAACCTCACCGGTCAGTTTCTCTGCGTGCGTGCGGCCCTGCGGCAGTTCCGTCAGCAGGAGATTCGCGAGGCGGTGTCGCGGGCGGCCGGCAAGATCATTCAGATGAGTTCGGTGCATCAACTGATCCCGTGGGCAGGGCGCGCCAACTACGCGGCCTCCAAGGGTGGCCTCGATCTGTTGATGCGCAGCGTGGCTCAGGAGGTGGGCGAGCAGCGCATTCGCGTCAATGCCATCGCGCCTGGGGCGATCCGCACCGCGATCAACCGCGAGGCCACCGAAGGCGAAGCCGCCAAGTCGTTGCTCGAGCTGATTCCCTACGGCCGTATCGGCGATGCCGAAGATATCGCCAATGCGGTGGTCTGGCTGGCTTCCGATGCGGCCGATTATGTCCACGGCACGACCCTGTTCATCGACGGTGGTATGAGCCTTTACCCGGAGTTTCGCGACAATGGTTGAGATTCAGGGGCGTCAGATGCCCATCGAAGCCCACGGCATCATTGGTGACATGCGCAGTGCAGCACTGGTCGCTGACAGCGGTTGCGTGGACTTTTTCTGCTGGCCGGATTTCGACAGCCCGTCGATCTTCAGCGCCTTGCTCGACAGCCCCGAGGCTGGGGTTTTTCAGCTGGCGCCGGATCTGCCCGGCGCGCGTCGGCAGCAGCTTTATCTGCCCGACACCAACGTGCTGCAGACACGCTGGCTGGCCGAGTCTGCCGTGGTCGAGTGCACCGATGTCATGCCGATCAATGCCGATGTGGACGACCATCCGCGGCTGATTCGCCGGATTCAGGTGGTTTCCGGCCATGCACGAATCCGCATGCGCTGCCGTGTTCGTCACGATTACAGCCGCGCTGACACGGTCGCGGAGATGGCGGGCGACGATGTGCTCTTCCACGCACCCGGTCAGCCGAGCCTGCGCCTCTCCGCCAGCCAGTCACTGAAGATCGATCGCCATTGTGGGGTTGCCGAGTTCGAGTTGCAGGAAGGCGAACATGCCGAGTTCGTGCTGGGTGCGCCAGACGATCCGCTGGTCGCTGCCGGTGCCTGCGAGCATTGCCTGGAGGCCACCGTTGCCTACTGGCGGCGCTGGATCAAGCAGTCCAACTACCGCGGGCGTTGGCGCGAGATGGTGCACCGCTCGGCCCTGGCACTGAAGCTGCTGACCTCACGCAAGCACGGTGGCATTCTCGCTGCGGCCACCTACGGACTGCCCGAGGCAGCGGGGGGCGAGCGCAACTGGGATTACCGCTACACCTGGATTCGCGATGCCTCGTTCACCGTCTACGCATTCATGCGCCTGGGCTTTACCGAAGAGGCCAATGCCTTCATGCGCTGGGTGCGCGAGCGCGTCGACGACTGCTCGGAAACCCCGGCTCACCTGCGTATCCTCTACAGCCTTCGTGGCCAGTATGAATTGCCGGAGACCTCTCTCGATCATCTTTCCGGGCATGGTGGGGCGCAGCCGGTACGGATCGGCAACGAGGCCCATGATCAGGTTCAGCTGGATATCTTCGGCGAGTTGCTGGACGCGGTGTACCTCGCCAACAAGTACGGTGAGGCGATCTCCCACGACGGCTGGCACCATGTGGTGGGCATCGTCGATCAGGTCTGCGACAGCTGGCAGCAGAAGGACGTCGGCATCTGGGAGATACGCGGCGAGGAGCAGCACTTTCTGCATTCGCGGCTGATGTGCTGGGTAGCGCTGGATCGAGCCATCCGTCTGGCGGAGAAGCGCTCGCTGCCGGCGCCTTTCGCGCGCTGGAACGACCAGCGTCAGGCCATTCATGACGACATCTGGAGCAACTTCTGGGATGAGGACTGCGGGCACTTCATTCAGCGCATCGGCTGTCAGGACGTCGACGGTTCGATGCTGTTGATGCCGCTCATGCGTTTCGTCGGCGCCAGCGACCCACGCTGGCTGGCGACGCTGGAAGCCATCGAGCAGCAACTGGTGCGCGACGGCATGGTCTATCGCTACCGCACCGACGACGGCCTGAAAGGCGAGGAGGGCTCGTTCGTCGCCTGCTCGTTCTGGTACGTGGAGTGTCTGGCACGCGCCGGGCGTGTCGATCAGGCGCATCTGGAGTTCGAGCAGCTGCTGCGCTACGCCAACCCGGTGGGGCTGTACGCCGAGGAGCTCGATCGGCGAGCCCATCACCTGGGCAATACGCCGCAGGCGCTGAGTCATCTGGCGCTGATCAGTGCTGCCAGCTTTCTCGACCACAAGCTCAGTGGCGAACGTACCACCTGGCAGCCCTGAGCGACGTGCGCCGGGTCACGCTCGTTTCTCATCCGGCGGCACGGATTTGCGCACCGGCAGCACGTCGATGATCTCGATGCCTAGCTGCCGAATCAGCTCTCGCACCGAGCCGCTCGCCTGGTTCGCACCTTGCGAGAGATGGCCGGCAGGCAGCTCGGCGCTGAGTACGGTGAATTCCACCGCTTTCATGTTGGGTATGAAGCGGGTGGTGAGGGTCTGGAATCGCCTTTCGCCGTCGCGCGAATAGATGATCAAACAATCCATGGTCACAATGCCCTGAAGTCCGTTGATATGCAGTGCAGGCTATGTGGCTGCCCCAGAAGGCAAGGCGGGCACCGGTCATGGCCGTCGTGTCGATGATCCTTCGATCAGGCCGGATGCCGGTTTCACTGCGCTGGGCAGTGAATGTTGTTGCGCGCGGGAATGCAGGTCTGCGCGGTACGGGTCTGATGCCCGAAGCCGCAGCATAGGCGATAAAACTCCTGGGCGAAAGCTAGCGTGAGGGCATGAGCTCGACTCGGCGAACGACGAATGGCTCGACCGATGCCCAGGCCCTGCCTGGGTTTCGTATGACCCGTTGCAGGCGCGCAGATGTTGTCCGGTAAGTCAGATTTTGCTCTTCAGCCCCGCCCAGGCGACTGCGCCGAGAATCAGCAGGCCGCCCAGCACCATGCCGACGCTCGGGACCGAGCCGAAGAGCAGCCAGGCCCCGGCGATGGCGTAGATCGGCTCCATGGCGATCACCACCGCTGCGGTATGCGTATGGACATGGCGCAGCGAGGCGATGAACAGGCTGTAGGCCAGCGCCGTGCAGAGCACGCCCAGGGCCGCCAGTTGCCACCAGTCGTGGCGGCCGATCGCGGGGAGCTCCCACAAGCACCAGGGCAGCAGCGCCACGCTGATGGCCAGGCATTGCCACCAGCACGACGACAAACCATCGACCTTGCTGGAAACGTGTTTGTTGGCGACCGCGATGGCAGCATAGCTGGCGCCGGACAGCACGCCCCAGAGCAGGCCCTCGGTAGCACCATCGCGCAGGTCGAAGGAGGGTGTGACCAGAACCAGGCCTGCCGATACCAGCAACAGAATCAGCCGGTCGCTACGTCCCAGGCGCTGACCGAACAGCAGGCGCTCGAGCAGTGCTGTAAAGGCCGGAAACGACGCGAAGCCCAGGGTGGCCACCGCCACGCCGCTGGTCTTTACCGCCAGGAAAAACAGAATCCAGTGGCCACCCAGCGCCACCCCGGTGGTCAGCAGTCTGGCGATGGTGCCACCGCTGATGCCGCGCCAGGGTCGCAGATTCAAGCACAGGCAGAGCATGCTCAAGGCCAGCAGGGCGAACGCGGCACGGCCGAGCACGATCATGCTCGCGCTGACGTTCAGCGATTCGCCGAACAGCGCGGATACGCCCACCAGCAGGGCGGCGCAATGCAATTGAAGGTGGGCGATGCGCTGACTCATGGTGTGCCTTGCAGGTCTGTTTGTCGGATAGCGAGCAGGGTGCCAAGAGCGGGTGATCCCGTAAAACGGATTATAGTGTGGCTTGTTATTCGATAATCGAATGGTAAGCCATGGCCAGACAGGATTTGCAGATCGATTGGTTGCAGGCATTCGTCGCGGTGGTCGGCAGTGGTTCGCTGACGGCCGCGGCCGCGGGGCTGGCACGTTCGCAGTCGGCGGTAAGCATGCAGATCAAGAAACTCGAAGCAGCGGTGGGGCGTCCCTTGCTACTGCGTGGGCCACGGCACCTGAGCCTGACGCCGGCAGGCGAAGAGTTGCTCGGGTATGCCCGCAAGCTGCTGCGGGTGCACCGTGAAGCGCTGCTGGCCTTGGGTGGCGTGCGGCTGGAGGGCAGTATCTCGCTTGGTATCCCCGATGACTACGCGCTGGGTTATCTGACCCCGTTGCTCAACGACTTCGCCAGCGCTCAGCCCGCTGTGCAGGTGAATCTGGTGTGTGAGCCTTCCACGCAGCTGATTCCCAAGGTCGAAAGCGGCGAGATGGATGTGGCCATCGTCACGCGTGACAAGCCGCAGCGCGGCGAGCTGCTGTTTCGCGAGGAGCTGGTGTGGGTCGGCAATGCGCGGCAGGAAACCTGGCGGCTAACCCCGCTGCCCATTGCCGTGTACGAGTTGGGCAGCCAGGCGCGCAGCCGCGTGCTCAAGAGCCTCGAGGTGCTGGGGCGCGATTACCGTGTGGTCTACAACAGCCCCAGCGTGGCCGGGCAACTGGCGGTGGCGCAAAGCGGCGCAGCGCTCGGTGTATTGACCCGGTGTTGCGTACCGTCCAGCTTGCAGGTGCTTGGCGCTGCCCAGGGGCTGCCGGGCCTGCCATTGCTCGATGTGGTGGTGATACGCAGCCGTGCGCCTGCACTGCCGGCACTGGTCGATGCTCTGCATGAGCAGGTGCTGCAGACCCTGCGTCGGGATTTCGAATGATCAGTGGGCTATAGTCGCAGGCCCCTGCAACGGACATCACCGAGGACCGTATGAACTGTGCAGCACTGGGTATCGAGTATCCGATCATTCAGGCGCCGATGGCTGGCACCGCCACACCGGCATTGGCCGCAGCGGTCAGCAATGCCGGTGGCCTGGGTTCCATCTCCATCGCTGCGGTAAAGGCCGACGCCGGGCGGCAGATGATCATCGAGACCCGTGCCGGCACCCGCAGGCCGTTCAACGTCAACGTCTTCTGTCATCGCCCCAGCGTTGTCGATCGGGCCGCGGAGCAAGCCTGGCTGGATCACCTGCAGCCTTACTTCGCCGAGTTCGATGTGCCGACTCCACGAGCCATCGGTGACATCTACAGCAGCTTTCAGAACGATGACGGTCAGCTCGAGGTACTGCTGGAAGAGCGCCCGCCGATCGTCAGCTTTCACCTTGGGCTACCTGCCCAGGATCGTATCGATGCGTTGAAGAAGGCCGGCATCACGCTGCTGGCGTCGGCGACCACGCTGGAGGAGGGGTACCAGCTGGAAGAGGCCGGTATCGATGTGATCGTCGCCCAGGGTATCGAGGCGGGTGGCCACCGTGGCGTCTTCGACCCGCTGCGTGGCGATCAGGGGATCGGCACCCTGGCGCTGGTGCGTGTGCTGGTGCGCCATCTGTCGCGACCGGTGATCGCCGCAGGCGGCATCATGGACGGCGCCGGTATCGCCGCTGCCATGACCCTGGGCGCCTGCGCGGCCCAGTTGGGTACGGCATTCATACTCTGTCCGGAGTCGGCGGCCAACGATGCTTACCGAGCCATGCTGGGCAGCGTGCGCGCGCAGGTCACGCAGGTGACCACGGTGATCTCCGGGCGTCCGGCGCGCGGCATTCTCAACCGCTTCATGGCCGAGGTGGGCGCGGCCGGGCATCCGCCGGTGCCGGGTTTCGGTATCGCCTACGATGCCGGCAAGCAGCTCATCGCCGCAGCGGCGAAAGCCGGTAATGCCGAGTTCGCTGCTCATTGGGCGGGGCAGGGTGCCGCCCTGGTACGGGCCATGCCGGCAGCCGAGCTGGTGGCGGTCCTGCAGCGTGAGTACCTGGCTGCGCGTACCTGAGGCAGGTTAACGCGAGCGGAACGCCCGGCTGGAGATGCTCACGCCATTGCCATCCGGGTCCTTGCTGTTGGCGAAGCCGTAGCCCTCGCCCTGGTGGATCGGGCCGAACTCCAGGCCATTGCTCAGCGCGCGACCGCGGAAGGCCTCCAGGTTCTCCACGTCGAACACCAGCTTGACGCGGGCCTGGTTGCCTTTCAGCGATACCGCGGCGCGGTGTATCAGCAGAATGAGGCCGCCACGAGGGTGGTGCAGCTCGATCACGCCCTGATCTTGCGCGCTGCTCACGAAGCCGAAATGGCGCTCGTAAAAGGCGCAGGTCCTGCCCGGATCACTGGCATACAACATGACTCGGGTGCTGGGGGCGCTCATCGGCGGTGTTCCTGTAACGGGGTGGGCAGACGCAGCCGCGATGACCTGCATACGGCGCACATGAGCGCTGAGTATGGGCCAAGACGCTTACGGGCCGACAGTGCCAAGCGGTCGGCCAGGGCGAAGCGGCCTGATTCAGGCGGTATGCAGCTGGACTTCTTCGATGGTGTCGTGTCGGTCAGGGGCTTCCACGCCGGTCAGTTCACTGATCAGCGCCCATTGCTGATCGAGTTCCTGGCTGACCGCACCAAGGCGGGTGATCATCTTCGAGGCGGCGGAGCGAACACCGCTGTCATCGCTGCGCAGCAGATCGAACGACAACGCGGTCATCGCGGCTGTCATGTGAGTGATCGTGCGTGAAGTGAGGGTGAGCAGTTCGGTGAGTTGTTGTTCTTTAGCGGTCATCTCGCGCTTCCTTGACTGGACGAGTCGATGCATTGCGTTGGGTTGAACTGCACTTGGCTGTCATATCCTTGATCAGCACATTGCAGGACGCCGTTCACGAACGAGCGTCGTGATGCGAGCAAAATGATATCACCGTCACACCTGGCGCTGGCAATATGCTGCAGAGGGTTGGATGCAAATAATTTTCATATGTGCGTTTTAAACCCGGACCGCTTTTTTCATGCGCTCTGACGCAACTGGCAGTGGCCGTTCGCAGCCCTTGAAAGGTTAAATAGCTGCCACCCCGTGCGTCTGGATAGCGGCAGCGTTTAAACTGCGCCTCACCGACGCGTCGTGCGGCTCTTGTCGCGAGCGTCTGGAGCCTGGGTTGGCGCTGTAAGAAGTTGTCGCATGCCGGCAATGCTGCCCCTCGAGCACCCCCTACAATCTTTCGCATCGCTGGCCCGTCGGGGCTTGCGTGTCTCGTCAGGAGAGTTCCGATGTCCGTTCAGCACGACCCGGTGCAACGCGCCGATTTCGACCAGGTGATGGTGCCCAGCTACGCGCCCGCGGCCTTCGTGCCGGTGCGTGGTGCCGGTTCGCGCGTCTGGGATCAGAGTGGTCGTGAACTGATCGACTTCTCCGGCGGCATCGCCGTCAACGTCCTCGGCCATGCGCACCCGGCGCTGGTCAAGGCGCTGACCGAGCAGGCCAACACCCTGTGGCACGTGTCCAACGTATTCACCAACGAGCCGGCGCTGCGCCTGGCCAAGAAGCTGGTCGATGCCACCTTCGCCGAGCGCGTGTTCCTCTGCAACTCGGGCGCGGAAGCCAACGAGGCGGCCTTCAAGCTGGCGCGTCGTGTGGCCCATGACCGGTTTGGCGCTGACAAGTACGAAATCATCGCCGCCACCAACAGCTTTCACGGGCGCACCCTGTTCACCGTGAGCGTGGGTGGCCAGCCGAAGTACTCCGATGGCTTCGGACCGAAGATCCAGGGCATCACCCATGTGCCGTACAACGATCTTGACGCGCTCAAGGCGGCGATCAGCGACAAGACCTGCGCCGTAGTGCTGGAGCCCATTCAGGGCGAGGGCGGCGTACTGCCAGCCGATCAGGCTTACCTGCAGGGCGCCCGCGAGCTGTGCGATCAGCACAATGCGCTGCTGGTGTTCGACGAGGTACAGAGTGGCCTGGGCCGCAGCGGTCATCTGTTCGCCTACCAGCACTACGGCGTGACGCCAGACGTGCTGTCCAGCGCCAAGAGCCTGGGCGGCGGCTTCCCGATCGCCGCGATGCTGACCACCGAGGCGCTCGCCAGCCATCTGGCGGTCGGCACCCACGGCACCACCTATGGCGGCAACCCGCTCGGTTGTGCGGTGGCCGGCGCGGTCCTCGACGTGATCAATACCCCCGAGGTGCTGGACGGCGTGAAAGCCAAGCACCAGCGCTTCAAGGCGCGCCTCGAGCAGATCGGCGAGCAGTACGGCGTGTTCTCCGGTGTGCGCGGCATGGGCCTGTTGATTGGTGCTGTGTTGTCCGAGGCCTGGAAGGGCAAGGCGCGCGCGTTCTTCGACGCCGCGGCCGAAGAGAATCTGATGATCCTTCAGGCCGGGCCGGACGTGGTGCGTTTCGCACCGAGCCTGGTGGTCGAGGACGCCGATATCGACGAAGGTCTGCAGCGCTTCGAGCGCGCGGTGGCCAAGGTGGTTGCCGCTGCCTGATTTGCCTGGCGGCCCGAGTGCCGCCAGTGCTCTTGCCCGTCCGCCCGGATGTTCCGGCCGGCCCCATGGATGATGGTTCTCGCTACCGGGACTGCTGTGCCCGGGCTCTGCTTAAGGAGTGACACCATGCTGGTTATGCGCCCCGCGCGAATGACCGACCTCGCTGAAGTGCAGCGCCTGGCTGCCGACAGCCCGGTAGGGGTCACCTCGCTGCCGGACAACGCCGAGCGGCTGCGCGACAAGATCGCTGCCTCCGAGGCCTCGTTCGCGGCCGAAGTGAGCTTCAATGGCGAGGAACGCTATTTCTTCGTGCTGGAGGACAGCGAGTCCGGGCGCCTGGTCGGCTGCTCCGGCATCGTCGCCTCGGCAGGCTATTCCGAGCCGTTCTACAGCTTTCGCAACGAGACCTTCGTTCACAACTCCCGTGAGCTGAAGATCCACAACAAGATTCACGTGCTTTCGCTGTGCCACGATCTGACCGGCAACAGCCTGCTGACCAGTTTCTACGTCGAGCGCTCGCTGGTCGACAGTGTCTGGTCCGAGCTCAACTCCCGTGCTCGTCTGTTGTTCGCGGCCTGCCACCCGGAGCGGTTCGCCGATGCCATGGTGGTGGAGATCGTCGGCGAGAGCGACGACGCGGGCGAGTCGCCGTTCTGGGATGCGGTGGGGCGGCATTTCTTCGGCATGAGCTATGGCGAGGCCGAGCGACTGTGCGGTCTGCGCAGCCGGGCCTACCTCGCCGAGCTGATGCCCCACTACCCGATCTACGTGCCACTGCTGCCGGATACCGCGCAGGAGTCCATGGGCCTGGTGCATCCGCGTGCGCAGGTGTCCTTCGACATTCTCATGCGTGACGGTTTCGAGACCGATCACTACATCGATATCTTCGATGGCGGGCCGACCCTGCATGCGCGGACCTCGGGCATTCGCTCCATCGCCCAGAGCGTGGTGGCGCCTGTGGTGTTCGGCGAAGCCGACGGCAGCGGCCGCCCCTATCTGGTCAGCAACGAGCAGTTGCAGGGCTTTCGTGCGGTGATCGCCGAGATGAACTGGGCGCCCGGCCAGCCCGCTGTGCTCGACCCGCTCACCGCGCAGACGCTTGGTGTCGTCGAAGGCGGTCAGGTAAGGCTGGTGGCGGTATGAAGGTGTCAGCAATGAATGCCACCTGGCTGGCTCGCAGTTTTTCGGAGGCATCATGATCGTTCGCTCCGTACGTGCCGGTGACCTGCCGGCGCTGATTGACCTGGCGCGCAGTACCGGCACCGGGTTGACTACCCTGCCGGCCAACGAGGCACGCCTGGCCTACCGGGTCGGTCGTGCCGAGAAGACCTTTCGCGGTGAAGCCGAGCGCGGCGATTGCGATTACATGTTCGTGCTCGAGGACGACGACGGCCGCGTGCTGGGTATTTCCGCGATCGCGGGTGGCGTCGGCTTGCGGGAGTCCTGGTACAACTACCGGGTCGGCCTCACGGTCTGCGCCTCTCAGGAACTGAATATCCACCGCCAGGTGCCGACCCTGTTTCTGGCCAATGACCTGACCGGTCATTCGGAGCTGTGCTCGCTGTTCCTGCACGCCGATCACCGCAACGGCCTGAATGGGCGCCTGCTGTCCAAGGCGCGCCTGCTGTTCATCGCCGAGTTTCGCGAGCAGTTCGGCGAAAAGATCATCGCCGAGATGCGCGGCGTGTCCGATGAGCAGGGCCGTTCACCGTTCTGGGAATGCCTCGGCCGGCACTTCTTCCGCATGGAGTTCTCCCAGGCGGACTACCTCACCGGCGTCGGCAACAAGGCGTTCATCGCCGAGCTGATGCCCAGGTTCCCGCTGTACACCTGCTTCCTGTCCGAGGCCGCACGGGACGTGATCGGCCGCGTGCACCCGGACACCGAGCCGGCCCTGGCGATGCTCAAATCGGAAGGGTTCAGCTATCAGGGGTACGTCGACATCTTCGATGCCGGCCCGGCCATAGAGGCGGAGACCGCGAAGATACGCGCGATTCGCGACAGCCAGTTGCTGGTTCTCGCCATCGGTACGCCAGGGGACGATGCGCCGGTGTATCTGGTGCACAACCGCAAGCGCGAGGATTGCCGAATTACCGCGGCAAGGGCGCGCATGGCCGCTGGCACTCTGGTGGTCGACCCGCTGACCGCCAGGCGCCTGCGCCTGAGCGTGGGGGATCAGGTGCGCGCAGTGATGTTGGCCGCGCAGGCCTGACGCCGTGTTTTCGATGTGATCGGGGGCGACGTACCGTCTGCTCCGACCGGTGATGCCGCCATGAGAGCGGCAGCCGTTACAGGTACAAGGCCATCGCCTGCGGTGGCCTGTCGAACCGTGAAGCCTGGAGTGATAGACCATGAGCACGCATTACATTGCAGGTCTCTGGCAGATAGGACAGGGCAATACCCTGGAATCCCTCGACCCGGTCAGCCAGCAGGTGCTCTGGGTCGGCCGTGAAGCTGATGCCGAGCAGGTCGAGGCTGCTGTGCAGGCCGCTCGCGATGCATTTCCTGAATGGGCCCGTGTGCCATCGAACGAGCGAATCGCGCTGCTCGAGCGTTTTGCTGCGGTCCTCAAGGCCCGGCAGGATGAGCTTGCGCAGGCTATCGGCGAAGAGACCGGCAAACCGTTGTGGGAGGCTGCTACCGAAGTCGCCAGCATGATCGGCAAAGTGGCCATTTCGGTTCAGAGCCACGCAGAGCGCACGGGGCACAAACAAGGCGTGCAGGGCAGCGTGCTGCGCCACAAGCCACACGGCGTGATCGCCGTGTTCGGCCCCTACAATTTTCCAGGCCACCTGCCCAATGGGCATATCGTGCCGGCCTTGCTCGCTGGTAACTGCGTGGTATTCAAACCCAGCGAGCAGACGCCGAAAGTGGCCGAGTTGACGCTCGAGTGCTGGATCGAGGCGGGCTTGCCAGCGGGCGTGCTGAATCTGCTGCAAGGGGCGCGGGAAACCGGCGCCGCGCTGGCGGCTCATCCGGGTATCGATGGGCTGTTCTTCACCGGCTCCAGCCGCACCGGCAATCTGTTGCACGCTCAGTTCGGCGGCCACCCGGAGACCATCCTGGCGCTGGAGATGGGCGGCAACAATCCGTTGATCGTAGAAGAGGTCGCCGACATCGACGCGGCGGTTTACTGCATCATCCAGTCCGCTTTCCTCTCCGCCGGTCAGCGCTGTACCTGCGCCAGGCGCCTGCTGGTCCCGGAAGGGGCCTGGGGCGACGCGCTGTTGGCGCGTCTGGTCAGCGTGGCGGCAAGCCTCAAGGTCGGTGCGTTCAACGCCCAGCCGGCGCCGTTCATGGGGGCGGTGATCTCCCTCGATGCGGCTCAACACCTGCTCAAGGTGCAGATGCGTCTGGTCGACAAGGGCGCGCGACCGCTGCTGGACATGAGCCAGCCGCTGGAAGGCGCCGCCCTGCTGACGCCCGGGATCATCGACGTGACCGCCGTGCAGCCGCGCAGCGACGAGGAGATTTTCGGGCCGCTGCTGCAGGTGATTCGCTATGCCGACTTCGATTCCGCCATCGAGGAGGCCAATGCCACCCGTTTCGGTCTCGCGGCCGGTTTGTTATCCGATTCCCGCGAACGTTACGAGCAGTTCTGGCTGCGCAGCCGCGCCGGCATCGTCAACTGGAACAAGCCGCTGACCGGCGCCGCCAGCAGCGCGCCGTTCGGCGGCATCGGCGCTTCGGGTAACCACCGCCCCAGCGCCTACTATGCGGCGGACTACTGCGCCTACCCGGTCGCCTCGCTGGAAAGCGAGCGTCTGGTGCTGCCCGACAGCCTGGCGCCGGGAGTCAGCCTATGAGTCGTTCAAGCGCTTCGGCCTGCGAGCTGAACATCGACGGGCTGGTTGGCCCCACGCACAACTATGGTGGCCTGTCCTACGGCAACGTCGCCTCGCAGAACAACGGCCAGGTCGCCTCCAACCCTCGGGAGGCCGCCCGTCAGGGGCTGGCCAAGATGAAGGCGCTGATGGACATGGGCTTTGCCCAGGCCGTGCTGGCGCCTCAGGAACGGCCCGATGTGCAGGCGCTGAGGCGCTGCGGTTTCAGTGGCAGCGACGCTCAGGTGATCGAGAGGGCGGCACGCGAGGCCATGCCGCTGCTGGTCGCCAGTTGCTCGGCGTCGAGCATGTGGACGGCCAACGCCGCCACCGTCAGCCCGGGTGCCGATACCGCCGACGGGCGCGTGCATTTCACCGCGGCCAATCTCAACTGCAAGTTCCATCGCTCCATCGAACACCCGACCACCAGCCGTGTGCTGGCGGCGATGTTCGCCGACGAGCGCTACTTCGCCCACCATGCCGCCTTGCCTGCGGTCAGCCAGTTCGGCGATGAGGGAGCGGCCAATCACACCCGTTTCTGCCGTGACTACGGCGAGCCGGGGGTGGAGTTCTTCGTCTTCGGCCGCAGTGCCTTCGACCTGCGCCTGCCGGCACCGCAGCGCTATCCGGCGCGACAGACGCTGGAAGCTTCCCAGGCGGTGGCGCGTCTGCATGGTCTGCGTGACGCTGCAGTAGTGTTCGCTCAGCAGAACCCTGCGGTGGTCGATCAGGGCGTGTTCCACAACGATGTGATTGCGGTGGGTAATGGCGAGGTGCTGTTCCACCATGAAGATGCCTTCCTCGACAGTGAACGGGTCATCGGCGAACTCGGTGACAAGCTCGCGCGTCAGGGCGGCCGATTGCAGACGGTTTGCGTGCCGCGCCATGCGGTGGGCGTCGAGGATGCGGTGCGCTCCTATCTGTTCAACAGCCAGCTGTTGACCCGCGCCGACGGGCGTATGCTGCTGGTCGTGCCGGAAGAATGCCGCGGCAACCAGCGGGTCTGGGCCTATCTGCAGACGCTGCTGGGCAGCGATGGGCCGATTGCCGAAGTGCGCGCCTTCGACCTCAAACAGAGCATGCAGAACGGTGGCGGTCCGGCGTGTTTGCGCTTGCGGGTGGCATTGACCGCTCGGGAGCAGGCGGCGATGAACCCCGGCGTGATGCTCACCTCGGTGCTGTACGAACGGCTTTTGCAGTGGGTCGATCACCATTACCGGGATCGCCTGAGCGAAAGTGATCTGGCCGATCCACAGCTGCTGAACGAATGCCGAACCGCGCTGGACGAGTTGACCCGAATTCTTGGACTCGGCGCCGTATATCCCTTTCAATTGAATTGAGTCGGCTCGCATCATGAGCCGCCATTGACCCTGGAGTACCTATGAGCGACGCCCTGCAACTGATTCTCGAAGACAGCGACGGCACCCAGCTGGAAACGTCGTGCACCCGTTTCGCCGTGCTCTGGCAGGGCAAGGAAGTGTGGATTCAGCAGGTCGGCAACGGCCAGTTGATGATTGGCGTGGATGTCGCCGAGGGTGATACCGAATACGCCAACCTGCTGCTGCGCCCGCTGGCGACCAACCTGGTGAGCCTGGAGTTGGAGATGGAGCCGGCCGATGACGGCGCCGATGACGATCATGTCCATGGTCCGGATTGCAATCACTGAGGAACGCCCATGCTCGCCCTCGGCAAACTGCTCGAACTGACCCTGGCCGGCCACGAGCCGGCCTCGAAGATCCAGCTGACGCCGGAGGGTACGCGCCTGCGATGGCTGGCCGAGGGGGCACTCGAAGTGACACCGGCTGGTGGTCGCGACAATGGCATGGACCTGCTGCTCTCGGCGGGTATCCATGGCAACGAGACGGCGCCGATCGAGCTGCTCGACAGGTTGCTGCGGCGCATCGCCCGTAACGAGCTGCAGCCGCACGCGCGTTTGCTGCTGCTGTTCGGCAACCCACCGGCGATGCGCCGTGGTGAACGCTTCATCGAGCAGGACATCAATCGCCTGTTCAGTGGTCGGCATGAGCTGAGCAGTGGTGCCGAGGCGATGCGCGCCTGTGAGCTGGAGCACCTGGCGGCTTCGTTCTTCGCCGATGCCGGACGTACCCGTCTGCATTACGACTTGCATACGGCCATCCGCGCGTCGCGGATCGAGCAGTTCGCCCTGTATCCCTGGGTCGAGGGGCGTCGTCAGTCGCGGCACGAGTGTGCACGCCTGCAGGCTGCCGGCATCGACGCGGTGCTCCTGCAAAGTCAGCCATCGACCACCTTCAGTGCCTACACCTACGCCGGGCTGGGGGCCGAAGCATTCACCCTCGAGCTGGGCAAGGCCAGACCGTTCGGGCACAACGAACTGGTCAATCTGGACCGCCTGGAGCTCCGTCTGCAAGCGCTCATCGAAGGCTGCGAACCACCGGTGGACGAGGCCGCTACCGAGCACCTTCAACTGTTCGCCTTCGCCCGTGAGGTGATCAAGCACAGCGACGCCTTTACCTTGCACCTGCCCGCCGACGTGGAGAATTTCACCGAACTGGCGCCCGGCTATCTGCTGGCGGAAGACCTGGCCAGCAGCCGCTGGGTGGTCGAGGAGCAGGGCGCACGCATCATTTTCCCCAACCCCAAAGTGCATAATGGCCAGCGCGCCGGCATCCTCATCGTCCCGGCCGACGCCTCTCTACTGGGGTGATGGCATTGCCATCCTCCGTTCACCTGCTCGCACAGGAGTGCCCATGCCTATCATCGATCTGCGTAGCGACACCGTCACCCAGCCCACTGCCGGCATGCGAGAAGCGATGCTGGCCGCCGAGCTGGGCGACGACGTGTATGGCGAGGATCCGACCGTCAACCGCCTGGAAGAGCGCCTGGCGCAGCAACTGGGGTTCGCCGCGGCGCTGTTCGTACCGACCGGCACCATGAGCAACCTGCTGGGCCTGATGGCCCACTGCGAGCGCGGCGACGAATACATCGTCGGCCAGCAGGCGCATACCTACAAGTACGAGGGCGGCGGCGCTGCCGTGCTCGGCTCGATTCAGCCCCAACCGCTGGACATGGAGCTCGATGGCTCGCTGGATCTGGCCCGTGTCGAGGCGGCGATCAAGCAGGACGACTTTCATTTCGCCCGCACCCGTCTGCTGGCGCTGGAGAACACCATGCAGGGCAAAGTACTGCCGCTGGAGTATCTGGCTGCCGCCCGCGCCTTTACCCGCGACAGGGGCCTGGCGCTGCACCTCGACGGTGCTCGCCTGTTCAATGCGGCCGTCAGGCAGAATGTCGAGGCGAGTGAAATCACTCGGCATTTCGACTCCGTTTCCGTGTGCCTGTCCAAGGGCCTGGGGGCGCCGGTAGGGTCCGTGCTGTGCGGCAGTGAGGCGCTGATCGGCAAGGCCCGGCGCCTGCGCAAGATGGTCGGTGGCGGCATGCGTCAGGCTGGCGTGCTGGCGGCCGCTGGGCTGTACGCGCTGGATCATCAGGTCGAGCGGCTGGTCGAGGATCACGCCAATGCCGATTGCCTGGCGGCAGGCCTGCGTGAGCTGGGTTACTCGGTCGAGCCGGTGCAGACCAACATGGTCTACGTGCAGATCGGTGAGCGTGCCGGCGAACTGAAAGCCTTCTGCGCCGAGCGCGGCATTCGCCTCAGCGCTGCACCACGTCTGCGTATGGTCACCCATCTGGATGTGGGGGCCGATGCTGTGGGGCAGGTGATCGAGGCCTTCGCCGCGTTTCGCGCCTGAGGCTGCCCCATGGGCCAGGCTCCTGCCATGCCGACCTGGCCTGCGGACCGTATCATGCAGCCCACTTCCGGTTTGCCGGCCAGTGGTGCAGGCCGCTGATTTCCGGCCATCGAGCCTGCGGGAAATAATTCAGGCTATGCCCTAGCCGCCACGGACAAGCCCGATATAATGCGGGCTTTTGCCGGCTTCGCCGTGGCCGCCTGTTTTCCTGGAAAATGCCCAATGAAAAGCGCAGAAATCCGTGAAGCTTTCCTGAGCTTCTTCGAAGAGAAGGGGCACACCCGTGTCGCTTCCAGCTCCCTGATTCCGAACAACGACCCGACGTTGCTGTTCACCAACGCAGGCATGAACCAGTTCAAGGACTGCTTCCTGGGCCTGGAAAAGCGCGCCTATACCCGCGCCGCGACCAGCCAGAAATGCGTGCGTGCCGGTGGCAAGCACAATGACCTGGAAAACGTCGGTTATACCGCGCGTCACCACACCTTCTTCGAAATGCTCGGCAATTTCAGCTTTGGCGACTATTTCAAGCGTGATGCCATCCACTTCGCCTGGGAATTCCTCACCGGTGAGAAGTGGCTGAACCTGCCCAAGGAAAAACTCTGGGTAACGGTCTACGCCACCGATGACGAGGCTTACGACATCTGGAACAAGGAAGTCGGTGTGCCGGCCGAGCGGATGATCCGCATCGGCGACAACAAGGGCGCGCCATACGCGTCCGACAACTTCTGGACCATGGGTGACACCGGCCCGTGCGGCCCGTGCACCGAGATCTTCTTCGACCACGGCGACCACATCTGGGGCGGCCCACCCGGCTCTGCGGAAGAAGACGGCGACCGTTACATCGAAATCTGGAACAACGTGTTCATGCAGTTCAACCGCACGGCTGACGGTGTTCTGCACCCGCTGCCGGCGCCGAGCGTGGACACCGGCATGGGCCTGGAGCGCGTCAGCGCCGTCCTGCAACATGTCAACTCGAACTACGAGATCGACCTGTTCCAGAGCCTGCTCGATGCCAGCGCCCAGGCTATCGGCTGCGCCAACAACGGCGACGCGTCGCTGAAAGTGGTGGCTGACCACATCCGCTCCTGCAGCTTCCTGATCGCCGACGGCGTCACCCCGTCCAACGAGGGCCGCGGCTACGTGCTGCGCCGCATAGTCCGCCGCGCCTGCCGTCACGGCAACAAGCTGGGCGCCAGGGGCAGTTTCTTCCACAAGATCGTCGCGGCACTGGCCAGCGAGATGGGCGAAGCCTTCCCGGAGCTCAAGCAGCAGCAGGCGCATATCGAGCGCGTGCTGAGAACCGAAGAAGAGCAGTTCGCCAAGACCCTGGAGCAAGGGCTGAAGATCCTCGAGCAGGACCTTGCCGAACTCAGCGGCACGGTGATTCCGGGCGAAGTGATCTTCAAACTGTACGATACCTACGGCTTCCCGATGGACCTGACCGGTGACATCGCCCGTGAGCGCGAGCTGACCCTCGACGAGGCCGGCTTCGAGCGCGAGATGGAAGCTCAGCGCGTGCGTGCGCGCTCCGCCAGTTCCTTCGGGGTGGACTACAACAGCCTGGTCAAGGTCGACGCCGATACCCGCTTCCTCGGTTACACCGCCACCGTTGCCAGTGGCGAGCTGCTGGTGCTGCTGCGCGACGGTCAATCCGTCGACACCCTGAGCGAAGGCGAGGAGGGCGTGGTGGTTCTCGACCAGACGCCGTTCTATGCCGAATCCGGTGGCCAGATCGGTGACTGTGGTTTCCTCGAAGGCCCGGGCGTGCGTTTCGACGTGCGCGACACCACCAAGGTAGGCGGTGCCTGGCTGCACCACGGCGTGGTCAGCAAGGGCAGCCTGAGCGTGGGCGCCACCATCAATGCCGAAGTGGATGCCTCGGTGCGTACTGCAACCGGGCTCAATCACTCGGCGACTCACCTGTTGCATGCCGCGTTGCGTCAGGTCCTTGGTGAGCACGTGCAGCAGAAAGGCTCGCTGGTGGACAGTCAGCGCCTGCGCTTCGACTTCAGTCACTTCGAGGCGATCAAGCCGGAGCAGCTCAGGGAGCTGGAAGAAATCGTCAACCGCGAAGTGCGCCGCAATACGCCCGTGCAGACCGAAGAGATGGATATCGAAAGCGCCAAGGCCAAGGGTGCCATGGCGCTGTTCGGTGAGAAGTACGGCGACAACGTGCGCGTGCTGACCATGGGCGATGGCTTCTCGGTCGAGCTGTGTGGCGGCATCCACGCCAGCCGTACCGGTGATATCGGTGTGTTCAAAATCGTCAGCGAAGGCGGTGTGGCGGCGGGTGTACGGCGTATCGAAGCGGTTACCGGTGCTGCCGCGTTCGCCTACCTCAATGGTGCGGAAGAGCAATTGAAGGAGGCCGCGTCGCTGGTCAAGGGCAGTCGCGACAACCTTCTCGACAAGCTCGCTGCGGTGATCGATCGCAATCGCCAGCTGGAAAAGGAGCTGGACCAGCTCAAGGCCAAGGCTGCCAGTGCAGCAGGCAGCGACCTGGCCGGTTCGGCCGTGGAGATCAAGGGCGTCAAGACGCTCAGCGCGCGCATCGATGGCCTGGATGGCAAGGGCTTGCTGGCGCTGGTCGATCAACTGAAGAACAAGCTCGGCAGCGCAGTGATCCTGCTCGGCGGCGTGCAGGACGACAAGGTCGTTCTGGTGGCCGGTGTGACGCAGGATCTGACTGGCAAGCTGAAGGCCGGTGACCTGATGAAACAGGCCGCTGCTGCCGTCGGCGGCAAAGGTGGTGGTCGGCCGGACATGGCGCAGGGTGGTGGGGTCGATGCGGCCGCACTGGACGGCGCTCTGGCGCTGATCGGCCCGTTCGTCGAGCAGGGCCTCTAAGGCCCGTAACGCAAGCGTGGCCAGATCGCCCGCCGTGCCCGGCGAGCGGTCTGGTGGTGTGCGGTGTTGTCTGTTTAATGGGCGCCCTTCATGGGCTGAGGCAGCTTTGAAATGGCTTTGATCGTACAGAAATTCGGCGGTACTTCCGTCGGCACCGTCGAGCGTATCGCGCAGGTCGCCGAGAAGGTGAAGAAATTCCGCGAAAAGGGTGACGACATCGTCGTCGTGGTATCGGCCATGAGCGGCGAGACCAATCGCCTTATCGAACTGGCCAGGCAGATCAGCGATGACCAGCCGATAGCCCGCGAGCTGGACGTGATGGTGTCCACCGGCGAGCAGGTGACCATCGCGCTGCTGGCCATGGCCCTGATCAAGCGTGGCGTGCCGGCGGTGTCCTACACCGGCAGCCAGGTACGCATCCTGACCGACAGCGCGCATACCAAGGCGCGCATCCTGAGCATCGACGACACCAATATCCGTGCCGACCTGAAAGCGGGTCGCGTGGTGGTGGTGGCCGGCTTCCAGGGCGTCGACGAGCAGGGCAACATCACCACCCTCGGGCGTGGTGGTTCCGACACCACTGGCGTCGCTCTGGCGGCGGCCCTGAAGGCCGATGAGTGCCAGATTTACACCGATGTCGATGGTGTCTACACCACCGACCCGCGGGTGGTGCCGAAAGCCCAGCGCCTCGAGAAGATCACCTTCGAAGAGATGCTGGAAATGGCCAGCCTGGGCTCGAAAGTCTTGCAAATTCGCTCGGTGGAATTCGCCGGTAAATACAACGTCCCGCTGCGCGTTCTGCACAGCTTCCAGGAGGGCCCGGGCACCCTCATTACCCTTGATGAAGAGGAATCCATGGAACAGCCGATCATCTCCGGCATCGCTTTCAATCGCGACGAAGCCAAGCTGACCATCCGTGGCGTACCTGATTTGCCGGGCGTTGCGTTCAAGATCCTTGGCCCGATCAGCTCCGCCAATATCGAAGTGGACATGATCGTGCAGAATGTCGCGCACGATAACACCACCGATTTCACCTTCACCGTGCACCGCAACGACTACCAGAGCGCCCAACAGGTGCTGGAAGCCACTGCGCGCGAGCTGGGGGCCCGTGAGGTGGTCGGTGACGTCAACATCGCCAAGGTGTCCATCGTCGGCGTCGGCATGCGCTCCCACGCCGGTGTGGCCAGCCGTATGTTCGAGGCGCTGGCCAAGGAAAACATCAATATCCAGATGATCTCCACCTCCGAGATCAAGGTCTCGGTGGTCATCGAAGAGAAATATCTGGAATTGGCGGTGCGTGCCCTGCACACTGCGTTCGAACTCGATGCTCCGGCCCGTCAAGGCGACTGAGGCATCTGCAAGAGGCGCGGTCATTCCGCGCCTTTTGCTCTTTTGGTCGGTGTTGGTGGAACTTTCTTTCCGTCCGCGCTGGTCAAAACTCGGGTGCTGGCGGTTTCGTCTTGATTCTGGCCGGTGCTTTGCAACCGCTTAAAGACTTGTTGTCCGAAATTGAATCCGTAAGGAGAAAGGAATGCTGATTCTGACTCGCCGGGTCGGAGAGACCCTGATGGTGGGTGACGAAGTCACTGTCACCGTGTTGGGCGTTAAAGGTAATCAGGTGCGGATTGGCGTCAATGCGCCTAAGGAAGTCGCCGTTCACCGTGAAGAGATTTACCAGCGCATCCAGAAAGAGAAGGGCGAAGAACCAAACCACTAATTTTTATCGAAATTTTGGTTTGCAAACGGGGAAAACATGTTTATCATGCGCCCCGTGTTGCGGAGAGGTGGCCGAGTGGCCGAAGGCGCTCCCCTGCTAAGGGAGTACACCTCAAAAGGGTGTCGGGGGTTCGAATCCCCCCTTCTCCGCCATTATTTGGCAAATCAGGCTCAGGCCGGATTGGCAAACAAACCAGAGGTGATCTGGTCTAAAAACACCAACGGACTCATAGCTCAGCTGGATAGAGTACTCGGCTACGAACCGAGCGGTCGGAGGTTCGAATCCTCCTGAGTCCGCCATCTTGAATGGCTTGTAGCAGTACGGGCCATTTTGTTTCAACCAGCGGTGATCTGGTCTAAAAGCGCCAAGGGTCGCATGAAGGCGCATTGGCTTTCAGGTGATCTGCAACGGACTCATAGCTCAGCTGGATAGAGTACTCGGCTACGAACCGAGCGGTCGGAGGTTCGAATCCTCCTGAGTCCGCCATATTGAATGGCTTGTAGCAGTACGAACCATTTTGTTTCAACCAGCGGTGATCTGGTCTAAAAGCGCCAAGGGTCGCATGAATGCAACGGCATTCAGGTGATCTGCAACGGACTCATAGCTCAGCTGGATAGAGTACTCGGCTACGAACCGAGCGGTCGGAGGTTCGAATCCTCCTGAGTCCGCCATACCCAAAAGGGCCTGCAGTGATGCAGGCCCTTTTTCTTTGTCTAGCGTTTTCCCATTACGCAGTCATTCTGGTCGAAACTGACCGTGCGCCGCTCGCTGTTGTCCTTGCTGGTGTAATGGTAGGTCGTCTGGCCGTTGCGTTGGCTGATGCGCTGCGGCTTGCCTAGCGCGCTCTCGACGTCCTTGCGGGTCATGCCGGTGCGTATCTGCTTCCTGATGATCGCTTCGCGTCTGGCGCTGCCTATGACGGCATTGCCACAGCCGTCCTGCTGCTCGCCGATCACGGTCAGCGTCTTTTCAGAGGGTTCCGTTGCGCTTTTCGGTGTGGGCTCTGGGCGCGTCAGTGGGGTGACGACGCTCCCGGGGTTGGGGTTGTGGGTGTCCTGAATTCGCTGCTGCTGACTTTCGCTGCAGCCATATTGGCTGAAGGTGATATGGCCATCGCCATGTTCGCAGCGAAACACGCTAGACGCGGGCAGTGTGGTTGGGCAGAGCAGAATGGCGTAGACGGCTGTGCAGCGTATCCATTGCATGGTGACGTCCTCCCTGACGTGTTCTGGCAAGCTTAGTCGCTGCTCTGCCCGTTGCCACGTGCCTTCTGCCTGATGACGTGCGTCGCAGTATTCGAACTCATGCGGACGGGTTCAGGAAAACGCTGCAAGCGCTTGTCTTGCCATGCCTTTGTCACGTACATGGCTGATTAGCGTGTTATTATTCGTCTGTCAGCCCCGCCGGGGCTTGTGGATCCTCACCATGGACTTACCCAGTAGTAACTCAGAATTCCAAGTGTGCAATCACGTATTGACTGATTGACCCTCGCGGGCGCGCGCCGCCGCTGGGGGCGGAGTGTGCCATGTCAGAAGTAGAAACCAAGAAGCCGCAAGAAAGCCTGCAGGACCGACTCGCTCAGGTGGTCGAGTTGCTGCAGCGGCACAGACTGGTCGAAGACCTTACCCATCGCCAGGAAGGCCACCATCAGGACCGCGTCGAAGGTCTGGTGCATCGGCAGAACCTCGCCGAGCTGCAGCGCAAGCTCGATGATCTGCACTCCGCCGACGTCGCTTACATTCTCGAAGCCCTTCCGTTGGAAGATCGTCTTGCCATCTGGCAACTGGTCAAGGCGGACCGTGACGGCGACATCCTGCTCGAAGTGTCCGACGCCGTGCGTGAGACGCTGCTCGCCGACATGGAGGATCATGAGATCCTCGCGGCGGCCAAGGAGATGGATGCCGACGAGCTGGCGGATCTGGCATCCGAACTGCCGCGTGACGTCGTCCATGAGCTGATGGAAACCCTCGACGCTCAGCAGCGCGAGCGGGTGCGTTCCGCGCTCTCCTATGAAGAGGAGCAGGTCGGTGCGCTGATGGACTTCGAGATGGTCACCATCCGCGAGGACGTCAGCCTGGAGGTGGTGTTGCGCTACCTGCGTCGCCTCAAGGAGCTGCCGGGGCATACCGACAAGCTGTTCGTGGTCGACTACGACGGGGTGCTCAAGGGCGTGCTGTCGATCAAGCGTCTGCTGGTCAACGACCCGGAGAAGCAGGTTGCCGAGGTCATGGCCAATGACCCGGTCAGCTTTCATCCCGATGAGGACGCCTATGACGCTGCTCAGGCTTTCGAGCGTTACGACCTGATCTCTGCGCCGGTAGTCGACAAGAACGGCAAGCTCATTGGCCGCCTGACCATCGACGAGATGGTCGACCTGATCCGTGAGGAAAGCGAAAGCGAAGTCCTCAACATGGCGGGTCTGCGTGAAGAGGAAGATATTTTCGCATCGGTCTGGAAGTCGGTGCGCAACCGCTGGGCCTGGCTGGCCGTCAACCTGATCACTGCGTTCATGGCCTCGCGTGTCATCGGCCTGTTCGAGGGCTCCATCGAGAAGCTGGTGGCACTGGCGGCCTTGATGCCGATCGTGGCGGGTATCGGTGGTAATTCGGGCAATCAGACCATCACCATGATCGTCCGCGCGATGGCGCTCGATCAGGTCAGTACCGGCAACGGCAATACATCGCGGCTTATTCGCAAGGAACTGGGCGTTGCATTGATCAATGGCCTGGTCTGGGGTGGGGTGATCGGGGTGGTGGCCTACGGTCTGTACGACAGCTGGTCGCTGGGCGTGGTGATGACTGCGGCAATGACGCTCAACCTGCTGTTGGCTGCGCTGATGGGGGTGCTGATCCCCATGACGCTGATGCGCTTGGGGCGTGACCCGGCGATGGGCGCCAGTGTGATGATCACTGCGGTAACCGACAGCGGTGGTTTTTTCATCTTTCTCGGGCTGGCTACGCTGTTTCTCCTCTGATGGGGAAACAGCTTTTCTGAAGCAACAAAAAAACCGGCCTGGAGCCGGTTTTTTGTTTTCGCAGATTCAGTCGTCGTTGCCGGCGGCCATCTCAGCGTCGTGCGCGATCAGTGCGACGAGTGCATTTTGCTGGCGACGCGATAGCTGGCGGAAGCGCTGCAGCAGTTCCCGCTCGTGCAGGGAAAGCTCCGGGCTGTCCAGGCGCACATCGGCCTCGTCGTCCAGTACGCCTTCCTGAAGCATGCTCTGCTCCAGGCGGGCGATGATCTCGGAGTTCATGCTGCGGTGGTGTTGGCGGGCGACATCAGCGATGCGCTCGCGCATGCCGTCGGGCAACCGAACGACGAACTTGTCAGCCGTACGGCTGGAGTAGATAGCCTGTTTCATAGGGCGCATACATCAACCAATTAGTTCAAGGAAACGAAGCCGTAATGGCATATAGCTACGAGATTGTCGTTACTTCGACCATCCCAAGCGGCAGCCGTTCAACCGCGGCCAGCATTTTGTCTGGTGATCGTGCTTCTTGTCAGCAAATAATTGACGCCAATTACGTGTCGTATTCTGGCCTGGGTAAAGGCTTTTTGCCAGCACCAATTATCGAAATTATTTTCAAATGCGCTGTAAGTCCCATTTAGCGGGCCTCAATTGTCAAATCACGGATACGCCATGATGGCTTTGGCCAGAGTGAAACAGCGGTTTTGCGGGGGAACGTATATGTGTATGTATGTGACGGGCGACGAGTCCGCGGCAAACCAGCTGGCTTGCAAGACCGGGCGCATCATAGCGCCCCATCTGGTTCATGCAGTGAACTACTTCGCTATGATGGGAGATTGTCTGCAGTGACAGATGCTACGGAGGTCGTTGCGAATGGCGGGTAGGCTGATCTATCTCATGGGGCCTTCGGGGGCGGGCAAGGACAGTGTGCTCGACGCCGCGCGGGGAGTGCTCGACGCTCGAGGCTGCAAAGTGGTCAGGCGGGTGATCACGCGCTCCGCCGAGGCTGTCGGGGAGGATGCTATCGCCGTTTCACCCGAAGCGTTCACGGCACGTCTGCAGTCCGGTGACTTTGCCATGAGCTGGCGAGCCAATGGATTGTGGTATGGCATCTCAAAGGAAATCGACGTCTGGCTGTCCGCCGGCCATCAGGTACTGGTCAACGGTTCTCGTGGGTATTGGGAGGAGGCTCGGCAGCGTTATCCGCAACTGTTGGCCATCCTGTTGGAGGTTGACCCCGACGTACTGCGCTCGAGGCTGCTGCGTCGTGGTCGAGAAACGCTGGATGAGATCGAAGCCAGGTTGGCGCGCAATGCCAGGTTCGTTGGTGGTGGGCATGGCGCGATTGTTCTGGATAACTCGGGCCCCATAGAGCAGACGGTTGCCAGGTTGGTGCAACTGATCGATACGCCAATCCAATTGCCCGAGTAGCGCGCATCCAACGGCTTCGCGGTGGAGGGTTGGCGGCTAGCGAAGGATCGGATCGAACTTGACCCGTTTGCCGATCAGCAAGGCGACCGTCAGTGATACCACACTGATCGGTAGCGCGATCCGTGCGGCTGCAGTCAGCCATTCGGCTTGGCCAGGGGCCATCCACAGCAGGCTTGCCGATACCACTGCCATCAGCAGAAACAACAGGGCTGGTTTGGACATCATGCTCTCCTCGCGTTCTGCGGTTGGCATTCAGAAAAATGGGTCATGGGGGCCATTCTGGTCATCTCTGGAGATCTGCGGCGGAATGCGATCGGAAAGTCCGTCGATCAGCCAGATTGCCACACAGGCGATAGTGGCCAGCAGCAATACGAAACCTGGGAAAAATACGCTCCACATGGCCCGGCACTCAGAAGGTGAAACGCTGTTGCGGGCGGGGTTGCCACTCGCTGTTGGTCAGGGGCTTGGCCTCGAACTGGCCAGGCTCCACCTTGGTCGCGTGCTGAAACTGTACGGGTGTGGCGCGCATTTGCTGGACCAGCTGCATAGCCGTGGCCTGCTGCTGATTATTTTGAAAGTTGGCGAATGCGGCGCCTGCTAGCAGGGTCAGAGCGATGGCGGTGGCCAGGGCGATGAAGCTGTTCATGGTGGGGTTCTCGCATTCGGATTCTATGCGAGTAAAAGAGCAGTTCCCGTGCCAATCTTTTTAAATAAAAAAATACTTATAAATCAATCACTTAAATAGCTATTTACGGCTTGTTGCCGTGCATGTTGCAAGGTCGCTCGACTGCCGCATTGCAAAATGCATGAACGTCGCCAGGCGTCAGTCCAGGGGCAGCTCCGTCGTGCGCTTCACTTCGCTCATCGCAATGCCTGAATGCGCCTCCTGAACGTGTGGTCGCTGCAGGAGTTGGTCGCGCAAAAAGCGCTCATAGCTGGCGATATCCCGTGCCACCACTTTGAGCAGATAGTCAGAGCTGCCCGCCATGGTGTAGCACTCCAGAACCTGCGGATAGCCGGTTATCGCCTGCTCGAATTCGTCGAGATTGCTGCGTCCGTGTGCCGACAATTTGATGCTGACGAAAACGGTGATGTTGAAACCTAGCCGTTTATGGCTGAGCAGTGCGACCTTGCGTTCGATGAAGCCTTCCTCCTGCAGGCGGTTGATGCGTCGCCAGCAGGGGGACTGGGACAGCTCCACTTTCTTGGCTATCTCGGCGGCGCTCAGGTCGGCATTGCGTTGCATCAGGCGCAGGATGCGGCGGTCGATGGCGCTCAATGGCTCGTGCATGTTCGTTTCCGGTTAGTCGTTTTTATTGGAACGTTCATGCTCAGTATTGGCATTGGCGGCGCAAATGAGAAAGAAAAAATCGCTGCGCTCCGGTCTATGCTTAAGGTAGCCATCCATACAGTGATCCTGATGGATGTGGACAGGTGGTACCTACCGTTGCCACTTGAAAAGGTCGCCATAAAAACAACAGGAGCGCCGCCCTATGTCTTTGGCCGAAATCCGCCTGGACGACAAGTACCGTCTCGCCACGGGTCATCTGTACCTCACCGGCACCCAGGCGCTGACTCGCCTGCCCATGTTGCAGAAACAGCGTGATTGCGCTGCGGGCCTGAATACGGCCTGCTTCATTTCCGGTTATCGCGGATCGCCGCTGGGTGGGTTGGACAAGAGCCTCTGGGAGGCTCGCGAGTTTCTGCAGCAGAACGCCATCCACTTTCAGCCCGGCGTCAACGAAGAGCTCGGTGCTACCGCGGTCTGGGGTAGCCAGCAGACCAACCTGTTTCCTGGCGCCCGCTACGATGGGGTATTCGCCATGTGGTATGGCAAGGGCCCGGGTGTCGACCGCAGTGGCGATGTGTTCAAGCACGGCAACTCGGCGGGTGTCTCGCCCCATGGCGGTGTGTTGCTGTTGGCGGGTGACGACCACGGCTGCAAGTCGTCGACCATCGCACACCAGAGCGAGCATGCCTTCATTGCCGCTTCGATTCCGGTGCTCAACCCCGCCAACGTTCAGGAAATCCTCGATTACGGCATCATCGGCTGGGAGCTTTCGCGCTACAGCGGCTGTTGGGTCGCACTGAAAACCATCGCCGAGAACGTCGACTCGTCTGCCGTGGTGGATGTCGACCCGCAGCGGGTCAAGGTCAGCCTGCCCGATGATTTCGAGCTGCCGGAAGAGGGCGTGCACATTCGCTGGCCGGACCCGCCACTGGCCCAGGAAAAACGTCTCAACGTCTACAAGATCTACGCGGCCCGCGCTTTCGCCCGCGCCAACGGCCTGAACAGGGTCATGCTCGACTCACCCAACCCGCGGCTGGGGATCATCACCACGGGCAAATCCTATCTGGACGTACGCCAGGCCCTGGAGGATCTGGGGCTGGATGACGCGCTCTGTTCGCGGATCGGCTTGCGGGTGCTCAAGGTCGGCATGAGCTGGCCGCTGGAGCCGGTGTCCGTGCACGACTTCGCCGATGGGCTTGATGAGATTCTGGTGGTCGAGGAAAAACGCAGCATCATCGAGGATCAATTGACCGGTCAGCTCTACAACTGGCCTGTCGGCAAACGGCCGAGGGTGGTGGGCGAGTTCGACGAACAGGGCCAGTCGCTGTTGCCCAACCTGGGTGAGCTGACGCCAGCGATGATCGCTCGGGTCATCGCCCGGCGGCTGTCTCCCATCTACACCAGTGATGTCATCGAAGCGCGACTCGGCTTTCTCGATGCCAAGGAAAAGGCCCTGGCGGCGCGCAGCTACAGCACCGTACGTACCCCGCATTTCTGTTCGGGTTGCCCGCACAACAGCTCTACCAAGGTGCCGGAAGGCAGCCGAGCCATGGGCGGCATCGGCTGCCATTACATGACCCAGTGGATGAATCGCAGCACCGAGACCTTCACGCAGATGGGCGGAGAAGGGGTGACCTGGATCGGTCAGGCGCCGTTCACCGATACGCCACACGTGTTCCAGAACCTGGGTGACGGCACCTATTTCCACTCAGGGCATCTGGCCGTGCGCGCTGCCGTCGCGGCAGGCGTCAACATCACCTACAAGATTCTCTACAACGATGCGGTGGCCATGACGGGTGGTCAGCCGGTGGACGGCGAGTTGCGCGTCGATCAACTGAGCCAGCAGGTATTCGCCGAGGGTGTGAAGCGCATCGCGGTGGTCAGCGACGAGCCGGACAAGTACCCGAGTCGCTCGACCTTCGCGTCGATCACCACCTTTCATCACCGTCGCGAGCTGGATGCCGTGCAGCGTGAAATGCGCGAGTGCAAGGGGGTTTCGGTGATCATCTACGATCAGACCTGTGCGACCGAGAAGCGCCGCCGGCGCAAGCGCGGCAAACTGGTCGATCCGGCACGGCGGGCTTTCATCAACTCCGCCGTATGCGAGGGCTGTGGCGACTGCAGCGTGAAATCCAATTGCCTGTCGGTGCTGCCGCTGGAGACGGAACTGGGGCGCAAGCGGGAGATCGACCAGAACGCCTGCAACAAGGATTTCAGTTGCCTGGACGGCTTCTGCCCCAGTTTCGTGACCGTGCACGGCGGGCAGTTGCGCCAGCCGCAGGCGGTCGGCGCGGGGGCGTTGTTCGTGGCGCTACCGGAACCGCGCCTGCCGTCGTTGCAGCGGCCCTGGAGCATTCTGCTGCCCGGTGTCGGCGGCAGCGGAGTGACCACCGTGGGGGCATTGCTGGGCATGGCGGCGCACCTGGAAGGCATGGGCTGTACCGTGCTCGATCAGGCGGGCCTGGCGCAGAAGTTCGGCCCGGTGAATACCCATGTGCGCATCGCCGCCCATCAGGATGATATCTATGCGGTGCGTATCGCCGCCGGTGAGGCGGATCTGCTGATCGGCTGCGACCTGGTCGTGGCGGCGGGTGAGGATGCCCTCGCCAAGCTCAACGAGCAGGTGTCCCACGCGGTCATCAACAGCCACGAGGCGGCCACGGCCGAATTCACCCGCAACCCCGATGCTCAGGTTCCGGGGCAGGCCATGCGCCAGGCGCTGAGCGATGCCGTTGGTGCGAGCAAGACCTGGTTCGTCGATGCCACTCATCTGGCGACTCGGCTGTTGGGCGATAGCATCGCCACCAACCTGTTCATGCTCGGTTATGCCTACCAGAAGGGCCTGATGCCAATCAGCGCCGAGGCCATCGACAAGGCCATCGAACTCAACAACGTGGCGGTCGCATTCAATCAGCAGGCATTTCTCTGGGGACGGCGCGCGGCGCATGACGCCGCAGCCGTCGAGCGACTGGTGCGGCCAGCGATTGCAGAGGCCCCGCGTTGCGAAACGCTGGAGGCCATCATCGAGGATCGGGTCACGCGTCTGACCGCTTATCAGAATGCGGCCTACGCCGAGCGCTACCGGCAGTTGGTGATGCGCGTTGGCGAGCGTGACAGCGATCCTCAGCGGCGCCTGAGTCGGGCCGTGGCGCGTTACTACTTCAAGCTTCTGGCCTACAAGGACGAATATGAAGTCGCACGCCTGTATAGCGACAGCGCTTTCAGCGAGGCATTGCGGGCGCAGTTCGAGGGTGATTTCCGCCTGCAGTTTCATCTGGCGCCTTCCTGGCTGAGCCAGACCGACAAGGTGACGGGCGAGCCTCGCAAGCGCAGCTTCGGGCCATGGATGCTGAGGGCATTCAAGGTGCTGTCGACACTGCGCTTTGTGCGCGGTACCTGGCTGGATCCTTTCGCACGCAGCGAGGAGCGCCAGCTGGAGCGCAGCCTGATCGACGATTACGAGCGCAGCGTGGGCAAGCTGCTGGAGGCGCTGAGCTCCACCAATTACCCGACGGCGCTGATGATCGCCGAGCTTCCAGAGCAGATTCGCGGCTACGGGCATGTCAAGGAGAAGGCGGTGCTAAGCGTGCGTGAGCAGGAGCGGCAGTTGCAGATACGCATGAAGGCGGGCGAGATTGCGGTAGTGAGGCTGTTCGAACCGGCGGCCTGATGAGCGATGGCATGTCAACGGCATGACAAATCTCGTCGTGATGGTTAACATGCCGGCCGGCTGCTGTAATGGGCGGTGGGTCGAACGGGTCTCCTTAGTTCAACGGATAGAATAAGCCCCTCCTAAGGGCTAGATGCTGGTTCGATTCCAGCAGGGGACGCCATGATCCGGCGCCGAGGATGGAGATGTGCCATCGCGGTTCAGCCATACCAGTTTGCGTTAGCCTGATAAAAATCAAAAAAAAGACCCGGCAAAAAGCCGGGTCAATAACCGTGATTAGCCTGATGAGGAGATAAACTGGAGCTTCCGACTGGATGCATTCAGATTATCAAGCCAGCTTCGCAGCTGACGAATTAGATAATAATGATTCTCGATCATTAGTCAATAGAAATACTTCTCATTTCTGATCCTGATTTTTCCTGGGCCATTTTTGCTCAGGAAAATCAGCGATTTGCACGCTGCTAAATTCTTTCGCAAGCGTGTCATCTTGCCGCCTTGCAGGCTACGCTAGGGGTCTTTCCCTCAGCCAGGTATGCGACATGTCCGATGAGCCTAACGATGTGCCCCGCCCAGAGCCGCTGACCAGCGCCGAGGCCCGGGTATTGGGTTGTCTGATCGAGAAGCAGGCCACGACCCCTGAAGCCTACCCCCTGACCCTGAATGCGCTGGTGCTGGCCTGCAACCAGAAGACCAGCCGCGACCCGTTGATGAACCTCACCCCTGGCGCTGTCGGTCAGGCCTCGCGAAGCCTGGAAGAGCGCGGTTTTGCGCGGTTGGTCATGGGCAGTCGCGCCGATCGCTGGGAGCAGCGGGTCGACAAGGCGCTGGAGTTGGTGGCGCCACAAGTGACCCTGATAGGCTTGCTGCTGTTGCGTGGGCCGCAGACGGTCAGCGAGCTGCTCACTCGCAGCAACCGCCTGCATGATTTCGACGATGCCGATCAGGTGCAGCACCACTTGGAGCGTCTGATCGGGCGAGACCTGGTCAGCCTGGTGGGGCGGCAGCCGGGGCAGCGCGAGGATCGCTATGCCCATCTGCTGGGGGATCCGGCTGAGCTGCAGGCGCAGTTGCACGAGCGTGCGGCGCAGGGGGAGCGATCGGTCACGGGATCTTCCGCGGATCGCCTGGAGGCACTCGAGGCGCGTATTGCCGAGCTCGAAGCCCGGCTGGCGGTGCTTGAAGGCAATGCTGCCGTTTGAGTGGCAATGCTGGTCGGGCGGTACCTGCAGGGGCTGCGATTCAGGCGGCGGAATAATGAACTGTTGCGGGTCACGCATTATCCATATGGCACTGCGACCGTCGGCTCCGGCCTGGATGGCTGCTTGTCCATCGGGTGTCGTTGATCGAGGTTGAGTCTCCTGCGGGAGCTGGTTACAAGGAGTCGTTGCAGTCCAATGCGTTTGATCTGGAAGTCTTTCAGTTCGCTGTACATCGCCACTGTCCTGATGCTGCTCGGCTCGGGCCTGCTGAGTACCTATCTGGCGCTTCGGCTGGCCGAGTCCGGGGAGGGCGTGTGGGCCGGTGCACTGATGGCGGCCAACTATTTCGGGCTGGTACTCGGTGGCAAGATCGGCCACCGGCTGATCGCCCGGGTCGGGCATATTCGCGCCTACGTCGCTTGTGCTGGTGTGGTCACTGCCGCGGTGCTGGGGCATGGCCTGCTCGACTGGCTGCCGGCCTGGCTGGTGCTGCGTGTGCTCGTCGGGCTGGGGATGATGTGTCAGTACATGGTCATCGAAAGCTGGCTCAACGAGCAGGCCGACACCAAGCAGCGTGGGCTGGTGTTCGCCGGTTACATGGCAGCGTCCTATCTTGGACTGGTGCTTGGCCAACTGGTCCTGGTGGTGCATCCGACCCTGGGGCTGGAGCTGCTGATGCTGGTGGCGCTGGCGTTCGCCCTGTGTCTGGTTCCCGTGGCGCTGACCCGACGCCTGCACCCTGCGGCATTGCATCCGGCACCTTTGGAGATGCGTTTCTTCTTCAAACGGGTGCCGCTGTCGCTGACCACCATCGGTGTGGCGGGCCTTATGATCGGCTCCTTCTATGGCCTGGCGCCGCTCTACGCGGCCGATATGGGGCTGGCGACCGAGCAGGTCGGTATCTTCATGGGTTGCTGCATTCTGGCGGGCCTGATCGTTCAGGCGCCGCTTGGCTGGCTGTCCGATCGTTTCGACAGGGTCAAGCTGATACGCGGCATGTCAGGGATCATGGTGGTGGTCGCCGCCCCCCTGGCCATATTGTCCGAAGCTCCCCTGTTGTTGCTGATTTCGGTGGGTTTCATCGTCAGCATGCTGCAGTTCAGTCTCTATCCGCTGGCCGTTGCATTCGCCAATGACCACGTGGAAACCGATCGACGTGTGTCGCTGACCGCCATGCTGCTGGTGACCTTTGGCGTCGGTGCCTGTATCGGCCCACTACTGGTCGGTGTGCTGATGCGCTTTTTCGGCGCCAACATGCTCTACGCGTTCTTCTGTGTCTGCGGGCTGTTTCTGGTCTGGCGGGTGCGCTCGAACATCGTTACCCACCTTCACCAGGTCGATGATGCGCCACTGCAGCACGTGGCCATGCCAGTCAACATGACCGCTTCGCCGCTGGTGGCTGCGCTGGATCCGCGCGTCGATGAGCAGGTGGTGCAGGAGCAGATGCAGGAGCCTGTCGTTACCGATCCCGATGTACAGGGTGGCGACGATCTGCAAGACAGGCCTGCGCCATCGCCGCAGGCCTGAGCTTATAGAAAGGTATCGCTTTCAAAGCGTCGGGCTTCGCGTTGCAACTGGTAAACGAAACGCTCTACCAGTCGCTGCTGCAGCCCACTGAGGTTGGCGAAATGCAGGCCAGCGAAGGTCAGGTCGAGCTTGTCGTCATAGCGGGCATGGCGCAACTCCACGGCGGCCTCCAGGCGGCCGACTGGCAGTAGGGCGTAGAAACCTTCGTACACTTGTCCTGGCTGCAGTTTTTCGCTGGCGTTGCCGGGTAGGCGAACCTTGCACCCCGAGGCGGAGATGTCCAGCATCAGGCCTTCGAGCGGCGTGCGCAGTTTGGCACCGATGATTTCCACCTTGACCTGATCGGATTGCTTGAGAGCGGCCCGGAACGCATTGCGGCGCTGGTGGTAGAGCACCTCACCGGGAATACCGCCGACATAGCAGCGCTCGCCCTGATATTCACTCGCCTGCATGCCGGTTGGGCAATCCCAGGCAATGCGCACGCCGTCATGCAGCGATTCGACGCGAAAGGCTTCGCCATTCTGCATGTAGCGCTCACCATCGCTGGGCATCATTTCGTCGAGAACCAGCAGGTTCTGATCGCGGTCCACCTCGATCACATAGCTCTGGAAGCGCTGGTTGCGTTCATGGAACACGATCACCAGGGGATCATGGTGTTGTTGCAGAAGGCGTAGGTTGGCAACGATTTCCACGGGTGCCTTGAGCACTTTCGGGGGTTGCGGGCCACCATCCTGAACGAAGGGGTTGGACACGGTCCAGTGATCTCCGGGGCAAGGTACTACTGCGTCAATGATAATGCCATTTTGACATCATTGCGCATCTTGTCGTTATGTCAGGCCTGGCTCAGCGGGCGCTTGCCGCCGATCTTAGCGGTACTCCCGCTGCTGTCATAGAGCGATGGGGTCTCGTTTCCACGCAGGATGCCGAGCATTTTTTCTGCCGATTTCTGGCTCGAGCGGATGACCCGACCGTTGCGCAGGTTGGCACTCTGGCAGTTCTCGAGCAGGTCACTCAGGCGGTCGCTGGCGGCCATCAGCGCGGCACCTTGAGCGGAGCGTTGCGCGAGTGCCTGCAGGCCTGCGCGGTCAGCGCTCAGATGAAGACCAAGAAGAATCTGAGTGCGGGCCTTGCCATGTTGATCGAGACTGGCCAGCAGTGGCTGCTTGTCTGCCAGTACCTGCTGCAGACTGGGCAGATCGTTGTCGCTGAGAGCCTGGAATTCGCTCTCTATCAGCTCAAGCAATCGCTCTGCGTGGCCGATATCTTCGTTGAACAGGTCGAGCAGGGTCGTAGCGGTCATGAGCGGGCTCTCTGGGGTAGAACCTATCCGAGCTCTGCCAGCTTGGGTGCCGGCAAAACGTCAAAGCGGTTTCTGGGCGTCCAACACCCCAGCGCGAGCCCTGGGACTAGCGCTGGGACTCGAAGTTGAGCAGCTTGCTGGCGACGCGCTGGCTGTCGACCTGATAGCTGCCATCGGCGACGGCCTGCTTCAGCTTGGCTACCCGGTCGGTATCCACAACTGGCTGATCGCGCAGCTTGTCGACGGTTTTCTGCAACTGTTGCGCTTCGCTGCTCAGCTGAACGGATTCGCCGCTCTTGCTGCTGACAGCTGTTTTCTGGGCTGCGGCTTCGCTGCCACCGGCCTTGTTGTCGATGGCTTCGTTCTTGCCGCCCTGGGCGCTGCCGGCACGTGTGGTGCTGGCTGGCGTGCTGCTGTTGAGTCGGTTGAAATCGATGACCATGATGCAGAACCTCTGACGGAGTTTGGACGCTTGCCTAGTTTGTCGGCTATGCCCGAGAAAACTTTAGGCAAAAAAATCGCGTCGCTCGCACAGTCTAAAACACCCATCTGCGCCAGTCAGCCAATCCGTTCGCCAATCTGCCAGATAAATGAATACCCATGATACCTACATCGACACTTCGACTTGCCCGGGGCCTGTCACCCGAGCGCGAACCACGCGCTGCGAGCGCTGGTTGCGTACGCTTATCTGCTTGCCTATGGCGCCATCCGAGAGCGCTTCGCCGGGCATGCGCACATTGATGCCGCCGCTGCGCGCGCTGATTACGACCTGGTCACCGCGGCGGATGACCTCGGCCTGGCGGATATGCACGGGCGCCAGGACCTGGTCCGGTTGCATGGCGCGCGTGGCCTTTCTGCCGATCGCCTGCTCCATCTCGGTCAGGTAGCCCTGATTGAGCAGGCCGACATCACGTTCCGCCAGCATTATGTCGGCTTCGCCAAGCACGCCTTCGCGTTTGACCGGGCGTACCAGGGTGACCACTTCGCGATAAAGACGCACCTGGCCGGGTACGAATACCGTCCAGGGGGCCGCGCCGTCACAACGCACGCGCATGGTCACCCGGCCTACGGGTTCAGCGGGTGTTTCCAGGGTGGTGGTCAGTGGCTGATCGCATAATGGCAGGCGCAGGCGTGGGTCCAGACGGTTGATCTGCACCTCGTGGCGCGCCTGGATATTGCTGCGCTGCAAATAGTCCTCCACTGCCTGCTCAAGAAAGCGCTGGGTCTCGCCGATAAGCTGATCGGGCAGGGTGACTGAGGCAGTTGTCAGCGTGCTATAGCCGAGCGCCATCAAAGCAGGTAAAACTGCCAGGCAACGAAGGCTCTTGGCCATCGCGCGTCGAATAATTGTCGTTTGTGCATTCATGTCTGGTTGGAAGCAAGGCGCGTGCCGCCTGCTACGCTGACCAAATCAGATGCGTAATTGGAATCATGGGAGCCCGTACATGGCCGGTGTGATGGATTCGGTCAACCAGCGTACTCAGCTGGTTGGGCAGAATCGCCTGGAACTGTTGCTGTTTCGTCTCGACGGCCCACAGCTGTACGGGATCAACGTCTTCAAGGTGAAGGAGGTGTTGCAATGCCCGAAACTCACCATCATGCCCAAATCGAGCCCGGTGGTTCGGGGTGTGGCGAATATCCGCGGCGGTACCATCCCGATCCTTGACCTGTCCATGGCGACGGGCAAGCGACCGCTGGGTGATCTGCAGGGCAGCTTCGTCATCATCACCGAGTACAACACCAAGGTGCAGGGCTTCCTGGTGCGCTCGGTGGAGCGCATCGTCAACATGAACTGGGAAGAGATCCATCCGCCACCCAAGGGCACCGGGCGCGACCATTATCTGACGGCGGTCACGCGGTTGGATGACAAACTGGTCGAAATCATCGACGTGGAGAAGATCCTCGCCGAGGTGGCGCCGACTTCCGAGGTGATTTCCGTCGGCGTGGTGGATGTCGAGACCCAGACCAAGGCTGTCAGCCAGCACGTGCTGATCGTCGACGATTCGTCGGTGGCGCGTAAGCAGGTGATGCGCTGTCTGCAGACGGTAGGGGTCGAGGTCACCGCCTTGAATGATGGACGCCAGGCGCTGGACTTCCTGCGAGCGATGGTCGACGAGGGCAAGGTGCCGGAGCAGGAACTGCTGATGATCATTTCCGATATCGAGATGCCGGAGATGGACGGTTATACCCTGACCGCTGCGATCCGCTCCGATCCGCGCATGCAGAAGCTGCACATTCTCCTGCATACTTCACTATCGGGTGTATTCAACCAGGCGATGGTGAAGAAAGTGGGGGCCAACGATTTTCTGGCGAAATTCCGTCCGGACGATCTGGCCTCTCGCGTGGTCGAACGCATCAAGTCGAGCGATCACTCGGCATAACGCAGGAATTGCCCGGATTCACTGAACGGGCGGTGGCGGCAAAATCGACAGGTGGGCCTTGGCCTACCTGCCGCATTCGATTTTTTAGATGGGCGAGGCTCAGCGAGTGTCTTCAGGTAATTTGGATTTCGAACAGTTCCGGATCTTTCTGGAAAAAGCCTGTGGCATCGTGCTGGGTAGCAATAAGCAGTACCTGGTTTCCAGTCGGCTGAACAAGCTGATGGAGACCAACGGCATCAAGACCCTGGGCGAACTGGTGCAGCGCATGCAGACCCAGCCGCGCAGTGGTCTGCGCGAGCAGGTGGTCGATGCCATGACCACCAACGAAACCCTGTGGTTTCGAGATGCCTATCCGTTCGAAGTGCTCAAGAATCGAGTGTTGCCCGAGCTGATCAAGGCCTACCCTGGGCAGCGCCTGCGAATTTGGTCGGCGGCCTGTTCGTCGGGGCAAGAGCCCTATTCGCTGTCGATGAGCATCGATGAGTTCGAGCGCAGCAACATCGGCCAGCTCAAGACCGGTGTGCAGATCGTGGCCACTGATCTTTCGCCGACCATGCTCAACAACTGCAAATCCGGTGAGTACGACAGCCTGGCGATGGGCCGCGGTCTTGCCCAGGAGCGGCTGCAGCGTTACTTCGACCCCAAGGGGCCGGGGCGCTGGGTGGTCAAACCGGCGATCAAGAGCCGCGTCGAGTTTCGCCCGCTGAACCTGCTGGACAGTTACGCCAGCCTCGGCAAGTTCGACATCGTGTTTTGCCGCAACGTGCTGATCTACTTCTCCGCCGATGTGAAGAAGGACATCCTTACGCGCATCCATGCGATGCTCAAGCCAGGCGGTTATCTGTTCCTTGGCGCTTCCGAAGCCCTCAATGGTTTGCCGGAGAAGTACCAGATGGTGCAGTGCAGCCCAGGGATCATTTACAAAGCCAAGTGATTCAGCGATAGCGAAAAGGAGGCCCCACCGGCCTCCTTTTTTCATTCGGTTCGTTCTCCTCGCCTGACGGTGTTCCGTCACCCTCGCGTCAGAAAAGCGGCAAGCCCTGGTTCAATTGCCGCTCTCAGCTTGCCAATCGGCGGAAAAGCTTTGCCGCCCGCGCCTGCCGCTTCCCTTTGTTTTAGCTTATCCAGCTGATTTATAAGATAAAAAATAAATTGGCACGTGCTTTGCTGAGAACTTTGCACGAAAACCGGCTGGCCGATACGGCAAAGGTTCCTGAGATGAGCATCAGCTTCGATAACGCGCTTGGCATTCACGAGAAGGCACTGGGCTTCCGCGCTCAGCGTGCCGAGGTGTTGGCCAATAACATGGCGAATGCCGATACCCCCAACTACAAGGCGCGAGATCTGGATTTCGCCTCCGTGTTGGCCCAGCAGGCTGCCAAGAGCAGCGGCAGCGGCAACTCCGGTCTGAAAACCACCAACAGCCGGCATATCGCAGCAGAAGGCGTGCCAATGGGCGATGCGGCGTTGGCTTATCGAACGCCGACTGCGCCATCGATCGATCAGAACACCGTGGACGCTCAGGTCGAGCAGGCCAACTATGCCGAGAACTCGGTGGCTTTCCAGACCAGCTTCACGCTGCTCAACAGCAAATTCAAAGGGCTCGTCAGCGCCCTGCGTGGTGAATAAAGGAGCCCGATATGTCACTTACCAGCGTTTTCAACATCGCCGGAACCGGCATGAGTGCCCAGAGCACTCGCCTGAATACCATTTCCAGCAACATCGCCAACGCCGAAACGGTGTCTTCCAGCATCGATCAGACCTACCGGGCTCGTCATCCGGTATTCGCCACCGTGTTTCAGCAGGCCCAGGGTGGCGAGAACGGTTCGCTGTTCGCCGATCAGGATCAGTCAGGCGCGGGTGTTCAGGTACTGGGTATCGTCGAGGACCAGAGCAGCCTGATGCCACGTTACGAGCCTAACCACCCGGCCGCCGACGAAGCGGGCTACGTGTACTACCCCAACGTCAACGTGGTCGAGGAGATGGCGGACATGATTTCTGCCAGTCGTGCCTTCCAGACCAACGTGGAAATGATGAATACCGCGAAGCAGATGATGCAGCGCGTTCTGACCTTGGGTCAGTGAGCCGGGAGTGAGAGATGAGCACTGTTGATGGCGTCAGCTCCAGTTCGGTACTGGACAAGTATCAGGTCAAGCAGGATTCCACCACGCAGAACAAGGAGCTGGGCAAGGACCAGTTCCTCAACCTGCTGGTGGCGCAGCTGAACAACCAGAACCCGCTTGAGCCTCAGGGCAATGGCGAGTTCATCGCCCAGCTGGCGCAGTTCAGTACCGTTGAGGGCGTCGAGAAGCTCAACTCGAGCATGGAAACCATTCTCTCCGGCTATCAGTCTTCCCAGGCCCTGCAGGCTTCTTCGCTGGTCGGTCGCAAGGTGATCGTGCCGGTGGACAAGGCGGTGGTCGATACCAGTGAAAGCTTCAAGGCCAGTGCCGTGCTGCCAACCAGCAGCAGCAACGTGTACGTCAACGTTTATGACACTGCCGGTGCGGTGGTGAGCCGCATCAACCTGGGTGAGCAGCAGGCTGGCAACGTGAGCTTCATCTGGGACGGCAAGGATGCCAGCGGCAATGTGATGAAACCGGGTACCTACAGGTTCGAGGCGCAGGCGACCTACGGCAACGAAACCAAGGGGCTCTACACCTTGCTGCCGGCCAACGTCGACAGCGTCACGCTGGGCGGCAACGAATTGATGCTCAATCTTGCGGGGGTCGGCAATGTGCCACTTTCGCAAGTGCAGGTCATTGGTCAGTAATTAACAGGCTATAACTGCCGGGCTTTCGGCAAGGAGATTTTTCATGTCGTTCAATATCGGTCTTAGCGGCCTGCGCGCTGCAACCAGTGACCTCAATGTGACCGGTAACAACATCGCCAACGCCGGTACTGCGGGCTTCAAGCAGTCGCGTGCCGAGTTCGCCGACCTGTATGCCTCGTCGATGCTCAGCAGTGGCTCCAACCCGATCGGTAGCGGTGTGCTGCTCAGCGATGTGTCCCAATTGTTCAGCCAGGGCAACATCAACTACACGCAGAACTCGCTGGATCTGGCCATTCAGGGCAACGGTTTTTTCCGCACCAGCAACAATGGCGATATCAGCTACACCCGTGCCGGTTACTTCGGTACTGATCGTGAAGGCTTCATCGTCAATAATTTCGGCCATAACCTGCAGGGTTATGGCGTGGATGCCAACGGTAATTTGCAGAACGGCATCATCGGCAACCTGAAGGTGGAAACGGCTAGCCAGGCGCCGAGGGCTACGTCCACCATTACTCAGCCGTTCAACCTGAACTCGACCGAGAGCGTTCCGGTGCTGCGCCAGAGCGCCTATGACGGCGCCTATCAAACCGCGTTCAACGGCTCTTTGTTGCCGGGTAACCCGAACCCGACGCCTGCCGAGATCGCGGCCGCCACTGCGGCTGCAACGCCTGCACAGCTTGCGGCTGCCAATGCGGCGGGGGCTGCGGCGGGTACCACTGCAGCCAACGCTTCGTTCAACCCGGCGGATCCGACCAGCTACAACCGTTCCACCTCGGTCAATATTTACGACGCCCAGGGCAATGCGCACTCCTTCACCCAGTACTTCGTGAAGACCGGAGCGAACAACTGGGACGTGAAGATTCTGGTGGACGGTCGTAATCCGCTGGATCCGACCAGTACTCAGGCGCTTTCGGCAGGGGTGAGCTTCGACTCGTCCGGCAAGCTGCAGACCATCGATCCGGCAAGGCTGAGCACAGGGTTGTCGATGAACCCTGATGGCACCCTCAGCATGAATGGCTGGGTGCCTGCGGCGCCGACCAATGCCGAGGGTACGACCTGGGCAGCAAACGGTTCCACGGCCAGCGGGGCGGTGAAGTTCGATTTCCGTGGGTCTTCGCAGTACAACAGTACGTTTGCGGTCGCCAAGGTCGAGCAGGACGGTTATAGCACCGGGGAGCTGTCGGGCCTGGAAATTGACGAGACCGGTGTTCTGTTCGCTCGCTATACCAATGGCCAGACCAAAGTTCAGGGCCAACTGGTGCTGGCCAACTTCGCCAACATGCAGGGGCTTACACCGGTTGGCAAAACGGCGTGGGTTCAATCGTCGGCATCTGGTGAGCCGGTCATCGGCACGCCAAAAAGCGGCACCCTGGGGTCGTTGCAGGCTGGGGCGCTGGAAGATTCCAACGTCGAGCTGTCGGATCAGCTGGTCAACCTGATCGTTGCCCAGCGCAACTATCAGGCCAACGCCAAAACCATCGAGACCGAGAGCGCCATCACGCAGACGATCATCAACCTGCGTTGATGCCCGCGTCAGGGAGTCGTTGCCGCTAGCGGCAACAACTCGCCAAGCGACAAATTACAGGCTCCCTCGGGAGCCTGTTTCGTTTATATAAATCCAATAAAATCATTAGGTTGCGATTTTTTGTGGTTGGTGGCACGTGAATTGCTTTTAAGCTCTTGTCAGAGTCGCGGGCGAGTTGCCCCACCTCGGAGGAAACATGGACAAGATGCTGTACGTCTCCATGACTGGTGCCCACAACAACACGTTGGCCCAGCGTGCCCACGCCAACAATCTGGCGAACATCTCCACGAGCGGTTTTCGCCGCGATTTCGAGCAGGCGCGCTCGATGCCGATTTTTGGAGAAACGCAGCCTAGCCGTGTGTTCGCCATGAGCGAGCGACCCGGTACCGATTTCACGCCTGGCTCCTTGCAGGAAACCGGTCGTGATCTGGATGTGGCGATTGGTGGCAAGGGCTGGTTGGCCGTGCAGTCGCCCGATGGCACCGAAGCCTATGTGCGTACTGCGAGCCTCAACGTGGATGCCATGGGCATGCTGCGCACCGGTAATGGCATGCCGGTAATGGGCAATGCCGGGCCGATCGCCGTGCCGCCCGAGCAGAAGATCGAGATTGGCCAGGACGGCACCATCAGCATCCGTGCCCTGGGCGAGGCGCCCAATGTGTTGGCTGAGGTCGACAGGTTGCGGCTGGTGAACCCGGACCTCAAGCAGATGCAGAAGGGCAGCGACGGCATGATCCGTTTCAACGGCCCGCAGCCACCGGAAGCCGACGCCACCGTTCAGATCACTTCGGGCTTTCTCGAGTCCAGCAACGTCAATGCCGTCGAGGAAATGACCTCGATTCTGGCGCTGTCCCGGCAGTTCGAGCTGTCGGTAAAGATGATGCGTACCGCAGAAGACAATGACACCGCCATGGCGCGTGTCTTGCAGATGACCTGATAACCAAACGCGCGGCGCCATGAATCCGGCGCCCGAGGAGAAACGCTATGCTTCCGGCACTTTGGGTCAGCAAGACCGGCCTGTCCGCTCAGGACATGAACCTGACGACCATTTCCAACAACCTGGCCAACGTGTCCACCACGGGCTTCAAGCGCGATCGCGCCGAGTTCGAGGACCTGCTGTACCAGATCCGTCGCCAGCCCGGCGGTCAGTCCAGCCAGGACAGCCAGCTGCCTTCCGGCCTGCAGCTCGGTACCGGTGTGCGTATCAATGGCACGCAGAAGATCTTCACTGCCGGTAGCCTGCAGACCACCGAGCAGCCGATGGACATGGCGATCAACGGCCGCGGCTTCTTTCAGGTACTGATGCCCGATGGCACGGTGTCCTACACCCGTGACGGCAGCTTTCACCTGAACTCCGATGGCCAGGTGGTGACGTCTCAGGGTTTCGCGCTGGAGCCGGCCATCGTGCTGCCACCGGAAGTGCGTACCTTCACCGTGGGTGAGGACGGCACCGCGTCGGTGACCACCACCGGCAACCCGCAGCCGCAGATCGTCGGCAACATCCAGATCACCGACTTCATCAACCCGGCGGGTCTGGAAGCGATCGGCAACAACCTGTTCCTGGAGACCGCCTCCAGCGGTGCGCCGCAGGTCGGCACGCCCGGCCTCAACGGCTTGGGTACGACCCTGCAGAACACCCTGGAAAACTCCAACGTCAGCGTGGTCGAGGAGATGGTCAACATGATCACCACTCAGCGCGCCTACGAGATGAACTCCAAGGTCATCTCCACCGCTGACCAGATGCTGTCCTTCATCACGCAGAACCTTTAAGAAACCCGGGGTAGGGCAGCAGCTCACCCCCTGATACGCCTGAACGCTGTGAGGTAGTGGTTATGAACCGCTTGGTGTGTGTGTTCTCGATTCTCGGCAGCGTAGTGCTGAGTGGCTGCGTGGCGCCGGTCGCCAAGCCCAACGATCCGTACTACGCACCTGTGTTGCCACGCACGCCGCTGCCGGCCGCGCAGAACAATGGCTCGATCTTCCAGTCGGGCTTCGAGAACAATCTGTACGGCGACCGCAAGGCGTTCCGCGTGGGTGATGTGATTACCATCAGCCTGAGCGAGCGCATGCAGGCCAGCAAGAACGCCAGCTCGCAGATGTCCAAGGACAGTAATGCCAATATCGGCCTGACGTCGCTGTTCGGCGGTGGCGTATCGATCGACAACCCCAGCTCCAGCCTCAATCCGCTGAAGGCCGAGAACCTGGGACTCAGTGCCCAGTACGGCGCCCAGCGTGACACCAATGGTTCCGGCCAGGCCGGGCAGAGCAACAGCCTGACCGGTTCGATCACCGTGACCGTGGCCGAAGTACTGCCCAACGGGTTGCTGGTCGTGCGCGGTGAGAAGTGGATGACCCTCAACACCGGTGACGAGCTGGTGCGCATCGCCGGTCTGGTTCGTTCCGACGACGTTGCTCGTGACAACACCGTGGCCTCGACCCGTATCGCCGATGCACGCATCACCTATTCCGGTACTGGCGCCTTCGCCGATGCCAGTCAGCCAGGTTGGCTGGATCGCTTTTTCGTCAGCCCGCTGTGGCCGTTCTGAGGTTCATGATCATGCGCAAATGGATCATCACCGTTGCAGCTCTGCTGCTGGCCTCGACCGCTCAAGCCGAGCGACTCAAGGACCTGGCCAGTATCCAGGGTGTGCGTAGTAACCAGTTGATCGGTTACGGCCTGGTCGTGGGCCTCAATGGCAGCGGCGACCAGACTACCCAGACGCCGTTTACCGTGCAGACCTTCAACAACATGATGGCGCAGTTCGGCATCAAGGTGCCGGAAGGCGGCAACGTGCAGTTGAAGAACGTCGCTGCGGTGTCGATCCACGCCGACCTGCCGCCTTTCGCCAAGCCCGGGCAGACCATCGACATCACCATTTCCTCGATCGGCAACGCCAAGAGCCTGCGCGGCGGCAGCCTGTTGATGACGCCCCTCAAGGGGATCGACGGCAACACCTACGCAATCGCCCAGGGCAACCTGGTGGTGGGCGGTTTCGATGCCAGCGGCGCCGATGGTTCGCGCATTACCGTCAACGTGCCTTCGGCCGGTCGCATCCCCGGTGGCGCCACGGTGGAGCGTCCGGTGCCGAGCGGCTTCGATCAGGGCAACACCCTGACACTGAACCTCAACCGTCCGGATTTCACCACGGCAAAGAACATCGTCGACCACATCAACGAGCTGCTCGGCCCAGGTGTGGCACAGGCGCTCGACGGCGGCTCGATTCGCGTCAGCGCGCCGCTCGATCCGAGTCAGCGCGTCGACTATCTGTCGATTCTGGAAAACCTCGAGGTCGACGTCGGTCAGGCGGTTGCCAAGGTCATCATCAACTCGCGCACCGGCACCATCGTCATTGGCCAGAACGTGCGTGTGCAGCCAGCAGCCGTGACCCACGGCAGCCTGACGGTGACCATCACCGAAGACCCGATCGTCAGCCAGCCGGGCGCGCTGTCCGGCGGCGAGACTGCGGTAGTGCCGCGTTCGCGTGTCGGCGCCGACGAAGAAATGAAACCGATGTTCAAGTTCGGCCCCGGTACCACCCTCGACGAAATCGTGCGTGCGGTGAATCAGGTAGGCGCTGCGCCTTCCGATCTGATGGCCATCCTGGAGGCGCTCAAGCAAGCCGGCGCTCTGCAGGCCGACCTGATCGTGATTTAAAAGGAGCGGGACATGGATACACGACTCGCGGCCGCCGGCACCACCACTCTCGACACGGGCGCCTATACCGATCTCAATCGCCTCAACCAGTTCAAGGTTGGCGGCGACAATGAGGAGAACATTCGCAAGGTCGCGAAGGAGTTCGAGTCGCTGTTCCTCAATGAAATGCTCAAGACCATGCGTTCGGCCAACGAGGTGTTCGGCGAAGGCAACTTCATGAACAGTAACGAGGCCAAGACCTACCAGGACATGTACGACCAGCAGTTGTCGGTGACCATGGCCGGCAACAAGAACGGTATCGGTCTGGCGGACGTGATGGCGCGGCAAATGTCGAAGATGCGCAGCGTCAGCGATCGACCCAATCCATTCGCTCAGGTCGATGCGCCGGTGCCTGCTGCGCCGAGCAAACCGCTGGCTCGCACTGAACAGACCGCTGCGCCTATGCAGGTCGAAAAGGCCCAGGGTTCCGCCGAAGGCGAACGCAACGACATGGCCTTGCTCAATCAGCGTCGTTTGTCGCTGCCGGGCAAACTGGCGCAGCGGATCCAGGCTGGCATCGTGCCGGGCGCCGAGGCGGCCAGTGCCTCCACGGCTGCGGGAACGCCCGCGGGCGATGCGGTGGGCAAACCCCTGGCCAAGGGCGACTGGTTGCCGGCCAAAGCCTATGCCGCACCGGCCGAACGCAGCCTGAACATCAATGGCAGCGAAGAAATCGCCAGCCGCACGACCTTCAAGTCGGCCAAGGAATTCATGGAAACCATGCTGCCGATGGCCGAGAAGGCCGCGGCCAAGCTGGGCGTCGACCCTCGCTATCTGGTGGCGCAGGCAGCACTGGAAACCGGTTGGGGCAAGTCGATCATCAAGCAGGGCGATGGCAGTAGCAGCCACAACCTGTTCGGTATCAAGACCCACAACAGCTGGGGCGGCGATTCCGCGCGGGTGATGACCACCGAATACGAGAACGGCAAGCCGGTGAAGGAGGCCGCGTCCTTTCGTGCCTACGAATCCTATGCCCACAGCTTCGAAGACTACGTGAGCTTTCTGCAGAGCAACGGGCGTTATGAAAAGGCCCTGAGCTCGACCGCCAACCCCGAGCAGTTCGCCCGTGAGTTGCAAAAAGCCGGCTATGCCACCGATCCGCAGTACGCCAAAAAGGTGTCGCAGATCGCTCGCAAGCTGTCGACCTACCAGATGATCGCCGCCAACGGCGCGCCCTCCAACCAGGGATGATGAAGCATGGCTGACTTATTGAGTATTGGCCTGTCAGGCCTGTCGGCGAACAAGACCTCGCTGGCGGTCACTGGCCATAACATCACCAATATCAACACGCCGGGATTCTCTCGTCAGGATACGATTCAGGCTACGCGTACGCCGCAGTTCAGCGGGGCCGGCTATATCGGCTCCGGCACTACCTTGGTCGACATCCGCCGCAGTTACAGTGAGTTTCTCACTACCCAACTGCGCAGCAGCACCGCGCATAGCAGCGATGTCGCCGCTTACAAGAGCCAGATCGATCAGCTCGACTCGTTGCTGGCCGGCACCACCACGGGCGTCACGCCGTCGCTGCAGAAGTTCTTCTCGGCCCTGCAGACCGCTGCCGAAGACCCTTCCAATGTGCCCGCTCGGCAGTTGGTGCTTTCCGAAGCCGAGGGGCTGAGCCGGCGCTTCAATACCGTTTATGACCGCTTGAGCGAGCAGAACAGCTTCGCCAACAAACAGATGGGCGCCGTGACCGAGCAGGTCAATCGGCTTGCCACCTCCATTGCCAGCCTCAACGAATCCATCGCGGTCGCTCAATCCAATGGCAGTCAGCCCAATGACCTGCTCGACGCCCGTGAAGAGGCGGTACGCCAGCTGTCGACCTTCATCGGCGTCAATGTCGTGGCGCAGAACGATGGCACGCAGAACGTCTTCATTGGCTCGGGTCAGCCTCTGGTAATCGGCAGCAATGCTGCACGCCTGGAGGTGGTGCCTGGTAGCAACGATCCGAATCGCTCCGAGATACAGTTCATCGTTGGCGCCGCGCGGCAGACCATCACCACACAGGTTACCGGTGGGGAGTTGGGCGGCATCTTGCGGTATCGCGAGGAGGTGCTGGACAGCACCTTCAATTCGCTGGGGCGCCTGGCATTGGCGGTGAGTGATCAGGTCAACAGTCAGTTGGGGCAGGGCCTGGATCTGAAGGGGCAGGTGGGTGCCAAACTGTTCGGTGATTACAACGCGGAGTCACTGGCCCGCTTGCGCGTACTGTCGTCGTCCAGCAACAGCAGCAATGCGTCACCGATCCTGAACATCACCAACAGTTCGCTCTTGACCACCAGCGACTATCGACTGGAGTTCGACGGCAGCAATTACACGGCGCGGCGCCTGAGTGACAACCAGCCGATGACCGTCACCCAGAACCCTCCCGGCACCCTGAGCTTTCAGGACAGTGCCGGACGTAACCAGGGGTTCCAGATCGTTGTCGGCACTCCTGCACCTGCCGCGGGTGATTCGTTCGTGCTGCAGCCGACGCGCATTGGCGCCTCGACCATATCCACCGTGCTGGACCAGGCCGACCAGCTGGCGTTCGCTGCACCGGTTCGCGCCGAGGCCAATCTGCAGAACCGCGGCAACGGTGTGATCAGTCAGCCGACGCTGCAGTCCACGGGTAGCAATATCGACCCGGCAGCGTTGCAGGCCGCATTTCCTCCGCTGACACTGACTTACGATTCGGCTGCGGGCGGTTTCAACGGGTTGCCTGCTGGTGCGACGCTGACCCGCGTCGATAACAAGGGGCAGCCGATCACTCCGGCGCCGACCCCGCTCTTCGAGCCGGGCCAGCAGAATAACTACCAGTTGACCCTGGCCGATGGCACCAGCGTCAACATGAGCGTCAGCGGCCGTCCGGAAAACAGCGACCGCTTCAACATCGCCTTCAACCAGAACGGTGTTTCGGACAACCGTAACGCTCTGGCGCTGGTTGGCCTGCAGAACAAGCAGGTAATCGGTGTCGACCCCACGGTAACCGGCATTACCACCGGCTCCAGCTTCACCGACAGTTACGGCGACCTGATCGAGCGCGTCGGCACCCTCACTGCCCAGGCCCGCCAGGACAGCGAGGCGACAACTGCTATCCTCAAACAGGCGCAGGACAACCGCGATTCGCTGTCGGCGGTCAACCTGGACGAGGAGGCGGCCAACCTGATCAAGTTCGAGCAGTACTACAACGCGTCCGCCCAGGTGATTCAAGTTGCGCGCTCTTTGTTCGATACCCTGATCGGGGCATTCAGGTAGTGGCGTGAACGCGCCTAGCGGGTAGGGTGGGCTTCAGCCCACAAACACACAATACGATCAACCATCCAGCAATGGCCAGATGGTGAACAAATCCCCAAGAGGGTGCGGCTCAGGCAAACGCCAGTCACCGCCAGAGAAGACGAGGCAGCTATGCGCATTTCCACTGTTCAGGCGTTCAACAACGGCGTGCAAGGCCTGCAGCGCAACTACGCCAATGCCATACGCACTCAGGAACAGATCAGCACCGGCAACCGCATCCTCACCCCCGCGGATGACCCGGTCGCCTCGGTACGCCTGCTGCAGCTCGAGCAGCAGCAGAATGTGTTGACTCAGTACAACGACAACCTGACGGCAGCGAAGAACAGCCTGAATCAGGAAGAGGCCACGCTCAATTCGGTAAACACCGTCATACAGCGCGTTCAGGAACTTGCCGTGCGAGCAGGCAATGGTTCGCTGGGTGTCGAGGAGCGCAAGTCCATCGCTGCCGAGCTGCGCGAGCGCGAGGACGAGTTGCTGGGCCTGATGAACACCAAGAACGCCCGTGGTGAGTATCTGTTCTCCGGGTTCCAGGGCAAGGCTGAGCCTTTCACTCGTAACGCCGATGGCACTTATTCCTACCAAGGGGATGAAGGGCAACGCAAACTGGAAATTGCCAGCTCCCTGAGCGTGGCTATCAGCGATAACGGCAAAAGAGTATTCCAGAACGTCACCAACGCTGGCCGTCTGGATGCGGCCGTCACCGCGCAGCCCGGCTCTACCCTCCGTGCTTCAACGCCTCTGGTGCAGGACGAAGTGGCATTCAGCGCAACGCCTGCCTTCCCTGAGGGGGGGATAGATATCGTTTTCGGCAACCCCGATGCCAACAGCTACGAGATCTTCGCTGCCGGAACCACTACGCCGGCGCTGGGTACCGGATCCATGGACGAAGAGCCTGGCTCGACTGACAAGCTGGTGTTCCGCGGCGTAGTGGTCAATTTCGACGGTGCGCCCGCAAGCGGCGATACCGTAACCGTCACTTCTGACCCTAACCGGCAAAAGCAAGGCTTGCTCGATACCATAGGCAGCCTGCGCAAGTCTCTCGAAGACGCACCAGCGACCGAGGAGGGCAGTCGTCTTGCCCGTGACGCCGTGGCGCAAGCGATTACCAATCTGTCGCATGCCAGCACCACGGTCGACAGCACACGTGGTGAAATCGGCGCACGCCTGAACGTTGTCGAGAACACCCTCACCGATAACGAAGACGTTGGCCTGATCAATAAGTCGGTACAGGCCGAGCTACGCGAACTGGATTATCCCGAAGCGCTTTCGCGCTTGTCGTTCCAGACATTGATTCTCGAGGCTGCGCAACAGAGTTATGTGAAGGTGAGTAGTCTGAATCTGTTCAACAAGCTTTGATTGAGCGATCGGGTGTTGGCTTTGAAAATTAAATATTTAAGATTAAATATTTTGCGACTGTTCAGGAGCAATGATTGTGTTGGCAGTTAATGAGTATCTTCCTCAAGAGTCGCTGAATTTTTTTAATACCAGTATTTTTTTCAAGCTCCATGCCACGTCTAATAGTTATTATTTTCAGTGGCTGGTACATGAAAGGCCGGTGTTAACCCTGAATCTGTCAGAAACAGAAGAAGGTTGCTATATTAGTCCGGTGCGTGGCACCTATGGTGGGATAGATGGTATTACGAATGTTCGGCACTCAGAGAGTATCGCTTTTATTAACGAAGTAGAGCGCTTTTTGACTGAGCGCGGGGCTAGTAAGGTAAGAGTTTTATTACCGCCAAGTTTTCATGATCTTCATGGCGTGTCTTTACAGCAATTCTTGCTAGAGTCTCAAGGCTATCACAGCGTATTTTGCGATATTAACTATAGCGCACCGGTAGATGCCGTCGCTTTTGAAGCGCGGACATGTTCCGATAGCAAACGGCGCTTGAAAAACTTGAGGTCAAGCGGACTCTCTGTCACGCGAGGGGGCTCAGAGATGCTTGAAAAGGTATATGGTTTGATAGAAATTCATCATTCCGCTAAGGATTTCCGTTTAAGCATGACAATGGAACAATTGGCTTTAATGCTGAATGTATATCCTGATAATTTTGAGCTTTTCTGTGGTGAGCTGGATGGGGTCTGTATAGCTGCAGTTATTGGTGTTCATTTGAATGATAATATTTTTTATATATTCAAAATTGCTGACTTGCCTGGCTATGCAAATTTTAGCCCCTCAATCGCGATGGTACAGGCTTGCTACGATCAAGCCTATCAGCGTGGATGTAAATTCCTAGATTATGGGATTTCCTCAGTCGCTGGGGTTCCAAATTTGGGCCTTATGAATTTTAAACGTGGCCTAGGCTTCAGTGAAACGTTGAAAGTGACAATGGAGAAGTCCCTTGGATCGTGATATTGAGCGCTATGCTGCTAGTTATTCTGAAATGCCGTTCGAACCTGTCCAGGCTGAATTTCGGCGCGCTTTTGTTTTAGAGCAAATTGAGCGCATGGCGCCGCGTTCTATACTTGAAGTCGGATGTGGTTGGAATCCTCTGTTCATGGATGTCCAGAGTAAAATTAAAATATGCACAGTTGAACCTTCACAGCAGTTCTATGACCATGCATGTAGTTTGATCAAGGGGCACGGTAACGCAAGGCTCATACAAGGTTTCTTGGAAGAGGTTGCTCTGGAAGATATTGGGACTTTTGACTTGGTAATTTTGAGTGGCGTGCTTCATGAGGTTTCGCAGCCTTTAGCGCTTCTTGAGTCAGCTAAAAGATTTTGCTCCGCTCACAGTCAGCTGCACGTCAATGTTCCCAATGCTAAATCTTTTCATCGTTTACTTGCCTTGGAGATGGGGTTGATAGAAAGCCTCTACCAGCTATCTGAAAGTCAGCGGGCCTTGGAGCAAAACAATACTTTTGATCTAGATAGCCTATCTGCTCTTCTACAGGACGCTGGTTTCGTTGTTGGGGATGCCGGAAGTTACTTCGTCAAACCATTTACGCATAAACAGATGCAGTCTCTGATTGATCGAGGAATTATCAGTCGTACAATGTTAGACGGCCTAATGAGGTTGTCGAAACATTTTCCTAATAATGGGTCTGAGGTATATGTAAATGCCCGCCTTGCACTATGATCAAGTATTGATCGGTAACAATCTCGCTGTAATGGTTGCTGCATTGGCCTGTGCTGATGCAGGACAGCGGGTTTTATTGGCGACTGATGGTCTGATTCTAGGAGGACACTTTGCTGGGATTATTGCGGGGGGGAAGCTTTTTGACTTGGGCATGGTTGCCTTAGACCTGAAAGTATCAGGTAAGCAGCTTAATGATGTGCGTTACTATGATCCGGCTATTCGAAATCATAATGCTCATTTTGCCTCTTCAATAAAGGCATTCTTAGGAAGCCTTATCGATATACGTCGTGTCAACTGTCCTCAGGTTTGGCTTGAGGGACGCCGGTATCCTGATTATCTGTTGAGTAATAAGCTTGATGCTTTTCGAGGTGATGTCCTTGTACAAGAAATCACCAATGACCCGCATGGCCAGTCGACGCATTTACATGCGTCCAATAAGGTTTCCGATCCAAATTATCGCGACCTGAGTTATGCTAGCGCATCTGTTTATAATCATGGCAAATATATACATAATCGTTATATTGAACCGGTTTGCCAGAAAATTCTTGGCTGCTCCAGCGAATCAATATCTGCTAGCTTCCATCGCTTGGGATGGTTGCCCCTCTATTATCCCGAGACGCTAAATGAAGTCATTCGGGGGGAAGCCTGTAGCTTGCCTGAATATCCATTTTGGACGACGGATCAAGGTTGTGTCGCTGAACTGGTAAGATTTATTGCTCGCGCATTAGAGTCCCATTCGTTAGTGGATATTGATCGTTCTAGAATGTTGGCGGTTGATTCAACTCAGCAAACACCACGTCTGCGTTTAGAAAGTGGTTTGCCCATTGATTGTCAGCGTTTAGCGGCGGGGCTAGCGGATAGGAGACTGGCTGAGTTAACAGGAGTGCCAGTTATACGTCATTTGCAGCGCATAGATGTGCGTGTGGTTTTTCTCTTGATACACCGAGATAGCATGCCAGCTTTTTTTCCTTGTTTATTTATTGCTGATGAAAAGGTTGCTGCTTATCGAGTCACAGATCAAGACTCGATGGCCGGGCTTGATCCGCAGTGGCATAGGGTGTCTGTGGAGTTTAATCAAGACCAGTTCGTAAAATACTACCCTGACCCGGTTAAAGCCGATGAGGCAGTCTTGCATGAGTTGCTATACCTTTCAGTAGTATCTGAGTTGCGGTCTGCGCATATAGTTAGGACATTGGTAGCGCCCAAGGCTCTTCCTCTTCCTAGCTTGGACAATCTCCCATATCTTGATCAGCCGGTTTTCGATCTAGAGAGGCTTGGGCGCGTCGAGCTTACGGGTAGTTTATTAGGCGCGGCTCTGGCTTCGCTCAATGATCAGATTATTCAAGGAATGAAAATCGCTGCACGCTGATGCAAATCTGACGTGATCACATATAAGGGGGTATTCATGAGTGTGCAGAGCCAGAGAGTTTTACCATTTTTAGATCTGCTTGCTTTGAATCAGCGCTTCAAAGAACAGTTTATAGACGTAACAGAGCGTGTGCTATGTAGTGGGCGTTTTATTTTAGGTATGTACTGCTTGGATTTTGAGAAGGTGTTTGCGAGCTATTGCGGTGTAGCTCACGGCGTAGGTGTTGGCAATGGGCTTGAGTCTCTACAATTGATTTTGAAAGCGTTACTTGAACTTGACCGAATAAAGGTCGGTGATGGTGTTATTGTTCCTGGCAATACTTTTATCGCTACTGCTCTCGCAGTCACTAATAATTCCTTGCGGCTTCAGTTGGTGGAGCCTGATGCTGAATCCTTTAACTTGGATATTAACGAAGTTGAAGCTGCGATTGATGAGCGTACACGTGTAATTATCGCAGTGCACTTATATGGGCGTCTTGCGAATATGAGCGCACTGCGTGAGCTTGCAGAGCGACGTGGGCTTTTGCTAATCGAAGATGCTTCTCAAGCTCATGGTGCTAGCTTTGAAGGCCGTAAGGCTGGTAGCTGGGGAATTGCCGCAGGTTTTAGCCTTTTCCCAGGTAAACCGCTTGGTGCGCTGGGTGACGCGGGTGTAATTGTTACTGATGATCCGGAACTGGCCGAGACCGTTCGAGCTTTGCGCAATTATGGTAGTTACATCAAGTACCAACATGAGTATCTTGGGTCGAACTCTAGGCTCGACGAATTACAAGCTGCATTTTTGCTAATAAAGCTCGACCATCTTGATGCTGACAACCGTGAGAAGGCAAATATTGCCGAAATCTACTGTCAGGGTATAAAAAATAATGCCATATCTCTGCCACGGACGCCTAGTGCCGATGAGGTGCACGCATGGCATATCTTTACAGTACGCAGCACTAAGCGGTCGGCGTTGCAGGCTCATTTATTCAAGGAGGGAATAGAAACACTCGTCCATTATCCATTGCCTATTCATAAGCAGCCTGCTTATTCCGAATATAATCACCTTGCCTTGCCAATAACAGTAGAACTTTCCAATCAGGTGCTAAGTTTGCCCATTTATCCAGGCTTATGTGAGTCAGATATTCAGCGCGTCGTTGCTGCGTGTAATAGTTTTATTGGCTAGTAATTGGTCGATAGAGGAGAGGCTATGTCTCTACAGAACTGCAGAATAATAGATTTACCAAAGATAGAAGATAAACGTGGTAATTTGACTTTTATTGAAGGTGGGCGTCATGTTCCATTCGATATTGGTCGAGTCTATTATTTGTACGATGTTCCTGGTGGTGCTGATCGGGGGGGGCATGCGCATAAAAAATTGCATCAGTTGTTGGTTGCAATTTCAGGAAGTTTCGACGTTACCCTGAGTGATGGGAAGGCAAGCTTCAAGTATAGCTTGAACCGTTCTTATTATGGATTGTATGTTCCTCCGATGATGTGGCGCGACATAGATAACTTTTCCAGTGGCTCGGTATGCTTGGTTTTGGCTTCGGACTATTACTCTGAAGATGACTATTTTCGCGATTATGGTGCTTTCAGTCAGGCCGTTTTGGAACGTTCAGATGCTTAAAATAATTTCGAACTCTCTTGATGCAAACCCGGCTAAGCTACCTTTGGTTACAGTTTGTATTTGTACCTATAATCATGAGAAGTATGTTGCCGAGGCCATTGATTCAGTTTTGCAGCAAACGTATCAGAATATTGAAATCCTTTTGCTTGATGATGCTTCAACTGACAATACGGCATTGATTGTTAAGAGCTATGCAGATAAAAATCCTGAAAAAATAAAAGCTATTTTCCTAGACGTTAATGGTGGTGCTTCTGCCGCCTGTAATCGTGTTTTTTTCTTGGCTGCTGGTGAGTTTGTCGCTTTTCTAGGATCCGATGATCGGATGCGGCCTCTCCGTATCGAGAAACAGGTGGAGTTTCTACTACAAAACCCAGGATGCGTGGGTGTATTCACCGATATCTGTGTAATTGATCAGCAAGGCCGTTCCTTTGAAAGAAGTGTTGTATACGAAAATTTTTTCAATAGGTCTTTGGCGGATTTGCGAATAAATTTACTTAGTGGAAATTTTCTAAATTCACCTTCAGCCATGGTTCGCCGTGACGACATGAGGGCAACGGGCGGATACAATCCTCTTCTGCGTTATGTTCATGACTATGATTTTTGGGGAAAGCTTTTGGCAAGGGGGGAGCTCGGAAAGATTCCCCAAGTATTAACTGACTATAGAGTACATGGTCATAATTTGAGTGTCGGCGTTACGGGGGAAGGCGGTGTCCGGCTCAATATGGAAATAGTCTCGGTTATTATTGGCTTTGTCCGTACTTGGACGCTAGAGATGCTCGCTGGCATACCAGTGTTAACAAGTTTTCAAAAAAGAGACTTGCTGCTGGAACTTATCCAAGTACTTGAGTTGGTGGATCGGAAGTACTTGAAAGTTCCTGCTAATGGCTGCGCGCTGGCTTACGATCTTTCTCTCCAAGTCGCTTGGATAGATTCAGTAAAAGCCCGGCAGGCACAGGCGCGTATTGAAAAAATATTTTCGCAGGGTTTTTCATCTGTAGAGTTGCCCTTTTCAGGTGAAACCCCAATATGGCTTAAATCTCCTGCCCGGAGCTTGGGTGTCAACTTCAATTCTGGACTATCACTTGACAATTGGTTGGCTCGGCGGGTTTTGACCCCCGTTCAGGTAAGGTTGATCGAAGACGTAAGTCGGGGTCAGCAAGTTAGTCTTTCTTTGTTTATCTTTTGGTCTGGCGAAAATGTCGCCTTATTAAGGCAGACAATTGATAGTCTGGCGAACAGTTCTTCATTAGTTAGAATCAATCCCCTTGTGGTTCTTGCGTCTGATAGTGGTTTTCATTCTGAGTGTGCTGAATTTAAAGATATTGAATTTATTAGTTCCACTGTTGACAGTTTTCATGCGCTGAATGCTTGCATAAGCAGTTGCACGTCTGATTGGGTTCTGCAAGTCCAGGCAGGAGAAGAACTTCGGCCGAGCGGTTCTACTATGCTAGGTTTGGAGTCTTCTGCTGCAAATGCATGTAATGCTCTGTTCTTTGACGAGGTTTATAGTCAGGATGGTTCTGTGTGTGGAATAGCTTTACGTCCTAGCTTTAACCTTGACTATTTTCTCAGTTTTCCCTCTGCGTTATCGCGTCATTGGTTGTTGAGGCCTGCTGTAGTAAATGAGCTTGGTGGCTTCTCAGACCATTGTGGAGGGAGTCATGAGTTCGATCTGATCCTTCGTATGCTCGCAAAATTCGGCACCGATGGGATAGGTCATATAGCTGAGCCGTTGGTTCAATGTAGCTCGCCGTGCTTGATCGATAGTGGGTATGAACGACGTGCTTTAGTTAGCCATCTTAAGCAGCGTGGCTACGAACACTGCTCTGTTGGTGCAGACAAGCCAGGTCGCTACCGGATCGATTACGGTCATGCGCACACACCGCTTGTGTCTTTTTTGATTGTTGCTGGTGATCGCCTCCACTCATTGCAGCGTTGTATTGAGAGCATCCTTGAGAATACTCGCTATCCTTATTATGAATTGCTCATTATTCAATATTATGGCCAACCCGCCGAAGTGAGTTCTTGGCTGAGCGTTTTGGAAGGGCTTGGAGAAACTCGTATTCGTATTATGACGGCTGGAGGCCATAAAGACTCTCGCCAGATGCTGATTAACCAAGCTGCGTTTCAGGCTAATGGTGATTACGTACTGCTTTTTTCAGCCGATGCGGCGGCAGTTAGTGAGGAGTGGTTGAGCGAACTGCTGAATCATGGGCAGCGTCCAGAGGTCGGTTGTGTTGGTCCCAAGTTCCTGTCGTCGGATGGGAAAATAGCGCAGGCTGGTCTGATTCTTGGTTTGACAGGTCCGATCGGCTACCCCGATGTTGGGGAGTCCTTAGATGCACCGGGCTATATGCAGCGGCTTCAGGTTGTACAAAACAGTAGTGTTATAGGCCACGAATGTTTGCTGGTAGAAAAAAAACTTTATTTAGCATTAGGAGGGCTGAGTGAAAGTTCGATTTCTTTTCGTCATGCTGGTGCAGATCTATGTTTGAAGGCTCGTCAGGCGGGTTATCTGACCGTGTGGACACCCTTTGCGCAGTTGATGCTTGATCGTGTCGACACCACGTTCGATAGCGTTGCAGACCAGGACGCTATGTACGCCAAATGGCTACAGCAATTGCGGCACGACCCGATATACAACCCAAATTTCTCGCTGGCGCAACCTGGGGGCTTTAAGCTTGCCGATACTGCGCTTTCGTGGCGCCCCTTGGCTTCGTGGAAGTCCTTGGTAACTGTCCTTGCTCATCCTTCCGATAACTATGGTTCGGGCCACTACCGAGTGATACAGCCATTCACTGCATTGCAGGAAGCAGGGCTTATTCAAGGTGCGCTGTCTTCCGGCTTAATGCACGTGACGGATCTCGGGCGCTACGACCCGGATGTAGTCGTTTTGCAGAAGCAGATTGGTAATGACCGTTTCGAGGCCATGCGTCGCATGCAGGCGTTTTCACGAGCACTCAAGGTCTACGAACTCGACGACTACCTGCCGAATCTGCCTGTAAAAAGTGTTCACCGGGCGCAGATGCCCAAGGATATTCTGAAATCCATGCGGCGCGGGCTGAGCTATGTAGATCGTTTCGTAGTGTCCACCCAGGCCCTGGCCGAGGCCTGTGGCGGCCTGCACGATGATATCCGGGTAATCGAGAACTACCTGCCACCTGCCTGGTGGAAAGGGCTTGCCAGCCCGCGCAGCCGGTCCGGTAAACCCAGGGTCGGCTGGGCGGGTGGCATAAGTCACACCGGTGATCTGGAAATGATTGCCGATGTGGTGCAAGCGTTGGCCGATGAAGTCGATTGGGTGTTCATGGGCATGTGTCCGGAGAAGCTTCGGCCCTTCGTCAAGGAGATTCACCAGGGGGTCGATATCCTGGCTTATCCGCGTGCACTGGCTGCGCTCAATCTGGATCTGGCGGTGGCTCCGCTGGAGGAGAATCCGTTCAACCAGTGCAAGAGCAATCTGCGCTTACTGGAATACGGAGCCTGCGGCTTTCCCGTCGTCTGCAGCGACGTGCGCAGTTATGAAGGATCGCTTCCCGTCACCCGTGTGAAGAACCGTTACCGGGATTGGGCGGAGGCCATCAGGATGCATGTCGCCGACCTCGATGCATCGGCTCATGCAGGCAGTGCCTTGCACCAACAGGTCATGCGTGACTGGATGCTGGAGGGCGGCAACCTGATTGCCTGGCGGCATGCTTGGTTGCCTGACTGAAGGCGCACGTAGCGGCGCGATTCATCGGACTCAAGAATTCGTGAAGCGCGCCGACATGCTGTTCAGGATAAGGTTGAAGAGTCATGGCTCCCAGGCTGTCAAGGGAGTCGCAAAAAAATTCAACTTCTCTCCTAAAGCTTCGCAGATTCAGGTCGATAAAGAGTATGAAAGCGAACTCAATGTTGCCTGAGCATTGCAGGCCAGAGTCGCAAGCCCAGGCAAACACGTTAGTGTCCGATGGAGGACAAACATCATGGCTTTGACCGTAAACACCAACATTGCGTCGTTGAACACTCAGCGCAACCTGAACACTTCGTCCAACGCGCTCAACACCTCCCTGCAGCGTCTGTCGACCGGTTCGCGCATCAACAGTGCCAAGGACGATGCGGCTGGCCTGCAGATCGCCAACCGCCTGACCAGCCAGGTGAACGGCCTGAACGTGGCGGTGAAGAACTCCAACGACGGCATCTCCATGGCGCAGACCGCTGAGGGCGCACTGCAGCAGTCGACCACCATCCTGCAGCGTATGCGTGACCTGTCCCTGCAGTCGGCCAACGGCTCGAACAGCGAAGGCGAGCGTAAAGCACTGAACTCGGAAGTGACCGAGCTCAAGAAAGAGCTTAACCGTATCTCCAACACCACTACCTTTGGTGGCAAGAAGCTGCTGGATGGTAACTTCGGCACCACCACCTTCCAGGTAGGTAGCGCAGCCAACGAAACCATCAGCGTGAAGATCGACGAGATGAGCACTTCGTCGCTGAAGGGTAAGTATTACGAAGGGACCATCGCTTCGGGTAGTGGCACTGCGACTGCTTCTGGCACCGTTACGGTTTCCGGAACTGTGAATGGTACAGATTTCTCGGTTGACGTAACCGTGGCCAGTGGATCAACAGGGGAGCAGTTCAGTCAGGCTGTTGCTACTGCTATCAACGATGCCAACATCGGGGTCGGTGCTTTCGTGGACGACACTGGAGCCACCACTCTGATTTCTGGTCAGAACACAGATGGTACGGCGAATGCGCTTTCTGCTTTGAGTGTTAGCGGTACCGTGGCTGGTATCACTGCTGGTGCTTATGCTAGTGGCACAGCTGTCACCGAAACAGAAATGACCAACATCGACGTCAGCACCGTACAAGGTGCCCAGGAGTCGGTAATCGTCATCGACCAGGCTATCCAAGCGATCGACAAGCAACGTGCCGACCTCGGTGCTGTGCAGAACCGCTTCGAGAACACCATCGGTAACCTGCAGAACATCGCAGAGAACGTTTCGGCTGCACGTGGTCGGATTCAGGATACGGACTTCGCGGCAGAAACCGCGAACCTGACCAAGAACCAGATCCTGCAGCAGGCCGGTACTGCGATCCTGTCTCAGGCCAACCAGCTGCCGCAGGCGGTGCTCAGCCTCCTGCAGTAAGCCAAGTCGGCTAGGCTGCTCTAAACTCCGGGGGGAAGTGCATAGCGCTTCTCCCCGTTTTGCCTTGCGAGGTAAAAGAAATGGACATCGCAATAAATAGTTTGTCGCCAGTACTGGCAAAGCCCACAGGTACGTCTGTACCTGCTGCGTATGCCGGGGCGGCAGCTTCTTCAGAAGCGTCTAGTGACCAGCCTGCTGTGCGTCAGGGGCAGGCCGCGGCTGAAGATGCGGGGCAGATGTACGAGCAGGTGGATAATGCTGTCACGTCCATCCAGAGTTTCGTACAGAACATTCGGCGTGATCTCAATTTCAGCGTCGACGACTCGAGCGGCAGGGTTGTGGTCAAGGTCACCGACCGTGCTTCAGGTGATGTCATTCGCCAATTGCCGTCTGAAGAGGCATTGCGTTTGGCAGAGAGTCTGGAAGAGGTGCGCAGTCTCCTGTTCAAGGCCGAGGCCTGACATGGCTCGGTTTTTGAATGCAGGATGGGACTGAATGAACTTTCACGCATGAGCGTCAATATCGTGACGGAGTAGATTATGGCTATTGGTGGAGTTTCGACAGGCATCAACTCAGGGCTGCCCATCTCTGATTTGGTTACGGCGATGGTCAACGCCGAGAAGGCGCCCAAGGAAGCGCAGCTGGCGCGCCTGTCGACGTCGACGACCACCAAGCTGTCTGGCTTGGGGCAACTGAACAGCGCGCTCGGCGAATTCCAGACCTCGCTCAAGGATCTCAACAGCGCGACGCTGTTCGAGAAACGTACTGCCACGTCATCCAACACCAGTGCGCTGACGGCCACTGCCGGTAAGACGGCATCAGCTGGCAACTACCAGGTGACCGTGGACAGTCTCGCTTCGGCCAGCAAGGTAGCGACGAAAGCTCTGGACGGCACCTTCAAGAGTGGAGCTGGCGACGAGACGCTGAGTGTCAAGCTCGGCGAAAGCGGTACCGCTATCGATGTGAAGATTACCGCAGGGTCTGACCTTGCCAGTATTCGTGACCAGCTCAATACCGCGTTGAAGGGGAAGGGCGTAACCGTCAGCACGATCAACGATCCTGCCAGTGGCAAGTCTCGCCTGGTTTTCAGTGGTAACGAGACGGGCGAGGGCAAGGACGTCATCGTTTCCGGCAGTGGCGATCTTGCCGGTCTCAGTGTCGATGGTCGTAACAAGCTCGCTACGGGTGATGACTCCGCTGCCGGATTTATCGTCCAGGCGGCCAATGCCAAGTTCTCCATCGATGGTCTTGCGCTTACCAGCCCGACCAACTCGATCAAGGGTGCGATCGCTGACGTCAGCTTCGAGTTGCTTGCGGCAACCGAAAAGGACAAGCCACTGACCCTCAAGGTCGGTGAGGACAATGCCGGCGTCAAAGCAGGTATCAAGAAATTCGTCGATGCCTATAACAAGCTGATCAATACCACCAACGATCTGACCCGCGTCACCAAGGTCGGTGAGGATGGAACGCCGTTGGTCGGTGGTCTTGTAGGGGACTCGACCGTTCGAAATCTGCTTGGCGGTATTCGCAACGAGTTGGTGAACCCTGTTGGCGGTGATGGTGTGAAGGTGCTGGCGGATCTGGGCATTACCACCCAGAAGGACGGTACGCTGAAAATAGAGGACACCAAGCTCGATGCCGCACTGAAAAGCAATTTCGATGCGGTCGGGTCATTTTTCCTTGGTGATACCGGCTTGGCGAAGCGTCTCGATGGTCAGGTCGCTGCATACAGCCAGACGGGCGGCATCCTTTCGCAGCGTATGCAGGCGTTGGAGTCCACCCGAACCGATATCAAGAAGCAAACCGAAGATCTCAAGCTGCGTGTCGATAGTATGCAGAAGCGCTTGCTTGCTCAGTTCAACGCGATGGACGCTCTGGTCGGTCAGTTGAATGGTACCAGCAGTCAGTTGCAGAACACGCTTTCCAGTCTGCCCGGTGTAGTGAAGAAGAGTAGCTAAATGAACGGTCCTATCGATACTTACAACAGCGTCAAAACCAGTCAGGTCGTTACGCCTTATCAGGCGGTACACCTCCTTCTAGATGGCGCCATCGAGCGAATCTCACTGGCGCTGCTGGCACAGCAGCAGGCTAATCCCGGGTTACGCGGTGAGGCGGTCAGCGGCACGATCTCCATCATCTCGGTACTGCAGTCGAGCCTGGACAAGGAGCTCGGCGGCGAGCTGGCGCAGAATCTCGACAACTTGTATGACTACATCAACCGCCGATTGGTTGGCGTAGCGCTCGACGAGACGCCGCGCAGGTTGGAAGAAGTGCAGGAATTGCTCACGCAGATCCGTGATGCCTGGAAAGCGATTGGCCCAGAGGTCGAGCCCACTGCAAGCTGAGCCGCTCTGCCGCGATCGGCCATACTGCCTTCCTCAGAGTGAGCAGGCCGCCTACTCATGGCGGTTGAGTCGTTGCGCTCCAGCGCGAGCCACCATTTCTGGTTGTCTGAGCGTGTGCGCTCTTCGGTGACAGCCAGTTTCATGGTGTGACTTGGAATCTACATTAATGATTAATCCCCGCTAAAGCTCACGCCCGCCATGCCGATACATTAAGTATTCCCGCTGTACACTGGAGTACATCAGCATGAACGCCATGGCCGCTATGCGTCAGTATCAAAACGTCAACACTCAGGCTCAGGCCGTCGATGCCAGTCCGCATCGTCTGATCCAGATGTTGATGGAAGGTGGCCTGACTCGTCTGGCTCAGGCGCGTGGTGCCATGGAGCGTGAGCAGTTCGCGATGAAGGGTGAACTGATCGGCAAAGCCATTGGCATCATCGGTGGCCTGCGTGCTGGTCTGAACCTGGAGCAGGGTGGCGAACTGGCCGAGAATCTGGATAACCTGTACGACTACATGACCCGTCGTTTGCTCGAAGCTAATCTGAAGAACAGCGTCGAGCCGCTCGATGAAGTTGCCGGTCTGCTGCGTAATGTAAAAACCGGCTGGGACGCAATCGCCCAGTGACAGGCACGCGTGAAAGGAGCATCCCCGTGAATACATCTGTTCAGCGCTTGCAGAGCACCGGTAGCGCCATGCGTCAGGCGTTGTCCACCCAGGACTGGGCTGCCATCGGTGAACTGGACCTGCAATGCCGCCAGGCTGTTGAAGAGGCAATGGTCGATGCCGCGGATGACGACGGCGCCCTGCGCGCTCGTATGCAGGAACTGTTGGATCTGTACAAGGATTTGGTGAGTGCCTGTCAGGCCGAACGTCAGCGGCTGGCCGGTGAGTTGATTCAATTGAATCAATCGCAACAAGGCGCTAAGGTCTATCAGCTGTTCGGCTGATCTGCCTAATCAGATCATGGGCCGAGGCGATCTGCGCCTTGCCCGTCATCGCATGACTTCACCCCTGCACCGGGATGAATCCACCAGCTGTCGCGAAATATCACCCCGCCAATTTTTTAGTTAACAAAAAAACACGCCATAAAATTGACTAAGCGCCAATAATTGTCTTAACTGCTGGCCAAATGCTGGCGCTAAAAGGCGTTAGGTGGCTTTTTCTTTCTGGGCCAGACCAACTATGTGGCGTGAAACCAAACTCCTGCTGATTGATGACAACCTCGAGCGACGCCGTGATGTATCGGTGATCCTCAATTTTCTCGGCGAGGATCATCTGGCCTGCGGCAGTGGCGATTGGCGCGAGATGGCCGATCAGTTGGAATCCAGCAGAGTCGTGCTTGGCGTATTGCTCGGCGAGGTCCGGCTCAAGGGTGGAGCCCTGGACCTGCTCAAGCAGTTCGCTGCATGGGATGAGTTTCTCCCTGTGCTGTTGATCGACGAGCATGCCATCACCGAATGGCCGGAAGAGTTTCGCCGTCGCGTGCTCGCCACGCTGGAAATGCCGCCCAGCTACAACAAGCTGCTGGATTCTCTGCACCGTACCCAGGTGTACCGCGAAATGTACGACCAGGCTCGCGAGCGTGGTCGGCAGCGTGAGCCGAACCTGTTTCGCAGCCTCGTAGGCACCAGTCGGGCCATTCAGCAGGTGCGGCAGATGATGCAGCAGGTGGCCGATACCGAAGCCAGCGTGCTGATCCTCGGCGAGTCGGGCACCGGCAAGGAAGTGGTTGCGCGCAACCTGCATTACCATTCCAAGCGCCGTGAAGCGCCCTTCGTGCCAGTGAACTGCGGCGCGATTCCCGCGGAATTGCTGGAAAGTGAATTGTTCGGCCATGAGAAGGGGGCCTTCACCGGCGCAATCACCAGCCGTGCCGGGCGTTTCGAGCTGGCCAATGGCGGTACGCTGTTCCTCGACGAGATTGGCGACATGCCGCTGCCCATGCAGGTCAAGTTGCTGCGTGTGTTGCAGGAGCGCACCTTCGAGCGTGTGGGCAGCAACAAGACCCAGAATGCCGATGTACGAATCATCGCCGCGACGCACAAGAACCTCGAGAACATGATCGAGGGTGGAAGTTTCCGTGAGGATCTGTATTACCGTCTCAACGTGTTCCCCATCGAGATGGCGCCGTTGCGTGAGCGCATCGAAGATATTCCGTTGCTGATGAACGAATTGATTTCGCGCATGGAGCACGAGAAGCGCGGCTCCATTCGATTCAATTCGGCAGCGATCATGTCGCTCTGCCGACATGACTGGGCGGGCAACGTTCGTGAGCTGGCCAACCTGGTCGAGCGCATGGCGATCATGCACCCCTATGGGGTCATCGGCGTTGGCGAGCTGCCGAAGAAGTTCCGCCATGTGGATGATGAAGACGAGCAAATGGCGGCCAGCCTGCGCGAGGAGCTCGATGAGCGTGCGGTATTGACCTCCGCTTCGCCAAGCCTGGGGTCGTCGGCCATGCTGCCTGCCGAGGGGCTGGACCTGAAGGATTACCTCGGTAATCTGGAGCAGGGTCTTATTCAGCAGGCGCTGGATGACGCTGGCGGGATCGTGGCGCGTGCTGCCGAGCGGCTGCGCATTCGTCGTACCACCCTGGTGGAGAAGATGCGCAAGTACGGCATGAGCCGGCGCGAGGACGAGGCCGGCGACGAGTAGGTCGCTGGCCGAAGCGAGATGGCGGCTCAGCGATCTGCTGCCGCCTCTGGGCCAGATTCCTGGCAGTGCAAGAATGCACGACCTGTCAGTCAGTCGATTGACGGCGCCCCGCTCAATGAATCCCTATCTGCCTGAAAATAAAGGTTTTTATTTTCAGGCATGAGTATTGCTATCTCCTTGGCAACTGACCGTTCCATGACGGCTCGCCACGCGAGAGAGCGCAATGAAACCAAGCCCGCATCTACATGCCCAGATCGAACCCACGACGCCCGCGCGGGCGGAACGTGGGGATCTAGAGCAGTCGCTGGCCTTGTTCGAGCAGATGTCGAGTCGGCTTGGCAGCTCTTACAGCCTTCTGGAAAATCGCGTCAATGAACTGACTGGTCAACTGGCCCAGGTCAGTGAGCAGCGCGTTCAGGAGTTGAACGAGAAAGAGCGCCTCGCTCATCGCCTGCAAAGTCTGCTGGATCTGCTGCCCGGAGGCGTGGTGGTGATCGATGGCCACGGCGTCGTGCGTGAGGCCAATCCCGTTGCCCGTGACATGCTCGGTGAGCCGCTGCTCGGCAGGCTCTGGCGTGAAGTGATCGCGCAGCGTTTTGCGCCTCGACAGGACGATGGTCATGAGATCTCGCTGACCGATGGCCGGCGTCTGTCGATATCCACGCGCTCGCTGCAGGGCGAACCAGGGCAACTGGTCCTGCTTACCGACCTGACGGAAACCCGTCGTCTGCAGGATCAGTTATCTCGCCACGAACGCCTGAGCGCCCTCGGGCGCATGGTTGCCTCCCTGGCGCATCAGGTGCGTACGCCGTTGTCCGCCGCGCTGCTATACGCCAGTCACCTGACCGATCAGGTGTTGCCGGTGGAGCAGCAGCAGCGTTTCGCAGGTCGCCTGAAGGAGCGGCTGCACGAATTGGAGCATCAGGTGCGCGACATGCTGGTGTTTGCCCGTGGTGAGCTGCCGCTGTCGGATCGTCTGTCCCCGGGCCAGCTGTTCGATGCGTTCAGGCGCTCAGGCGAGTCGCTGGTGCAGGGTGTGGACGTGCGCTGGCAGTGCGACGCCTGGCGCGGCGAGCTGTTGTGTAACCGCGACACGTTGGTCGGCACGCTGCTCAATCTGGTGGAAAACGCCATTCAGGCGGCGGGGCAGGGCGCGCGCCTCAAGGTTCATGCCTATGTGCGTGGCGACACCTTGCGCTTTTGCATCAGTGACAACGGGCCCGGTATCGACGCTGCAACCCTGGCGCGTCTGGGCGAACCGTTCTTCACCACCAAAACCACCGGAACCGGCCTTGGGCTGGCAGTGGTCAAGGCCGTTGCCAGAGCTCACCAGGGTGAGCTGCAACTGCGTTCGCGGCCAGGGCGTGGTACCTGTGCCTTGTTGATTTTGCCGCTGATCAAGTCAGCGCATCCCACGATTCAGGAGTGACCATGGCTGCCAAAGTCCTGCTGGTTGAAGACGACCGCGCGCTGCGCCAGGCCCTGGCCGATACCCTGGAGCTGGGTGGCTATGACTATCGAGCGGTCGACTGCGCCGAAGCGGCGCTGGTTGCCATCGCCGAGGAACCCTTCGGATTGGTGATCAGCGACGTGAACATGCCGGGCATGGACGGCCATCGGCTGCTGGCTGAGATTCGTGAGCGCCAGCCTCAATTGCCGGTTCTGTTGATGACGGCGTTCGCGGCTGTGGAGCGTGCGGTCGAGGCGATACGCCGCGGTGCGGCCGATTACCTGGTCAAACCGTTCGAGCCCAAGGTGCTGCTGGCGCTGGTCGCACGGCATGCCTTGGGCCGTGCGGGTGGGCTCGAGCAAGACGGGCCCGTGGCACGTGAACCAGCCAGCCTGCAATTGCTGGAGCTGGCTGCGCGGGTGGCACGTAGCGATTCCAACGTGCTGATCACGGGGGAGTCCGGTACCGGCAAGGAAGTGCTGGCCCGTTATCTCCATCAACAGTCGCCGCGCGCGGCTGGACCGTTCGTGGCCATCAATTGTGCAGCGATTCCGGACAACATGCTCGAAGCCACCCTGTTCGGTCACGAGAAGGGCGCGTTCACGGGAGCCGTTGCCAGTGCGCCGGGCAAGTTCGAACTGGCCGAGGGCGGCACTATCCTGCTCGATGAGATCTCCGAGATGCCGCTCGCCCTGCAGGCCAAGCTACTGCGTGTGCTGCAAGAGCGCGAGGTCGAGCGGGTCGGGGCGCGCAAGCCGATCAGTCTGGATATTCGGGTGCTTGCTACCAGCAACCGTGACTTGGCTGCTGAGGTCGCGGCAGGGCGGTTCCGTGAGGATCTGTTCTACCGCCTCTCGGTATTTCCACTGGCCTGGCGACCACTGCGTGAGCGTCCGGCGGATATCCTGCCCCTGGCGGAGCGACTACTGGCCAAGTACGTCGGCAAGATGAATCTGGCGCCGCTGCGCCTCTCCGCTCAGGCGGTCGCCTGCCTGACCAGCCATCCCTGGCCGGGTAATGTGCGTGAGCTGGACAACGCCATCCAGCGTGCGGTCATTCTTCAGCAAAATGGCGTCATCGAGCCTCACGACCTGTGCCTAACCGCGCCGATCGGCTTCGCTCAGCCGCCCCAGGTCGCCCAGCCGCAGTTGGCTGTGGTGCAGAGCATGGCAGCGCCATCTGCGCCTGAGCCTGTCGTGGCGGACGGGGCGCTGGGTGAGGATCTGCGCCGCCGTGAGTATCAGGTGATCATCGACATCCTGCGCGCCGAGCGAGGCCGCCGCAAGGAGGCCGCGGAGCGCCTCGGCATCAGCCCCCGTACGTTGCGCTACAAGCTTGCGCAGATGCGTGACGCCGGTATGGATGTCGAGGCCTATCTCTACGCGAGCTGAGCGCGAGCAAGCGCTCTGAAAGCGTGCCGTAGTCCTGCATGCGTTCTAGGCAGCTATCGTATGGTGGGTTACGCGCCAGCTACACCACCAAGCCAGGCGTCGCTACCCCCGCTGTAGGGTGGGCTTTAGCCCACCACATCGAATATCCGCTATCGCCAGCTTGTCCGTGGCGTGAACGAATCATCAGGTCGCTCCTCGCGCTTGGCGGTATTGGTGGGCTGAAGCCCACCCTAGATCTGAACGCGCTTCAGCGCGGCACCGTGGGAGTGAGCGAAGCGAATAGCCTGGGATGTAGTCCCTGGGAGAGTCGCAGGCAATAAAAAACCCGGCCGATTGGCCGGGTTTCTTGAATTTGGCTCCGCGACCTGGACTCGAACCAGGGACCCAATGATTAACAGTCATTTGCTCTACCGACTGAGCTATCGCGGAACAACGACGCGTATCCTACTGATTACGAAGGGGAAGTCAAGCATCTGCCTGCTTCCCCTCCAGCCACTCAAAGCACTTCGGCGATGGCCTTGGTGACGACTGGCAGGTTGCGGGTGTTCAGTGCGGCCACGCAGATGCGGCCGGTGCCCACGGCGTAGATGCCGAACTCGCTACGCAGGCGCTCGACCTGTTCGGTGGTCAGCCCCGAGTAGGAGAACATGCCACGCTGTTCGGCGACGAAGCTGAAGTCGCGCTTGGCGTTCAGGGCAGCGAGTTGCTCCACCATGGCCAGGCGCATGGTGCGGATGCGATCGCGCATTTCACCCAGTTCGGTTTCCCACATCACGCGCAGCTCAGGGCTGTTGAGTACGGCAGCGACTACGCTGGCGCCATGGGTCGGCGGGTTGGAGTAGTTGGTGCGGATCACGCGTTTGACCTGCGACAGCACGCGGCCGGTCTCTTCCTGGTCGCCGGTGACGATGGTCAGGGCGCCGACACGCTCGCCGTACAGCGAGAATGATTTGGAGAACGAGCTGGAGATGAAGAAGGTCAGGCCAGATTGGGCGAACAAACGCACCGCGGCGGCGTCTTCTTCAATACCGTCGCCGAAACCCTGATAGGCGATATCGAGGAAGGGCACATGTTCACGCTCGCGCACGATTTCCAGCACCGCTTGCCAGTCTTCGGGCGTCAGATCGACACCGGTAGGGTTGTGGCAGCAAGCATGCAGGACGACGATGGAGCGAGCCGGCAGGTTCTTCAGGTCTTCGAGCAGGCCGCCCCGGTTGACGCCATTGCTGAAGGCATCGTAATAGCGGTAGTTGCGCACTGGGAAACCAGCGGTTTCGAACAGCGCGCGGTGGTTTTCCCAGCTCGGGTCGCTGATGGCGACGGTCGCGTCGGGGAGCAGGCGCTTGAGAAAATCAGCGCCGGTTTTCAGGGCGCCGGTGCCGCCGATGGCCTGGGTAGTGATCACGCGGCCTTGCTGGATCAGTGGCGAGTCGTTGCCCAGCAGCAGTTTCTGCACGGCCTTGTCGTAGGCAGCGATGCCTTCGATCGGCAGGTAGCCACGGGGTGCGTGGGCGGCGGTCAATGCGGTTTCCGCTTCGATCACGGCACGCAGCAGGGGAATGCGACCTTCTTCGTTGGTGTAGACACCCACGCCAAGGTTGACCTTGTCCGTGCGTGTATCGGCGTTGAATGCTTCGTTGAGGCCCAGGATAGGATCGCGCGGAGCCATTTCGACGGCGGAGAACAGACTCATGAGGGCGGCAGCTCTGTAGTGAGGGTGGGTTTAGAAACCGATTTACGTTCTTAGAGCAACCCCGGCAACTGAGACTAGGGGTTGCGCAAGCGGGCCGTTAGTATAGCGGCCCATATTCTGTGTCGCGACAGCGTACACCAGGTATGACGCCAGCTCTTTCGCGGCGTCACAGCCTTTTGAGGTATTTATGTCCGAGTTCCAACTGGTCACCCGTTTCCAGCCCGCCGGCGATCAGCCCGAGGCGATCCGGCAGATGATCGAGGGCCTGGAGGCAGGCCTGTCGCACCAGACGCTGCTCGGCGTGACGGGCTCCGGCAAGACCTTCAGCATCGCCAACGTCATCGCCAAGGTACAACGACCAACGCTGGTGCTGGCGCCGAACAAGACCCTGGCCGCGCAGCTGTATGGCGAATTCAAGTCGTTCTTCCCGAACAACGCGGTGGAGTACTTCGTCTCCTACTACGACTACTACCAGCCCGAGGCCTATGTGCCGTCGTCGGACACCTTCATCGAGAAGGATGCGTCGATCAACGACCACATCGAGCAAATGCGCCTGTCGGCGACCAAGGCGCTGATCGAGCGCAAGGACGTCATCGTGGTCTGTACCGTCTCCTCGATCTACGGTCTGGGCAGTCCCGAGGAGTACCTGAAAATGGTGCTGCACCTCGACCGTGGCGACAAGATGGATCAGCGTGCGCTACTGCGCCGCCTGGCAGAGCTGCAATACACCCGCAACGACATGGATTTCGCCCGCGCAACCTTCCGGGTGCGCGGTGATGTCATCGATATTTTTCCGGCCGAATCCGACCTGGAGGCGATCCGCGTCGAGCTGTTCGATGACGAGGTCGAGAACATCAGCGCCTTCGATCCGCTGACCGGCGAAGTGATCAGCCGCCTGCCGCGTTTCACCTTCTATCCCAAGAGCCACTACGTGACGCCGCGCGACACGCTGCTCGAGGCGATGGAGAAGATCAAGGTCGAGCTCAAGGATCGTCTGGACTACCTGCGTGGCGCCAACAAACTGGTGGAAGCGCAGCGCCTCGAACAGCGCACCCGCTTCGATCTGGAGATGATCCTCGAGCTGGGTTACTGCAACGGCATCGAAAACTACTCGCGCTACCTCTCGGGGCGCGATTCGGGGGCGCCACCGCCGACGCTCTACGATTATCTGCCCGCCGAGGCCTTGCTGGTGATCGACGAGTCCCACGTCAGCGTGCCGCAGGTCGGCGCGATGTACAAAGGCGACCGCTCGCGCAAGGAAACCCTGGTCGAGTACGGCTTTCGCCTGCCGTCGGCGCTGGATAACCGGCCGATGCGTTTCGAAGAGTGGGAGGCAGCCAGCCCGCAGACCATCTTCGTCTCTGCCACGCCTGGGCCCTACGAGGCCGAACATGCCGGCCGGGTGATCGAGCAGGTGGTGCGGCCGACCGGTCTGGTCGACCCCGAAGTCGAGGTGCGCCCGGCGCGCACCCAGGTCGATGACCTGCTTTCGGAGATTCACAAGCGTGTCGCCCTCGAGCAGCGCGTGCTGGTCACCACGCTGACCAAGCGCATGGCCGAGGACTTGACCGACTACCTGGGCGATCACGGCGTCAAGGTGCGCTACCTGCACTCGGACATCGACACCGTGGAGCGGGTGGAAATCATCCGTGATCTGCGTATCGGCACCTTCGACGTGCTGGTCGGCATCAACCTGCTGCGCGAGGGCCTGGATATGCCCGAAGTGGCGCTGGTGGCGATTCTCGATGCCGACAAGGAAGGCTTCCTGCGCAGCGAGCGGTCGCTGATCCAGACCATTGGCCGCGCGGCGCGTAACCTCAATGGCCATGCCATCCTCTACGCCGATCGCATGACCGGCTCCATGGAGCGCGCCATCGGCGAAACCGAAAGGCGCCGCGAGAAGCAGGTGGCCTTCAACGAGGCCAACGGCATCGTGCCCAAGGGCGTCTTCAAGGACGTCAAGGACATCCTCGAAGGGGCCGTGGTGCCTGGCGCGCGCAGCAACAAACGCAAGGGCATGGCCAAGGCGGCGGAAGAAAGCGCCCGTTACGAAGCCGAGTTGCGCTCGCCTTCCGAGATCACCAAGCGTATTCGTCAACTGGAGGAGAAGATGTACCAGTTGGCACGCGATCTGGAGTTCGAGGCAGCTGCGCAGATGCGTGACGACATTCAGAAACTCCGTGAGCGGCTACTGGCGGTATGAGTGGAGTTGGCAAACCGCGTATCTACCTGGCCGGTTTCGACGTGTTCAGGCGCGATGCGGTCGAGCATGGCGAATACCTGAAGCGTCTGTGCCGTGAGCAAGGCATGCAGGGCCTCTATCCATTCGATAACGAGGTCGCGGCCGATCTCGCGCCAGCCGAATGCGCGGCGCAGATATATCGGTTGAACCTGGCGATGATCCGCGAGGCGGATGCCGTGCTGGCCAACCTGAACCTGTTCAGAGGCTTCGAGCCTGACTCCGGGACGGCCTTCGAAATCGGTGCAGCGGTAGCCCTCGGCAAGCCCGTCTGGGCCTACTTTCAGGCCCAGGGCAGCATGCGTGAGTGGTTGCCTGGAGACGCTCGGGGACGTGACGCCGAGGGCTTCCTGATCGAGGATTTCGGCCTGCCGCGCAACCTGATGCTGGCCTGTTCCTGGGCCGGCTGCAGCGACAGTGTCGAGCTGGCCGTGCCGGCGCTGCACGATTATCTGCTCGGCCTGGCTGCCAGCCGCCGCTGAACCGATGCGGGCTCGGCGACCGCTCATCCGCTGTCAGCGGTGTATGCTTGGGAAACCTTACTCAAGATAAGGATGTCCCGTGAGCCTGTCGCTGTTGAACCGTTACGCCTTTTTTGCTTTCTGTGTGCTCTTTACCCTGGCCAGCCTGCCATGGGTTGGCGCCCATGAATGGCTATGGATGTTCACCCTGATCGGTGCTTTTCTGAGCCTGGTTGGCATCACCGACGTGCTGCAGAGGCGCCATGCGGTACGCCGTAATTACCCGATTCTCGGCCATATCCGCTATCTGGTCGAAGCCATTCGCCCCGAGATTCGCCAGTACCTGCTGGAGGCCGACGAGGATGAGCTGCCATTTTCGCGAGCCCAGCGCTCGCTGGTCTATGCGCGAGCCAAGAACGACGGCGCCGACAAGCCGTTCGGCACCCTGATCAACGTCTATCAGTCCGGTTATGAGTTCATCAGCCACTCCATGCGCCCGGCAACGGTCAGCGATCCTTGCGGTTTCCGGGTGATGATCGGTGGGCCGCAATGCCGGCAGCCCTACGAGGCGTCGGTATTCAATATTTCGGCGATGAGCTTTGGCTCGCTCAGTGCCAACGCCATTCGTGCGCTCAACCAGGGCGCCAAGCGCGGCAACTTCTATCACGACACCGGGGAGGGCAGTATCAGCCCCTATCACCGCGAGCACGGCGGTGATCTGGTCTGGGAGCTGGGCAGCGGGTATTTCGGCTGCCGTACGGCGGCCGGTGCGTTCGACCCCGAGCGTTTCGCCACCCAGGCACAAAGTCCTCAGGTGCGGATGATCGAGATCAAGCTCAGCCAGGGCGCCAAGCCTGGCCATGGCGGCATCCTGCCCAAGCACAAGGTTACCGAAGAGATTTCCGCTACCCGTGGCGTGCCCATGGGGGAGGATTGCGTGTCACCCTCACGGCACAGTGCCTTTTCCACGCCGCTGGAGATGATGCAGTTCATCGCTCAACTGCGCGAACTGTCCGGCGGCAAGCCGGTGGGCTTCAAGCTTTGCCTGGGCCATCCCTGGGAGTTCATGGGCATTGCCAAGGCCATGCTGGAGAGTGGCGTCCTGCCGGACTTCATCGTCATCGACGGCGCAGAGGGCGGTACCGGTGCCGCGCCTCTGGAGTTCACTGATCATATCGGCGTGCCCTTGCGCGAAGGCCTGCTGTTCGTGCACAACACCCTGGTCGGCTGTGGTCTGCGCGACAAGATTCGCATCGGCGCCAGCGGCAAGATCGTCAGTGCATTCGACATCGCCAGCGTTCTGGCGCTTGGTGCCGATTGGGCGAATTCGGCCCGCGGCTTCATGTTCGCTGTGGGCTGTATTCAGAGCCAGAGCTGCCACACCAACAAGTGCCCGACCGGCGTGGCGACCCAGGACGCTTTGCGGCAACGTGCGCTGGTGGTGCCTGACAAGGCCGAGCGCGTACACAGTTTTCATCGCAACACCCTCAAGGGGCTCGCCGAGATGCTGGCGGCCGCAGGCCTGAGCCATCCGTCGCAGCTCGAAGCACGGCATCTGGTGCGGCGCATGTCGGCCAGCGAGATCAAGCTCTACTCGCAGTTGCATGTATTCCTCAAGCCTGGCGCGCTACTGAATGCGCATATCGAGGGTGAGTTCTACGGGCGCATGTGGCAGATGGCACGGGCAGACAGCTTCGAGGCCTATCCTGGCTAGGGTCTGCTCACGGCCGCGCGGGCGCCGCTCTGGAGCCATCGGGGCTGGCCCTGCTACTATTCGCACTTTCCGCGGAAACCCTTCAGGTCCTGCCTCATGCCGGTTTTCGCCCCATTGTCCCGGGATTTTCCATGACCACCGTCCGTACTCGCATCGCACCGTCGCCAACCGGCGATCCCCATGTCGGCACTGCCTACATCGCCCTGTTCAACCTGTGCTTCGCCCGTCAGCACGGTGGTGAGTTCATCCTGCGTATCGAAGACACCGATCAGGTGCGTTCGACCCGCGAGTCGGAACAGCAGATCTATGACGCTTTGCGCTGGCTGGGTATCGAGTGGAACGAAGGCCCGGACGTTGGCGGTCCTTATGGTCCATACCGGCAGAGCGAGCGCGGCGAGATCTATCGCAAGTACGCGCTGGAGCTGGTCGAGAAGGGCCATGCCTTCTACTGCTTCTGCACCCCGGAAGAGCTCGACCAGATGCGTGCCGAACAGACCGCCCGTGGCGAGACGCCGCGCTACGACGGTCGTGGCCTGCTGCTTTCCGAAGAGGACGTGCAGCGTCGCCTGGCTGCCGGTGAGCCCCATGTGATCCGCATGAAGGTGCCGAGCGAGGGTATCTGCGTGGTGCCCGACATGCTGCGCGGCGATGTCGAGATTCCTTGGGATCGCATGGACATGCAGGTGCTGATGAAGACCGATGGCCTGCCGACCTACTTCCTCGCCAACGTGGTCGACGACCACCTGATGAAGATCACCCATGTGCTGCGCGGCGAAGAGTGGCTGCCGTCGGCGCCCAAGCTGATCCTGCTGTACGAGTACTTCGGTTGGGAAAAACCGCAGCTGTGCTACATGCCGCTGTTGCGCAATCCGGACAAGAGCAAGCTGTCCAAGCGCAAGAACCCGACCTCGATCACCTTCTACGAACGCATGGGCTTCCTCCCTCAGGCGATGCTCAACTACCTGGGCCGCATGGGCTGGTCCATGCCGGACGAGCGCGAGAAGTTCACCCTGGACGAGATGGTCGCCAACTTCGATGTACAGCGTGTTTCCCTGGGTGGGCCGATTTTCGATCTGGAGAAGCTGTCCTGGCTCAACGGTCAGTGGATGCGTGATCTGAGCGTCGAAGAATTCGCCGCCGGTGTGCAGAAATGGGCGTTCAACAGCGACTACTTGATGCAGATCGCTCCGCATGTACAGGGCAGGGTGGAAACCTTCAGCCAGATCGCTCCCCTGGCCAGCTTCTTCTTTGCCGGCGCAGTGCAGCCGGACAAAGCGCTGTTCGCTCACAAGAAGCTCTCCGACGATCAGGTGCGCCAGCTCATGCAACTGATCCTGTGGAAGCTCGAGGCCCTGCGGCAGTGGGAGAAAGAGCGCATCACCGGCTGCATTCAGGCGGTGGTCGAACACCAGGAGCTGAAACTGCGCGATGCCATGCCGCTGATGTTCGCTGCCGTCACCGGGCAGGCCAGTTCGGTGTCGGTACTCGACGCCATGGAAATCCTCGGTCCGGATCTCACCCGTTTTCGTCTGCGCCAGGCCATCGAGTTGCTCGGTGGCGTGTCGAAGAAAGAGAACAAGGAATGGGAAAAACTCCTGGCCAGCATCGCCTGATACCTGGCCACCGGTCGTTTTCCCTGCCGATACACCGGGTTGGATAGGTAAGTGTTTGTTATGTCAGCGAAAAAAAACGCATCACCGGCTAAAATTTTGTTGACAGGGTGCGGGGCCGCACTTAACATGCGCCCCGTCCTCGAGATGGGGCTATAGCTCAGCTGGGAGAGCGCTTGCATGGCATGCAAGAGGTCGACGGTTCGATCCCGTCTAGCTCCACCAATCTCGATAGCCACAACCGGTTCCTCGGAACAGGTTGAGTTGTAAAGAAGGGCTTTGCGTCCCCTTCGTCTAGTGGCCTAGGACACCGCCCTTTCACGGCGGTAACAGGGGTTCGAGTCCCCTAGGGGACGCCATTATTTCCAGCTGCAGTGCTTCGGCATTGCAGCCAGACCGAAAGGTTCTGGGGCTATAGCTCAGCTGGGAGAGCGCTTGCATGGCATGCAAGAGGTCGACGGTTCGATCCCGTCTAGCTCCACCAATCCACGACAGGCCAGCCTAGTGCTGGCCTTGTTCTTCGAAGGTTTCGTCCCCTTCGTCTAGTGGCCTAGGACACCGCCCTTTCACGGCGGTAACAGGGGTTCGAGTCCCCTAGGGGACGCCATTTTTGCCCGCTCTGCGGGATTTTTAAGGGTCACTTCTCACGAAGTGGCCCTTTTGTTTTTGTGCGTTCGAAAAAGCGTGTCGGCCAAGCGCATGGTCTCAGATGTGGCTTGCGTGGCGGCAGCCAAAGCCCCTAATGTCTGGCTCTGAACAGGGGCTGGTCGATAGAGGAAGGTTGTATGAGGCTGACAATGGATGCTGCGCGACGGTCTGCACGAGAGCTGGCCGTCAGTCCGGGGCGTCACTCGTGAAGTGGGATCGCCCCAATCCCTTCACCCTCGAACTGCTGGTCGGCAGTGAGGACATCGACGGCCTCGGGCATGCCAACAATGCCGTCTACGTTACCTGGCTGGAGCGTTGCGCCTGGCGCCACTCGCAATCGCTCGGGCTGGATCTGGTCGAGTACCGGCGCCTCGATCGCGCCATGGCGGTGGTGCGTCACGAGATCGACTACCTGAGCAGTGCCTACGAAGGTCAGGCGTTGTTGATCGGCACCTGGATCGTCGAGTCCGATCAGCGCTTGAAGATGGATCGCTGCTTCCAGCTGGTTCGCCCGCAGGACGGCGCTACGCTGCTTCGCGCAAAAACCACCTTCGTTTGCATCGAGCTATCCACCGGTAAGCCGAAACGCATGCCCGCCGAGTTCATCGAGGGCTACGGCAAGGCGCTGCCGAGTTCCTAGGTACTACTGCTGCGGCGCCAGAAACAGTTTCTGCTCTTCGTAGATCGCCTGATAGCGCCGCACTTCGCCGGGCTGCAGCAGGATCGACTGACTGCTGACCAGATCGATCTGCGCGCAGAAGCCTTCCCGCGACGGCGTGAGCACGACGCTGCGCTCGCCGCTGGGTACGTCCAGTGTCACGCTTTCGCCTGCGGGTATCGGCACCACTAACTGCTCGTCGACACGCAACTGCAAGTCGCAGGCATTCGGCGCGTTGCGGTCGCGACTGACGATGAGCTTGGCGCTGGCTGCCGGATCGATCGGTACGCCCTCGGAGATGGGCGTTGTCGCGAGGGCCGCGGGCGCGGGCAGCAGCAGGGCAAGCAGGCTGCCGGTCAGTAGAGGTCGGCTCATTGGGGCTCCAGGCGAGGCATCGGTATTGCAATGGACTGCGTGCGGCAGTCGGACGTTCAGCTCACCGGTAGCTGTCCTGGCTGGTCGGTCGCCGTTACACTACGCGCCGTTTTCGGGGCTGTGACCGGCTCCAGCCGCCTCCCGTGTTTGTCGGGCTTCAGTCATTTTTCGAGAGAGTCGCTATGCAGATCGCCCTGGCGCCCATGGAAGGATTGGTCGATGAAATCCTTCGCGACGTGCTGACCCGGGTCGGCGGCATCGACTGGTGCGTCACCGAGTTCATTCGTGTCACCGATCGGGTATTGCCACGATCCACCTACCGCAAGCTGGCTCCCGAGTTGTTCAGTGGTGCCAGGACCGCCGCGGGTACGCCGCTGCGCGTGCAACTGCTCGGCTCAGACCCGCAATGCCTCGGTGACAACGCCGCCTACGCCTGCAAGCTTGGCGCGCCAGTGATCGACCTCAACTTCGGCTGCCCGGCGAAGACCGTGAACAAATCACGGGGCGGGGCGGTGCTGCTCAAGGAGCCGGAGCTGTTGCACGCGATTCTTTGCGAGGTGCGCCGCAGCGTGCCGGCCGCCATCCCCGTTACAGCCAAGATGCGCCTGGGGTTCGACCACAAGGACTGGGCCATCGATTGTGCCCAGGCCCTCGCTGAAGGTGGCGCGTCGCAGATCGTCGTGCATGCCCGCACCAAGGTCGAGGGTTACAAGCCTCCGGCCCACTGGGAGTGGGTGGCGCGGGTTCAGGAGGCGGTAGCGGTTCCGGTCTACGCCAACGGTGATATCTGGTCGCTGGAAGACTGGCGGCGCTGCCGCGAGGTGAGCGGCGTCGAAGACATCATGCTCGGTCGTGGCGTGGTCGCGCGGCCCGACTTGGCGCGGCAGATCGCTGCTGCGCGGGCAGGGCAGGATGCCGGGGTGATGACCTGGGAGGAGCTGCAGCCGCTGCTGGCCGACTTCTGGTTGCAGGCACGGCGCAAGATTTCCCCTCGCTATGCGCCGGGGCGGCTCAAGCAGTGGCTGGCCATGCTTACCCGCAGTTACCCGCAAGCCGTTGAGCTGTTCGCCCAGGTGCGCCGCGAAACCAGTTGCGAGCACATCGATGCGTTGCTCGGTGTCGCTTTCGCGCCGCGCGATCAGGGCCGTGAGGCAGGCTAGCCAGGTCGCTCAACGGCCGCCACTGACGTCCAGCAGCGCGCCGGTGGTGTAGGAGGCCTGTTCGCTGGCCAGCCACAGAATGGCTTCGGCCACTTCTTCCGCGCGCCCGCCACGCGCCAGGGGAATGCTCCCGGCAACGCGGGCGACACGCTCCGGCTCGCCGCCGCTGGCGTGGATCTCGGTGTCGATCACCCCGGGGCGCACCGCGTTGACGCGGATACCGTCGGCGGCCAGTTCGTTGGCCAGGCCAATCGTCATGCTGTCGACGGCACCTTTGGCAGCCGCGTAATCGACGTATTCCTCCGGAGCGCCCAGGCGGGCGGCGATCGATGAAACGTTGACGATGGCCCCGCCGCGGCCGCCCTGGCGGGTGGACATACGCTTCACCGCTTCACGGTTGCACAGGAAGCTGCCGAATACGTTGGTGGCGAAGACTCGCTGCCAGCGTTCGAGGCTCATCGCCTCCAGGCGCATCTGCTGCTCCAGGATGCCGGCATTGTTGACCAGCGCGTCGAGACGCCCCAGATGCTCGTCGATCTCGGCGAAAAGCCGGTGCACCTGCGCTTCGTCTGCTACGTCTGCCTGTAGTGCCAGGGCTGTGCCGCCAGCTTCGACAATTTCACCGGCCAGCGCTTCGGCCACGCTGGCCTGCTGGCGATAGTTGATCGCTACGGCATAGCCACGCTGCGCAGCCAGGCGAGCGGTGGCGGCACCAATGCCCCGGCTGGCGCCGGTAATCAGGATCACTTTGCTCATCGAAAACTCCATTTTCAGCCCTTGAAATTTTTTTGGCGGTCCACATTTTCAGTACTGCGGGATGCCGAAGTCGGGTCTCGCACCTTATCACTCGCTGAAAAATCAGGAGATTCAACATGAGCAACGCTTTTTCCATGACCCCGCTGTTTCGTCAGTCCATCGGCTTCGACCGCTTCAACGACCTGTTCGAGTCCGCCATGCGCAACGAGACGAGCAGCAGCTATCCGCCCTACAACGTCGAAAAGCATGCCGATGATCAGTACCGCATCGTCATCGCAGCCGCTGGTTTCCAGGATGAAGATCTGGATCTGCAGGTCGAGCGCGGTGTGCTGACCGTGACCGGGGGCAAGCGCGCGGGCAATGGCGACAACGTTACCTACCTGTATCAGGGCATCGCCCAGCGCTCCTTCAAGCTGTCGTTCCGGTTGGCTGACCATATCGAAGTCAAAGGCGCCAATCTGGTCAACGGCCTGCTCAATATCGAGCTGGAGCGTCTGGTTCCGGAAGAGGCCAAGGCCAAGCGTATCCCGATCGGCGCTGCGCGTCCGGCGCTGGAGAGCTGATTTCTCGCTTCGGCAATGAGAGAAAAGGCGCCCGGGTGGCGCCTTTTCCGTTTCAGCCCAGCCGCGGGCGTTGCATGCTGTGGGCCAGCAAGGCGCGGAACTCGTTCAGCGGCTGCGGACGGCTGAACAGGTAGCCCTGGTAACAGTGGCAGCCCTGGCTCTGCAGAAAGTCCAGCTGGCTCTGTTGCTCCACGCCCTCGGCGATGACCTCCAGGCCCAGGCTCAAACCAAGTGCCACCACGGCGCGGATGATTTCCGCGTCGCTGGGGTTGCTGGTGGCGTCGCGTACGAACGACTGGTCGATCTTCAACACGTCCACCGGCAGGCGCTTGAGGTAAGTGAGCGACGAATAGCCGGTGCCGAAATCGTCCATGGCGAAGCTCACCCCCAACTTGCGCAGGCGATTCATCTTGGCGATGGTTTCGTCGATGTCCTGAATGACGATGCCTTCGGTGATCTCCAGCTTGAGCATGCCCAGCGGCAGTCTGTTCTTGCGCAGGCAGTGTTCGACCCGTTCGACGAAATCGCTCTGACGGAACTGCCGGGTGCTGATGTTCACGCAGAGACTGAAGTTTTCGTCGATGATGCGTTCTTCCAGCAACTGCGCGCAGACGTGACAGGCTTCGACCATCACCCAGGCGCCGACTTCGAGGATCAGCCCGCTTTCTTCCAGAACATGGATGAACAGCGCCGGTGATTGCTCCCCCAGGGTCGGGTGCGCCCAGCGCAGCAGCGCTTCGGCACCGATGATCTGGTCCTTGCGTGCGTCTACCTGAGGTTGGAAATAGAGCTCGAACTCCCCGCGGGCCAGGGCCATGCGCAGTTCGTTCTCGAGGCGCAGGCGCTCGCTGGCAGCGTGCTGCATGGTGCTGTGGAACAGCTGGATGGCATTGCGGCCGGAATCCTTGGCTCGGTACAGGGCGATATCCGCGCGCTTGAGCAGATCGGCCGGGGTCTGGCCGTGATCCGGGATGAGTGCGATGCCGATACTCGGGGTTACCTGCAGGCGGTGACCATCGAGCAGCATCGGTTCGGTGAGTAGTTTGCGTAGCTTGTCGGCAGTGCTGCGGGCATGGCTGATCACTTGATTGAGCTTGCCCTCGATGCCGGTCAGCAGCACCACGAACTCGTCACCGCCGAGGCGCGCCACGGTATCTTCCTCGCGCACGCTGACCTCCAGGCGTGCGGTGATCAGCTTGAGCACCGCATCCCCGACCGGATGGCCCAGCGAGTCGTTGATGTGCTTGAAGTGGTCGAGGTCGAGAAACAGCAGCGCGCCGCGTAGCCCATGGCGTTGCAGCAGGGCGATCTGCTGGGTCAGGCGATCCATCAGCAGGGCACGGTTGGGCAGGTTGGTCAGCGAGTCGTGATAGGCCAGGTGCTGGATCTGCGCCTGGGCGGCCTTGAGTTCGCCGATGTCGCGGGCGGTGACCAGCAGGCAGGGCTGCCCGTCCAGTTCGATCTGCTCGACCGAGACTTCCACCTCCACGCAGTTGCCGTCGCGATCCCGGGCGCGCATTTCCATGCGCTGGATATGCCCTTCACCGCGCAGCGTATCGAGCATGCGTCGACGTTGCTCGGCGTCCGCCCAGATGTTCACTTGCGCGGACGTCTGGCCGATTACCTCGTCCGCGCTGTAGCCGGTCAGGCGCGTGAAGCCGTCATTGACTTCGATATAGCGCCCGCTGTCACGGGTGGTGATGGTGATGGCGTCCGGGCTCGAGTGAAAGGCTTTGGAGAACTTCTCCTGGCTGGCCTTGAGCGCCGCCTCGGCACGCTGCTGCTCGGTGATGTCGCGAAATTTGCTCAGTACGCAGGGTTGTCCGCTCAGTTCCAGGCGCCGGCAGGAGACAACGCAAGTCATGCTGCGGCCGAGGGGGTCGATCAGGTCGATGCGCTCGTCGGTGAGGTCCGTGCCGTTGAGAATTTTCTGACGCAGGCCTGAGGATGCGGGCAGGGTTTGCCAGGGCTTGAGCTTGAAGATGTTGCGCCCGGTAATTTCCGCCGATTGCCAACCGAACGCCTGGGTGAACGCCGGATTGATCTCCAGAATGCGGCCTTCGGGAAGCGTCGTCACGCAGATCGGGTCCGGGCTGGCCTGGAATACCGTGGCGAATTTGCGCTCGGAGGCTTGCAAGCGTTGTTCGCGCAGCGTGCGTTCGCTGGTGTCGATAAGAATGCCGGTCATGCGCACGGGCTGACCCTGGGCATCGCGATGCAGTTTGGCGGTGCTTTCCAGGTAATGCGTTTGCTTGCCTGGATGTACCGTTCTGTAGGTGACCTGATAATCCTGTCCATCATTGGGCAGCAGGTCCCGGTATGCCTGGCGCATGGCCTGACGATCCATCAAGGGCACGTGCGCGAAAAAATCCAGGAAGGGGCCGTGGAAGGGTTCGGCCGCCAAGCCATGCAAGGTCGCTGCCCTTGCCGAGGCGAACATGGTATTGCTGGGGATGTGCCAGTCCCAGGTGCCAAGGTCCGCCGACTCCAGGGCCATGCGCAGGCGCTCCTGGCTGTCGGCCAGTGCCTGTTCCTGAGCGCGCTGGCGACTGATGTCGCGGATTACCCCGAACATCTTGTGCTGCCCGGCCTCGCCAGCCTGCAGGCTGCCGGTGATCTCCAGCCAGCGCAGGCTGCCGTCCGGCCAATGGATGCGGTGACGGATCGGCTCGGCGGTAGGCGAGCCGTCGAGCACGGCCTGGAACATCCGCATCACTTCAGTGCGTTCTTCTTCGGGTATCAGCGCCATGTAATCGACGGGGGCGCTCAGCGGGCTGTTGGGGTCGATGCCGAACAGCTTCTGCGCCCCGCGTGACCAGTTCACTTCGCCGGTGTCGACGTTCCAGAACCAGGCGCCGAGCCCTGCGCCATTGAGGGCAGCCAGCAGGTGCTGGGAGTCGTGCCAGGTCTTCTCGAACTCGGCAGGGTCGAGTGCTGGGACGTAGGGCAATGGCGGGCGTTTGTCATTGGAGTTGCCCATAACCCTTCCTCTACAAAAAAGGACGGCAGAACATGCGGTGAGGCTATCCGTGGCACGCAGCATGACGCAGGCGGCAAATGGCCTGCATGGGTATCAAGTTAGCCTTTGCCCGGGCGCGAAAGCAAGGCTGTCACGATGACTGTCGAGCAACTGCATGAAGGCCCTGGCAGCGTTGGACAGCGTACGTTCCGTGTGCACGATGTAGCCCAGTTGGCGCGACAGCTGAATGCCCGGCAAAGGCAGGCGTGCGACCTGATCATCGAGCATGGTGCGTGGCAGCACGCTCCAGGCCAGACCGATGGACACCATCATCTTGATGGTTTCCAGATAGTTGGTGCTCATGGCGATATTGGGGGTCAGGTCTTCGGCCTCGAACAGGCGCTGCACGATGTGGTGGGTGAAGGTATTGCCACCGGGAAACACCGCCGGGTGCAGGGCGACATCGGCCAGTGTCACGCCGCTGCTCTGCGCCAGCGGATGCTCCGGGGCGGTTACGAAGTCCAGGGGGTCGTCCCACACCGCCACGGCGCGCACCGGCTCACGGGTATCCGGCGCCAGCGTGATGACCGCCAGCTCGGCGCGCCCATGGAACACCTCGTCATAGGCCACCTCGGAATCAAGAAACTGGATGTCCAGGGCGACCTGGGGGTGTGCGCGGGTGAAGGCGCGCAGCAGCGGCGGCAGGCGGTGCAAGCCGATGTGGTGACTGGTGGCGAGCGTCAGGCGGCCGGTGATCTCGCCGTTGAGGTTGGTCAGCGCGCGGCGGGTGTCCTCCAGTACGTTGAGAATCTGGTAGGCGCGTGGCAGCAAGGCGCGGCCGGCTTCGGTCAGGCTCACTTCGCGGCCCAGGCGGTCGAAGAGGCGTACCCGTAGCTGTTGCTCCAGGCTGGCGATCCGTTTGCTCACCGCGGGTTGAGTGAGATGCAGGCGTATGGCCGCCTCGGAAAAGCTGCCAAGTTCGGCAATGGCGATAAACGCGTTGAGGGTGGCGAGATCCATTGGAGTTCCGAGGCTGGTTCGATGATCGCCGCATTCTGTCAGGGAATGCTTTGGATGAAAAATATGAATTTGAGTAATTTGACGGCGAGTCGTAGCATTACCCCATAAGCCAAAGGGCTATTGCCCTGGCATAGAAAGACCGATGAGGACAGGCTGATGGCAGGCAAGACGCTCTACGACAAGTTGTGGGAAATGCACGAAGTGAAGCGACGCGACGATGGTTCGTCGCTGATCTACATCGACCGCCACATTCTTCACGAAGTGACGTCGCCCCAGGCCTTCGAAGGTCTGCGTCTGGCTCAGCGCAAGCCGTGGCGCATCGATGCCAACATTGCTACGCCCGACCATAACGTGCCGACCACCCGCGCCGAGCGCCAGGGCGGCCTCGAGGCCATCGCCGACGAGGTCTCGCGCATTCAGGTGCAGACCCTGGACGAGAACTGCGACGACTTCGGCATCCTCGAATTCAAGATGAACGACGTGCGGCAGGGCATCGTTCACGTGGTCGGCCCGGAGCAGGGGGCTACCCTGCCGGGCATGACCGTGGTCTGCGGTGACTCGCATACCTCTACCCACGGCGCTTTCGGTGCGCTGGCCCATGGCATCGGCACGTCCGAGGTCGAGCACGTGCTCGCCACCCAGTGCCTGGTCGCCAAGAAGATGAAGAACATGCAGGTGCGGGTCGAGGGCAAATTGCCGTTCGGCGTCACTGCCAAGGACATCGTGCTCGCGGTGATCGGCAAGATCGGCACCGCCGGCGGTAATGGCCACGCGCTGGAGTTCGCCGGCAGCGCGATCCGTGAGCTGTCCCTCGAAGGGCGCATGACCATCTGCAACATGTCGATCGAGGCCGGTGCCCGTGTCGGCCTGGTCGCGGTGGATGAAAAGACCCTGGACTACGTCAAGGGTCGCCCGTATTCGCCGAAAGGTGAGCACTGGGAGCAGGCGGTCGCCGTATGGCGTGACCTGGTGTCCGACGCCGACGCGCATTTCGACACCGTGGTCGAGCTGCGTGCCGAAGACATCAAGCCGCAGGTCAGCTGGGGGACTTCCCCCGAGATGGTCCTGGCCGTCGATCAGAACGTTCCGGATCCGGCCCGTGAAAACGACCCGGTGAAAAAGGATTCGATCACCCGCGCCCTCAAATACATGGGCCTTGCCGCCAACCAGCCGATCACCGATATCCAGCTCGATCGCGTGTTCATCGGTTCGTGCACCAACTCGCGCATCGAAGACCTGCGTGCCGCCGCTGAAGTGGCCAAGGGGCGCAAGGTCGCCAGCACCATCAAACAGGCGCTGGTCGTTCCAGGCTCCGGTCTGGTAAAGGCCCAGGCGGAAAGCGAAGGGCTGGACAAGATCTTCATCGAGGCCGGCTTCGAATGGCGTGAGCCAGGCTGCTCCATGTGCCTGGCGATGAATCCGGACAAACTCGGCAACGGCGAGCATTGCGCGTCGACCTCCAACCGCAACTTCGAAGGCCGCCAGGGCGCCGGTGGCCGTACCCACCTGGTCAGCCCGGCCATGGCTGCCGCCGCTGCGGTGACCGGTCGCTTCATCGACGTTCGCGAATTGATCCAGGCCTGAGGAGCACGACATGACACCTTTCACTCAACACACCGGCCTGGTCGCTCCGCTGGATCGCGCCAACGTCGACACCGACCAGATCATCCCCAAGCAGTTTCTCAAGTCGATCAAGCGTACCGGCTTTGGCCCGAACCTGTTCGATGAGTGGCGTTATCTGGATGTCGGGCAGCCGAATCAGGACAACTCCAATCGGCCGATCAACAAGGACTTCGTGCTCAACTTTCCGCGCTATCAGGGCGCCAGCGTGCTGCTGGCGCGCGAGAACTTCGGCTGTGGCTCGAGCCGTGAGCACGCCCCCTGGGCGCTGGACGAGTACGGTTTCCGTACCGTGATCGCACCGAGCTTCGCCGATATCTTCTTCAACAACAGCTTCAAGAATGGCCTGCTGCCGATCATTCTGGCTGAGGAGGAGGTCGATGCCCTGTTCGAACAGGCCGAGGCTCAGGAAGGCTATCAACTGACCGTCGACCTGGCGGCGCAGACCGTCACTCGACCCGATGGCGTGCAGTACCGCTTCGAAGTCGATGCCTTTCGCAAGCACTGCCTGCTCAACGGCCTCGATGACATCGGCCTGACCCTGCAGGACGCCGATGCGATTCGCGCGTTCGAAGTCGGTTACCAGCAGCGTCAGCCCTGGTTGTTCGGCGCGATCAAGTAAGCCAGCGGTCTTCAGGGAGCAGGATAGATGTCAGGTCACGAGCAGGTGGTGCAACGCCAGTTTGGCGAGCAGGCCAACGCTTATCTCAATAGCGCCGTGCATGCACAGGGCAGCGAGTTCGCCCTGTTGCAGGCCGAGGTAGCGGGGCGAGGCGATGCCCGCGTGCTGGATCTGGGCTGTGGCGCCGGGCATGTCAGCTTTCAGGTCGCGCCGCTGGTTGGCGACGTGGTGGCTTACGACCTCTCCGCGCAGATGCTCGCAGTGGTCGACAAGGCTGCCGCCGAGCGGGGCTTGAACAACCTGCGTACGGTGCATGGCGCTGCGGAGTCGCTTCCATTTGCCGATGGCGAGTTCGATTTCGTGTTCAGTCGCTACTCGGCCCATCACTGGAGCGACCTGGCGGTTGCCCTGCGCGACGTGCGGCGGGTGCTCAAGCCCGGTGGTGTGGCGGCGTTCATCGATGTTGCCTCGCCGGGCAGGCCGCTGCTCGATACCTACTTGCAGAGCGTCGAAGTGCTGCGCGATACCAGCCACGTGCGTGACTACTCGGTGTCTGAATGGCTGCAGCAGATCAGCGAAGCGGGTTTGCAGGTGCGCAGCCACACCCGGCAGCGTCTGCGGCTGGAGTTCGCGTCGTGGGTCGAGCGCATGCGTACGCCTGCGGTCATGCGCGAGGCCATTCGCGCCTTGCAGGCTGCGGTGGGCGAGGAAGTGCGCGAGTACTTCGAGATCGCTGCCGATGGCTCGTTCAGCACCGATGTGCTGGTGCTCTGGGCGGAAAAATAAGGTTACGTGTTATCAGCGAGTGGGCCTGACGCCCCATTGACCCATGCCCCGCGGGCGCCGAACATGGCGCCCCTCGCGGCAGGGCGATAGGCGCAGGCCCGCTCAGGTTTCTAAATAATGTCGCGTTTGCCGTCTAGCGCATGCGCCTCGAGCTTCGTGAAGGAAATAGCGATGAGCAAGCAGATTCTGGTTCTCCCCGGCGACGGTATCGGTCCTGAAATCATGGCCGAAGCGGTCAAGGTGCTGCGTCTGGCCAACGACAAGTTCGCGCTGGACGTCGAACTGTCGTTCGACGAATTGGGTGGCGCTGCGGTGGACAAATACGGTGTGCCCCTGGCAGACGAAACCCTGGAGCGCGCACGCGCTGCCGATGCCGTACTGCTTGGCGCAGTGGGTGGGCCGAAGTGGGACAAGATCGACCCGGCCATCCGTCCGGAGCGCGGTCTGCTGAAAATCCGTTCGCAGTTGGGCCTGTTCGCCAACCTGCGTCCGGCGATCCTCTATCCGCAGCTGGCCGATGCGTCCTCGCTCAAGCCCGAAGTGGTCGCTGGCCTGGACATCCTCATCGTGCGTGAGCTGACCGGTGGCATCTATTTCGGCCAGCCCCGCGAGAGCAAAGTGCTCGATAATGGCGAGCGCATGGCCTACGACACGCTGCCCTACAGCGAAAGCGAGATCCGTCGCATCGCCAAGGTCGGTTTCGACATGGCTCGCGTGCGGGGCAACAAGCTGTGCTCGGTGGACAAGGCCAACGTGCTGGCGTCCAGCCAGCTGTGGCGTGCCGTGGTCGAGGAAGTGGCCAAGGATTACCCGGATGTCGAACTGAGCCATATGTACGTCGACAACGCTGCCATGCAGCTGGTGCGCGCACCCAAGCAGTTCGACGTGATCGTCACCGACAACATGTTCGGCGACATCCTGTCCGACGAAGCGTCGATGCTCACCGGCTCCATCGGTATGCTGCCGTCCGCTTCGCTGGATGCCAACAACAAGGGCATGTACGAGCCGTGTCACGGTTCGGCGCCGGATATCGCCGGGCAGGGCATTGCCAATCCGCTGGCGACCATCCTGTCGGTGTCCATGATGCTGCGTTACAGCTTCAACCAAGCTCAGGCCGCCGATGCCATCGAACTGGCCGTGAGCCGCGTGCTCGATCAGGGCCTGCGTACCGGTGACATCCACTCGGCAGGTACGACCAAGGTCGGCACCGCGGCAATGGGTGATGCGGTAGTCGAAGCGCTGCGTAGTCTGTAATCTTCCAGGCCGCTGGAAAGTGTCCGGCGGCTTGTTCATATAGGTGTAGTGGTTATGAAACGTGTAGGTCTTATCGGTTGGCGTGGCATGGTGGGTTCCGTGCTCATGCAGCGCATGCTGGAAGAACAGGATTTCGATCTGATCGAGCCGGTGTTCTTCACTACTTCCAATGTCGGCGGCCAGGGCCCGGCCATCGGCAAGGAAACCGAAACGCTCAAGGATGCCTACAGCATCGATGAGCTGAAAGGTCTGGACGTGATTCTCACCTGCCAGGGTGGCGACTACACCAACGAAGTCTTCCCCAAGCTGCGCGAAGCCGGCTGGAAAGGCTACTGGATCGACGCGGCGTCCTCGCTGCGCATGGCCGACGACGCGGTGATCGTGCTCGACCCGGTCAACCGCAAGGTCATCGACCATCAACTCGACCTGGGCACACGCAACTACATCGGTGGCAACTGCACCGTCAGCCTGATGCTGATGGCGCTGGGTGGTCTCTACGAAGCCGGTCTGGTCGAGTGGATGAGCGCCATGACCTATCAGGCGGCCTCGGGTGCCGGCGCGCAGAACATGCGCGAGCTGATCAAGCAGATGGGCGCGGTCAACGCCAGCGTCGCCGACGACCTGGCCGACCCGGCCAGCGCCATCCTCGACATCGACCGCAAGGTGGCCGAGGCCATGCGTGGTGATGCCTTTCCGGTCGACAACTTCGGCGTGCCGCTGGCCGGCAGCCTGATTCCCTACATCGACAAGGAGCTGCCTAACGGCCAGAGCCGTGAAGAGTGGAAGGCCCAGGCGGAAACCAACAAGATTCTCGGTCGTTTCAAGAACCCGATCCCGGTCGATGGCATCTGCGTGCGCATCGGCGCCATGCGCTGCCACAGCCAGGCGCTGACCATCAAGCTGAACAAGGACGTACCGCTGTCCGACATCGAAGGGCTGATCAGCCAGCACAACCCCTGGGTCAAGCTGGTGCCGAACCATCGTGAAGCGAGCATTCGTGACCTCGGCCCGACCGCCGTTACCGGTACGTTGAGCGTACCGGTGGGGCGCTTGCGCAAGCTCAACATGGGCTCGCAGTACCTGGGCGCCTTCACCGTGGGTGACCAGCTGTTGTGGGGTGCGGCCGAGCCGCTGCGCCGCATGCTGCGGATCCTGCTGGAACGTTGAGCTGCTGACGGCACGCTACCAGGCGTGCCGTGAAGGGGCGGGTGTATGGCGGTCGCATTGCGATTGCCATCGCCCGCCCCTTTGCTTTTCGGTAGAGTGCCGGGTCTGTTTCAGCTATCGAGCGTCAGGCTCCCCCTCATGACTTCTACCTTTGATATCGCCATCGTCGGCGCCACCGGCAGCGTTGGCGAATCCCTGCTGCAGATTCTCGAAGAGCGCGATTTTCCGGTCGGTGATCTGCATCTGCTCGCCAGCAGCGAATCTGCCGGCCGTACGCTAGCCTACAAGGGGCGCAACCTGCGTGTGCGTGCCGTGGACGGTTTCGATTTTCGCGCCGTGAAGCTGGTGTTCTTCGCCGCCGATCAGGCTGTGACCCTCGCCCATGTCGACGCGGTGCGCAAGGCGGGCTGCTCGTTGATCGACATAACGGGTGCCTTGCCGTGCGAGCAGGCTCCCCGCGTCGTGCCCGAGGTCAATGCCGCTGCGCTCGAGGGGCGTGAGGCGCCATTCATGCTCAGCAGCCCTTCCTCGGTCGCCGTGGCGGTAACGCTGGTGCTGGCCGCATTGAGAGAGCAGGTATCCGTGCGTCGGTTGGTGATCGACGCCGGGCTGGCGGTTTCCAGCCGTGGCAGGGAAGGGGTGTCCGAGCTGGCCCGGCAGACGGCCGAGTTGCTCAATGGCCGTTCGTTCGAGCCGCGTCTGTTCGATCGGCAGATGGCTTTCAACATACTGGCCCAGGTAGACGAGCCGGACGCGCAGGGGCACGGTCGCCTGGAGCGCCGGGTGAACGAAGACATCAAGGCGTTGTTCGATGATGCCTCGCTGAGTGTCGCGGTCAGTTGTCACCAAGTGCCGGTTTTCTTCGGCGACAGCTTGAGCGTGACAGTTCAGTCATCTACACCTGTAGAGCTGGACAAGGTCATTGCAGCGCTGGATGCGGCATCCGGCATAGAACGTGTCGATGCTGGGGATTATCCGACCGTCATCGGCGATGCCGTTGGCCAGGATGAGGTGTACGTAGGCCGCGTGCGGCGCGGTTTGGACGACCCCAGCGAGCTCACTTTGTGGATTGTGTCTGATAATGTGCGAAAAGGTGCGGCTTTGAATGCCGTGCAACTGGGCGAGTTATTGATAAAACACCATCTGTAAAAGATACTTATCCGGAAATTTGAAGATCTATTCGAGCTTGGCAAATACTGAGCGCGCTGATTGTTGGCTGGGGGGCCTGAAAAGGGGCAGCCGACGATCACCAACCCTCTCGTTATGCGAGAGCAGTTAACACAAAGGAAAAGGCTATGGTTCGGGTTCGTAAACTGGTACTGGCTATCGCTGCGGCGACGGCGTTGTCTTCCGGTATGGCGCATGCGTTGGGTGTCGGCGAGCTGACGCTTCAGTCGTCTCTGAACCAGCCTCTGGTGGCAGAAATTGAACTGCTGGATGTTCGCGATCTTTCTGCGGCGGAAATGCGCCCTGCGCTCGCCTCGCCTGAAGAGTTCAACAAGGCCGGCGTCGATCGCCAGTATTTCCTGACCGACCTCAAGTTCACGCCTATCGTCAAACCCAACGGCAAGAGCGTGATTCGCGTCACGTCGACCAAGCCGGTTCGTGAACCCTACCTGAATTTCCTCGTGGAAGTGCTGTGGCCCAATGGCCGCCTGCTGCGTGAATACACGCTGCTGCTCGATCCGCCGCTTTATTCTCCGCAGGCTGCGGCTGCGCCGCAATTGCCTGTCGCTGCCCCCGTGCCGCGTTCAGCTACCCCCGCGGCGACGCCGCCACGTGCAGCAGCACCTGCGGCCACGCCTGCCGCCCCCCGTGCCGGGACCGCCGAGCCGGGCGGCGAATACCGCACCAACACCAATGACACCCTGTGGGAAGTCGCCCAGCGCGTACGCGGCAACGGCAGCGTGCATCAGGCGATGCTCGCCATCCAGGACCTCAATCCGGATGCCTTCATCGGTGGCAACATCAACCGCATGAAGAGCGGCCAGGTGCTGCGCCTGCCCGATGCAGCGCAGGTTGCCAGTCGCAGCCAATCCGAAGCATTGGCCCAGGTCGGCGAACAGAACAGCTCCTGGCGCCAGGCGCGTAGCGCTCCGGCCGCCGCCGGCACCCGCCAGATCGATGCCACACGGCGTACCGGTGCTGGCGCTGCGCCTGCCGAAGTGCAGGCCGAAGACAAGCTCAAGCTGCTTGCCGCCGATGCAGGCAAGGCCACTGCTGGCAGTGAAAACGGCGCCAACAACAGTACCGCGCTGAGCAACCAGCTGGCAGTCACCCAGGAAAGCCTGGATTCGACCCGTCGTGAAAACGACGAGTTGAAAGACCGCATGACCGATCTGCAGAGTCAACTCGACAAGCTGCAGCGGCTCATTCAACTGAAAGACAATCAGCTGGCCAAACTGCAGGCAGACGTCTCTGCACCTGGCGGTCAGGCCGCTGGTGCCGCAGGTGCCGCAGCAGAGTCGGCAACTGCGGCAGCGGCTCCCCAGGGGCAGGCTCCTGCCGCTCCGGCTGGCGCTCCAGGCAGCGAGGCTTCCACGCCTGCCGCACCGACGGCTGAAGCACCGGCTGCTCCGACCGAGCCTGCAGGCCAGACTCCTTTGAGCGGTGAGCCTGCTGCACAGACCGGTACCGATGCCGCCCCGGCTGCACCCGTCGATGGTGCTACCCCGGCCGCAGAACCCGCTATAGCCCCTGCGCCGGCCCCTGCCGAACCAGTTGCCCCTGAAGTTGCCCAGGCCCCCGAGCCGGTAGTCGCCGCGCCCGAGCCGGTCGAAGAGGACAGCGCCCTCGACAACCTGCTGGCCAACCCGATGCTGCTGGGGTTGATCGGTGGCAGCCTGTTGCTGGCATTGCTGCTGGTGCTGTTGATCCTGTCGCGCCGCAATGCACGCAAGGAAGCCGAGCAGGAAGAGAGCCTTTCGGTGTACCAGGAAGATACCCATCGTTTCGATAGCGACCTGGAGCTGCCAGCCGACAGCCTGAACGATCTGCCGGACGACCTGAACGCTCCGCTGCAGCCTGTCAGTGAAGAGCGCGTTACTGCACAAACCGGTGACGCCCTCGGCGAGGCGGATATCTACATCGCTTACGGTCGCTTCAACCAGGCGGCCGAGCTGCTGCACAACGCCATCAACGACGAACCGCATCGCACCGATCTGCGCTTGAAACTGATGGAAGTCTATGCCGAACTGGGTGATCGCGAAGGTTTCGCTCGCCAGGAAAGCGAGCTGCGCGAGATTGGCGGTGCCAACGCCGAAGTCGAACAGCTGAAGAGCCGTTACCCAGCCATGGTCGCCCTTGGTGGCACCGCTGCGCTGGCGGGCGCTGCCGCCGCCGATGATCTGGACACCTTCAGTCTGGACGATCTGGCGCTGGACGAGCCTGCTCGACCCGTGGCATCGCAACCTGCCAGCGACGACTTCGATCTCGATCTGGATGCACTGGAAGCAGAGTTCGCCGCTGATCCGCAGGCCAAGCAGAGCGCTGACCGTTTCGACGAGATCGACACCCTGGGCCTGGATTCCGATCTGGATCTGCAGGCTCCCGAGCAACCGGCTGCCAGCAAGGACGACGCCGTGGCTTTCGATCTCGACCTCGGTAACGAAGCCGACAACCGTCAGGAGTTGGGCGGCGAACTGGCCGACTTCAGTCTCGACCTGGACTCGCCCAATACCCCGGCCGCTGCTCAGGAAGATGATTTCCTGCTGAGCCTCGATGACGACGCGGACAAGGTGCCAGCCAATGATTTCTCTTCCGCTCTGGCTGATGAGAAGGCCCAGGACGATTTCGGCTTGCCCGCTGATTTCGACCTGTCGCTCAACGAGGAAGCGCCGGCGCCGACCACGGGTGCCAGCTTCGCTGCCCAACTCGATGACGTGACCGCCGAGCTCGACCAACTGGCCGAAAGTCTCGAGCAGCAAGGTCAGCTGGAGCCTCGGGAACTGCAGGCGGATAGCTCATCGCTCGACGATGACGAGGATTTCGACTTCCTCTCGGGCACTGACGAAACCGCGACCAAGCTGGATCTGGCGCGCGCTTACATTGATATGGGTGATTCCGAGGGTGCCCGTGACATCCTCGACGAAGTGATCGCCGAAGGTAACGATGGTCAGCAGCAGGAAGCGCGCGAGCTGATCGGCAAACTGGTTTGATACATGTCTGATGTGCGTACCTCGACGGCAGCCGAAATGGCTGCCGTCGGCATTTACAAGATCGCCCTGGGTGTCGAGTACCGTGGCGCCCGTTATCGTGGGTTCCAGCGCCAGCGTGACGGCGTGCCATCGATCCAGGCTTCCCTCGAGAAAGCCCTTTCCAAGGTTGCCGGCGGTGCGCCTGTCACGCTGAGTTGTGCGGGGCGCACCGACGCGCTGGTGCATGCCAGCGGGCAGGTGGTGCATTTCGACACCACGGTCGAGCGATCCATGCACGCCTGGGTCATGGGGGCCAACATGAATCTGCCAGGCGACATCAGTGTCACCTGGGCCAAGGCCATGCCAAGGCATTTCGACGCGCGCTTCTGCGCCATGGCGCGACGCTATCGCTATGTGATCTACAACGATCAGATACGTCCGGCGCACATGGCCGAAGAAGTCACCTGGAACCACCGTCCACTGGATATCGAACGCATGCGTGAAGCGGCCCGCGTGTTCCTCGGTACCCATGATTTCAGCGCATTCCGTGCGCGGCAGTGTCAGGCCAAATCACCGATCAAAACGGTGCACCACCTGGAGTTGCTGCAACATGGTCGCTTCATCGTGCTGGATATCCGCGCCAATGCCTTTCTGCACCATATGGTGCGTAACATCGCTGGCGTGCTGATGACCATTGGTGCCGGTGAGCGTCCGGTCGAGTGGGCTGGCGAGGTACTGGCTACCGGTGTGCGGCGTACTGGCGGCGTAACGGCCCACCCTTACGGGCTGTATCTGGTGCAAGTGGATTACCCGGCCGAGTTCGATTTGCCGACGCGTTATCTGGGGCCGCACTTCCTGTCCGGCTTGAAAGACGTGGCAATCCCGGAGTAGGCGGCGGGCAGAGTAATTAATGGCCCATCGCCTACGGTCATTTGTTACCATCCGGCCTTTCGCGGAGGTATTCGTCTGTTGTCAGTCGTTCGCTGCAAGATCTGCGGGATTACCCGCCTCGAGGATGCGCTCGCCGCGGTGGCGGCTGGTGCCGACGCTATCGGCCTGGTGTTCTATGCGCGCAGCCCGCGAGCCGTGTCGATCGAGCAGGCGCGGGCCATCGTGACTGCGCTGCCGCCTTTCGTGACCACGGTCGGTCTGTTCGTCGACATGTCGCGAGCCGAGCTCGATGAGGTGCTGGCTGCGGTACCGCTGGATCTGCTGCAGTTTCATGGCGATGAAACCGCTGCCGAGTGCGAAGCCGTCGGCCGGCCCTATATCAAAGCGCTGCGCGTTCGCGCAGGCGATGACGTGGCGGCGCTGGTGGACGTTTATCCTGGTGCCCGCGCAGTTCTGCTCGATACCTTCGTGGAAGGTGTTCCCGGAGGGACGGGGCAGGCCTTCGACTGGTCGCTGGTGCCTGCGCGATTGAGCAAGCCGGTCATCCTCGCCGGTGGCCTGACCGCGAGTAACGTCGCTGCGGCAATCGCCCAGGTGCGTCCTTATGCGGTCGATGTCAGCGGCGGCGTGGAGGCGAGCAAGGGCATCAAGGATGCCAGCCGGGTAAAAGACTTCGTACGCGCAGTGCGGGCGGTTGGCGAGTCGATGTGACGACGTCGCGCAGCGAGCCGTCCATACTCCTATCGCCGCGATAAGTGCGTGCTTTTTTCGTGGTCGGGTCAGGTGGCGGGCGTAACGCCGGCCCCTGAGGCGGCCACTTTGTGAATTCGCTTGTCATGTGCAACAAGCATGTTGAAGCCTACAGCGTTGGAGAATTGAGAGCATGAGCAACTGGCTGGTAGACAAACTGATCCCATCGATCATGCGTTCCGAGGTCAAGAAGAGTTCGGTGCCGGAAGGTCTGTGGCACAAGTGCCCGTCCTGTGAGGCCGTGCTGTACAAGCCCGAGCTGGAAAAGACCCTGGACGTTTGTCCCAAGTGCAGTCACCACATGCGTATCAATGCGCGTGCGCGTCTGGACATCTTCCTCGACGCCGATGGTCGTGAAGAGATCGGTGCCGATCTTGAGCCCAGTGATCGCCTGAAATTCCGCGACAGCAAGAAGTACAAGGATCGCCTGGTCGCTGCGCAGAAGCAGACCGGCGAGAAGGACGCGCTGATTTCCATGAGCGGTACGCTGGAAGGCATGCCGATCGTGGCCTGTGCCTTCGAATTCTCCTTCATGGGCGGCTCCATGGGTGCCATCGTCGGTGAGCGTTTCGTGCGTGCCGCCAACGTGGCGCTTGAACAACGCTGCCCATTCGTATGCTTCGCCGCCTCCGGTGGTGCGCGTATGCAGGAAGCGCTGATCTCGCTGATGCAGATGGCCAAGACTTCCGCCGTGCTGGCGCGTCTGCGCGAGGAGGGTATCCCCTTCGTTTCCGTACTGACCGACCCGGTATACGGTGGTGTTTCCGCCAGTCTTGCCATGCTCGGTGACGTGATCGTCGCCGAACCGAAGGCACTGATCGGTTTTGCCGGCCCGCGAGTGATCGAGCAGACCGTTCGCGAGAAGCTGCCAGAAGGTTTCCAGCGCAGCGAGTTCCTGATCGAGCACGGCGCCATCGACATGATCATTCACCGTGCCGAGCTGCGCTCGCGTCTGGCTCGTCTGCTGGCGCAGTTCACTCACCAGCCATCCCCTGCAGCGCTGCCGGTCACGGCATGACCCAGCGCTCCCTGGCCGAGTGGCTGGCGTACCTGGAGCGTTTGCATCCGAGCGCCATCGACATGGGCCTGGAGCGTTCCCGGGAGGTTGCCGAGCGCCTTGGGCTTTCCCGTCCGGCGCCGCGGGTGATCACGGTCACCGGCACCAACGGCAAGGGCTCGACCTGTGCTTTTCTCGCCGCGTTGCTGCGCGCCCAAGGGCTCAAGGTTGGCGTCTACAGCTCGCCGCACCTGCTGCGTTACAACGAGCGGGTGCAGATCAATGGGCAGGACGCCAGCGATGCAGGTCTCTGTGAGGCTTTCACCGCCGTCGAGGCCGCACGGGGCGAAACCTCGCTGACCTACTTCGAGATGGGCACTCTGGCCGCCTTCTGGTTGTTCGAGCGTGCCGGTCTGGATGTCGCTGTGCTGGAAGTCGGTCTGGGTGGGCGCCTCGATGCGGTCAATCTGATCGATGCTGACCTGGCGCTGATCACCAGCATCGGTGTGGATCACGCCGACTGGCTGGGGGATACCCGCGAGTCGGTTGCGTTCGAGAAAGCCGGGATCATGCGCCCCGGCAAGCCGGCACTCTGCGGCGATTTCGATCCACCGCTGCCATTGCTGGAGCGGGTGGTGGAAATCGATGCACCGTTCTTCCTGCGCTGCCGGGATTTCGACCTGAGCATCGCCCAGGACGGCTGGAGCTGGTACGGGCTCACGCCGCGTGGGCACGTGCTGCGTCTGGCCGGCTTGCCACTGCTCGATCTGCCCATGGAAAACGCCGCGCTGGCTCTACAGGCCTATGCCTTGCTCGATCTGCCCTGGGATGCCGGCGTCATCGCCGCAGCATTGGCCGCTACCCGGGTAACCGGTCGCCTGGACCGTCGTCACTTGAACTGGCGGGGCAAGTCCCTCACTCTGTTGCTCGATGTAGGGCACAATCCCCACGCCGCGCAGTTTCTTGCCGGTCGTCTGCAGGCCCGCCCTGCAGAGGGGCAGCGCCTGGCAGTCTTCGGTCTGTTGGCCGACAAGGACTTGCCTGCCGTCGTCGCGCCGCTGCTGGGCGAGATTGCGCACTGGGCGGTCACGCCGCTGCCGACCGAGCGTTCTCGCTCCGCGGCCGAGCTGCATGGGCATCTGATCGCCTGTGCTGCACAGGTCGAGATGTACGCCGATGTCGCGAGTGCTCTGCAGGCACAGTGCGAGCGCGCTGCGGCAGGGGATGAAATTCTGCTCTTTGGTTCTTTTTTCTGCGTGGCCGAAGCCCTGATATGGCTGGAGCGTCACGCCCAGGAGGATGTGCAGGATGGCAATGCTGGATAGTGGAACGAAGCAACGTATTGTCGGGGCTCTGGTGCTGGTGGCGCTGGCGGTGATTTTCCTGCCAATGCTGCTATCCCGTCCTGACGAGTTGCGTCATGTGGTGGTCGACGCGCCAAGCATCCCGGCCAAGCCCGTAGTGCCGGAAATCGAGATGCAGCCGGTCATCGTCCCCGATCCTCAGGAGTTGCCGCAGGAGCCGGTGCCCGGCGACAGTGGGGCCACCGATCAGGCTCCGGCGCCGGTCGAGCAGCCGATCGCCGAACTGCCTGCTAGTCAGCCTCCCGTTGCGACGCCTGCTCCGCAGCCAACGCCCAGCAAGCCCGCCGAAGTGGCGCCGCCGCCGCAGAAAGCGCCGGCCGAGCGTCTGGATGCCAATAGCCTGCCGGTCAGCTGGTCGGTGCAACTGGCCAGCCTTTCCAGTCGCCCAGGCGCAGAGACCCTTCAGAAAACCCTGCGCGCCCAAGGCTACAACGCCTATATTCGCGCTGCCGATGGCATGAACCGGGTGTTCGTCGGGCCGCTGGTCGAGCGAGTCGAAGCCGATCGGCTGCGCGATCAGCTCAATCGTCAGCACAAGCTCAATGGCTTCGTGGTGCGCTTCCAGCCTGAAAGCAACTGACTCGGTATCTGCGCTTAACCGATGGGCAGGGGTCTGCTAAAATGCAGCGCCTCTTCCATCGGTAGCCTGCATCGTGGCATTCACTTGGGTCGATTGGGCGATCATCGCCATCATCGTCGTATCGAGTCTGATCAGCTTGAGTCGAGGCTTCGTCAAGGAAGCCCTGTCGCTCGTCACCTGGATCGTCGCTGGTGTGGTCGCCTGGATGTTCGGTGGCGCGCTCTCGCAGCATCTCGGTGCCTACATCGAAACCCCGTCCGCCCGTGTCATCGCCGCCTGCGTTCTGTTGTTCGTACTGACCCTGCTGGTCGGTGCGTTGATCAATTATCTGATCGGTGAGCTGATCCGGGTGACCGGTCTTTCCGGCACGGATCGTTTTCTCGGTATGGTATTCGGCGCCGCACGTGGCGCCTTGCTGGTCGTGGTCGCCGTCGGGCTGTTGAGCCTGGCCCCCGTCGAGCAGGATGTCTGGTGGCAGCAATCAACGCTGCTGCCGCATTTTCTGTTGGTTGCAGACTGGTCGAAGAACCTCATTCTGGGGATGTCCAGCGAGTGGTTGGCCAGTGGTATACGCGAGCCGGTCGAACTGCCGTTCAAAGATGTGCTGCAGGGATCCATTCCCGTTGGCACTGGTAAATAGTCGTTTCACTGAGTAGGGGTTGCGTCACATGTGTGGCATTGTCGGTATCGTCGGTAAATCGAACGTCAATCAGGCGCTGTATGACGGCCTTACCGTCCTCCAGCACCGCGGCCAGGACGCTGCCGGTATCGTCACCAGCCACGAGGGGCGGCTGTTCCTGCGCAAGGACAATGGCCTGGTGCGTGACGTGTTCCAGCAACGGCACATGCAGCGCCTGATCGGCCACATGGGTATCGGTCACGTGCGCTATCCGACTGCCGGCAGCTCCAGCTCGGCAGAGGCTCAGCCGTTCTACGTCAACTCGCCCTACGGCATCACCCTGGCGCACAACGGTAACCTGACCAACGTCGAACAGTTGGCCAAGGAGATCTACGAGTCGGATCTGCGTCACGTCAACACCAGTTCCGACTCCGAAGTACTGCTCAACGTGTTTGCCCACGAGCTGGCCGTGCGCGGCAAGCTCAACCCCAGCGAGGAAGACGTCTTCGCTGCGGTCAAGGACGTGCACAAGCGCTGCCGTGGCGGCTATGCCGTGGTGGCGATGATCACCGGTTACGGTATCGTCGGTTTCCGCGATCCGAACGGCATTCGCCCGATCGTCTTCGGTCAGCGTCATACCGACGAAGGCGTCGAGTACATGATCGCTTCCGAGAGCGTGGCTCTGGACGTGCTCGGCTTCACCCTGATCCGCGATTTGGCGCCGGGCGAAGCGGTTTACATCACCGAAGAAGGCCAGTTGCACACGCGCCAGTGCGCACCCAATCCGCAGCTCAAGCCGTGCATTTTCGAACATGTCTATCTGGCTCGCCCGGACTCGATCATGGACGGTGTGTCGGTGTACAAGGCGCGCCTGCGCATGGGTGAAAAGCTCGCGGACAAGATTCGTCGCGAGCGCCCCGAGCACGATATCGACGTGGTCATTCCGATTCCCGATACCAGCCGTACGTCGGCGCTGGAGCTGGCCAATCACCTCGGTGTGAAGTTCCGCGAAGGCTTCGTCAAGAACCGCTACATCGGCCGTACCTTCATCATGCCGGGACAGGCTGCGCGCAAGAAGTCGGTACGCCAGAAGCTCAATGCCATCGAGTTGGAGTTCCGCGGCAAGAACGTGATGCTGGTGGACGACTCCATCGTGCGCGGCACCACTTGCAAGCAGATCATTCAGATGGCCCGCGAGGCCGGTGCGAAGAACGTGTATTTCTGTTCGGCCGCGCCTGCCGTGCGTTATCCGAACGTATATGGCATCGACATGCCGAGCCCGCACGAGCTGATCGCTCATGGGCGCACCACCGAGCAGGTTGCCGAGCTGATTGGCGCTGACTGGCTGATCTATCAGGATCTCGATGACCTGAAAGAGGCGGTCGGCGGGGGCAAGATCAAGATCGAGCATTTCGACAGTGCCGTGTTCGACGGCCAGTACGTGACCGGCGATGTCGATGAGGCTTACCTGAATCGCATCGATCTGGCCCGTAACGATGGCTCCAAGACCAGCAGCCAGGCGGTCAGCGAGATCATCGATCTGTATAACAACTGATCGACAAATAACGAGTAAATGACCGGGCCCATGTGGCCCGGACTGGTTTCTGGAGGAGGACGCGATATGACGCAGCAATGGGATGCAGGTCGACTCGACAGCGATCTGGACGGTGTAGGTTTCGACACCCTGGCGGTACGTGCCGGACAACACCGCACGCCTGAGGGCGAGCACAGCGAGGCGCTGTTCACCACTTCCAGCTATGTATTCCGTACTGCCGCCGATGCAGCCGCACGCTTCGCTGGCGAAGTGCCGGGCAATGTCTACTCGCGTTACACCAACCCCACCGTGCGTGCCTTCGAGGAGCGCATCGCGGCCATGGAAGGGGCCGAGCAGGCCGTTGCCACGGCTTCTGGCATGTCGGCGATCCTGTCCATCGTCATGAGTCTGTGCAGCGCCGGCGATCACGTGCTGGTGTCGCGCAGCGTATTCGGTTCGACCATCAGCCTGTTCGAGAAATACCTGAAGCGTTTCGGTGTCCAGGTCGACTACGTGCCGTTGGCTGATCTGCAAGCCTGGGCCGCTGCGTTCAAACCGAACACCAAGCTGCTTTTCGTCGAGTCGCCCTCCAACCCGCTGGCAGAGCTGGTGGATATCGCTGCATTGGCGGCTATCGCCCATGAGCGTGGTGCGTTGCTGGCCGTGGACAACTGCTTCTGCACGCCTGCGTTGCAGCAGCCGCTGAAGCTCGGTGCGGATATCGTCATGCACTCGGCGACCAAGTTCATCGACGGCCAGGGCCGCGCCATGGGCGGCGTAGTGGCCGGTAGCGCCAAGCTGATGACCGACGTGGTGGGCTTTCTGCGTACTGCAGGGCCGACGCTCAGCCCGTTCAACGCGTGGATCTTCCTGAAGGGGCTGGAGACCCTGCGCATTCGCATGCAGGCTCACTGTGCCAGTGCCCTGGCACTTGCTCAATGGCTGGAGCAACAGGACGGTATCGAACACGTGTATTACGCCGGGCTTGCCAGCCACCCTCAGCATGAGCTGGCAGCGCGTCAGCAGAGCGCATTTGGTGCGGTGGTGAGCTTCGAGGTCAAGGGAGGCAAGGAGGGCGCCTGGCGTTTCATCGATGCCACGCGAGTGATTTCGATCACCACCAACCTGGGCGACACCAAGACCACCATCGCCCATCCCGCGACCACCTCCCATGGTCGGCTGTCGCCGCAGGAACGGGCCAATGCGGGTATTCGTGACAGCCTGATTCGGGTGGCGGTCGGTCTGGAAGACGTCGCTGATCTCAAAGCCGATCTCAGCCGTGGTCTGAAAGCGCTGTGAGTGCCGGCGGCCAAGCCGAAGGCCGCGTCGCGCTGATCACCGGCGCTGCGCGCGGTATCGGTGAGGGCATTGCCCGCTGGCTGCTGCACAACGGCTGGCGTGTGGCGCTCTGCGACCTTGCTGACAGTCGGGGCGGCGACGTGGCGGCAGCGCTCGGTGACAAGGCGTTGTTCGTGGCCATGGATGTCGTCGACGAGGGGCAGGTCGAGCGCGGCGTGGCGGCGGTCATCCGGCACTTCGGCAGGCTGGACGCGCTGGTGTGCAATGCCGGGGTGGCCAGTCCCCATGGCGATCCGCTTGAAGCATTGTCGCTGGATCAGTGGAATCGGGTGCTTGCGGTCAATCTGAGCGGGCCAATGCTATTGGCCAAGCACTGCGCAGCGCATCTGAGACCCAATGGCGGTGCCATCGTCAACATGGCCTCGACCCGTGCCAGCCAATCCGAGCCGCAGAGCGAGGCCTACGCTGCCAGCAAGGGTGGACTGGTGGCGTTGACTCACGCCCTGGCCATTAGCCTCGGCCCGACCATTCGGGTAAATGCCGTGAGTCCCGGCTGGATCGACGCCCGTGACCCGGCAGAGCAGGCTGGCGAGCCATTGAGCGCTGACGACCATGCACAGCATCCTGTCGGGCGGGTCGGTCATGTGGATGATGTGGCCGCGCTGGTTGCCTGGTTGTTGTCGAGCGAAGCAGGATTCGTGACCGGGCAGGAGTTCGTGACGGATGGCGGTATGACGCGCAAGATGATCTACCGTTGAAGGCGGCGAGGGCGCGTGGCTTTTTTTGAAAAAAATTCAATAGCGGCCTTGACTTAGGTTGGGTCCCCGCGTAAATTTCGCCTCCTCGCAAGGCCAAGGGTGATTAGCTCAGCCGGGAGAGCATCTGCCTTACAAGCAGAGGGTCGGCGGTTCGATCCCGTCATCACCCACCACTTGCCTTGAGAGAATCGGACGTAAGTCCACCGACGCGCAGCGGTAGTTCAGTCGGTTAGAATACCGGCCTGTCACGCCGGGGGTCGCGGGTTCGAGTCCCGTCCGCTGCGCCATATTTTCCATCTCAGACACCGTTTTGGGATGTGATACGAAAGCACTGCTTGCGTATCTGACGAAGCAAGAGTTGTTCGGACGAAAGTCCACCGACACGCAGCGGTAGTTCAGTCGGTTAGAATACCGGCCTGTCACGCCGGGGGTCGCGGGTTCGAGTCCCGTCCGCTGCGCCATATCTCAAGGCTTGCCTTGAAGCTACGAAAGAAAGCGGCCATAGGCCGCTTTCTTTCGTTCTGGGTCAACCAAGCCTTTCTCTTCAGTTGCTGTATCCGGGTTATCGGGTGCCGGCTTTGCGGCCCATTCGCCACGCGCAGGGCCCGGGTACGGGTTGCAGTGCACTTCTCGGGCTCGATCGGCGGTAGTGGCTGCTCTTCAGTCGCCTTGTGATCGTCGTGCTTCAGTTGATCCTGAAGGCAAGGGTGAAGGTGGTGCCTACGTCAGGCTCGCTGACACAGTCGATACGCGCCTCGTGGCGCTGTATCACGCTGTTGACGAAGGCCATGCCCAGGCCGTAGCCCTCGCCACGGGCGTTGCCTTTGCCGAACTGACGGAACTCATCGAACAGATAGGACAGGTCCTCTGCGCTGATTCCCTGGCCCTCGTCCCGTATGGTCAGCACTGCCTCGTCCGCCTCCAGCGATAGCTGCAGATGAACCGCAGTGCCAGGCCCGCTGTACTTGATGGCGTTTTCCAGCAGATTGAAGATGGCGCGAGTCAGCAATTCCGGTACGCCATCGATCACGCAGGCTTCGTCGTCGAGGAAATGCTGGCTGATGCGAATGTTCTTGTGTTGCGCCAGCGGCCAGGCCTGATCCACCGCATCCATGACCACCGCCGCCAGCAGCACTTCCTCGAATATCTGCTGCTTGGACTTGGCGGCGTCCAGCAACATGAAGTCATCGGTGAGGCTTTGCGTGCGCCTGACCTGCTGTTCTATCTGGCGATGCAGTTCGTCGTTGGATAGCGGCTCTTCGGTGCGGTCCTGCATGGCCAGCAGAGCCAGAATCGCCGACTGTGGTGCTCGCAGGTCATGGGACAGAAAGCGCAGCATGCTGTCCCGCTGCTCCTCGGCCAGACGCTCCACGGTAATTTCCAGCAAACCGACCAGCCAGCCAGTGGGCTCGCTTTCTTCGGTATCCAGTGGTGCAAGCTGGACCTTGAAGCTACGACCTGATCCGGTAAGCAAGACCTGCCCAGGTAGCCGTTGAAAGTCTCTCTCGTCGTCGCTCCAGGCGTTTCTGTGGCTTATCCGTGCGGCTGTCTGGGGCGCTTCAAGTTCTTTCAGTACCTGAAAGACATTCTTGCCGATGAGCGTCCGGTCGCCGCGGCCGTATTTTGCCTGCAGCGTGTTGGCACTCAGGTTGGCCAGCAGCACCTGCCCGTCGAGATCCGTCACGAATACCGAAAGGGGTAGGCTGTCGAGGGATTGTGCGATGAAGCGTCGGGAGCCGCGAACATGACGGATCATCGCTTCCAGGGCGAGCGCGCGACGAAGCAGTTCGTCACCATTGAAAGGCGGTTTGGGTTGAGCCTTCGGGGCTACGTGGGATTTCAGCTCCTGTGCCATGCGGTCCAGTTCGAGGCCGAAATAGGTGGCCACGGTATTCAGGCGCCGCCAGCTCCAGAACATGTAGGCGAGTGCAATACCGATCAGGCTGGCCCCAGGCGCAGACCACCAGCCCATGGCCAGCAGGCTCAGGCTGAGAACCAGGCGCAGGAAGATGAAGGCCAGGCAGACCAGAAAGGTGTGGCGCAGGCGCAGTGTCAGGAACAGGCCCAGAACGATCAGTACCGTGCCCATGGAGATGAGCACATTGAGCCAGGTCGGCATCGACTTGATCAGGTGCTGGTTGAGCAGGCTGTTGAGGAGGTTGCCGTGGGCGACTATGCCCGGTATGGCGCCTTCGGACGAGGCGAGGGGGTAGCGGTTGCCGAGTCCTGAAGCGGTCGCCCCCACCAGAATGATCTTGTTTTGCAGTTCGTCGGCGTCGACGTTGTCATTGAGCACGTCGATGACCGAGACATTGCCAATCCGCGGATTGGCGCCGCTGTAGGGGATGTACAGCTCGTTCCAGCCGAACCAGTTCGCCCCGAGGTTGCTCATGCAGCAGATATCGGGCATCACTGGCTGCTGATAACTGGGAAAGGTGGCTGCGTAGGCCTGCCAGGTGAGTTGGTTCAATTGGCTGACGGCACTGCCTTCGCGCAGGTATAGACGCCGTACGACGCCGTCGGCGTCGGCCGCTATGTAATTGTGGCCGATGCCTCTGGCACCTGCCGCCACGGAGGGAATGGGCGGAATGAAGTAGGGCTGGCCTTCTGCGGTAGGGCGCGGCGCCCGTACGGTGGGGACCACCACAGTGCCGATACGCTCCATGGCGGCCCCCAGGCGCTCGTCGACTTCCGGGCGCGAATCGGGCTCGGTGAAGATGACGTCGTAGAGAACTGCCTGGGGCTCCAGCTCCGCCAGTTTGTCCAGAAGTTTGGTGTGTACATCCCTCGGCCAGGGCCAGCGCCCGAGAGCGGAGAGGCTTGCGTCATCGATCTTGACCAGCAGAATGCGTGAATCGACCGGAGGCGAGACGATTGGCATCAATTTGTCGTAGATGATCTGGTCCAGCCGCCACTGGGGCTGGGCCGCCAGGAGGCCTATGCAGGGCAGCAGAATCACCGCGATGATGATCCATTCCCGAACAATTTTTCGATACAACTGCTGAACGCTGAACACGATAGGTTCAAGGGCCTCGAGTGGGCTGTTGGCGAGTGGGCTTAGCGCAGGGTTCCCGCACCCACGATCGTGGGTTGTTCATCCTCGTCCGTGCTGACCTGCCAATACAGTAGTCCAGGCGGCAGGTTGGTGATGTCGACGGCTGTGCTGCGAATGTCCCGTCGATCGAGGAAGGGTGACTCCAGCTCACTGTCCGTATCGATTTTAAGGCGGTAGCGCAGGCCGCGTTCGAGCGGTGCCGCATTCCAGTTGAAATGGGTGCGCTGGCCAATCTGCTGAACGTCCACACCTCCATTGGCCGTGCGGTAAAGCATCAGGAATTCGCCGGGTTCGCCCTGCAGGCCTTGCGCATCGATGGCGATGACCCGAACGTAGTAGAACGCGTCGTCCAGCCCCTGGAACTGAAATTCCGGATCCGTTGCGGTTTGCTCCTGATCGATGTTGAGGAAGTCGGCACTGCTTGAAACCTGCGCGATGTACTCCACGGCTCCGGACACCTTCTGCGCGATAATTCGCCAATCAGTCGTGCCTGAGGGCGTTGGCACCCGCTCTGCACGTTGCGTGGCGGCTAGCAGTGGGCTGGTGTGCAGTGCGCCTGTTTCATTCAGTACCAGGCCCTGGTTGGGGGTTATCCAGGTTTCTGGACGGCTGGCCGAGGAGGGAGAACTGACCACTACCTTGCCCTCGAGCACCTCGACCAGCGAATTCTCCGGCGTATCGATGCGTACCACGAAGTGGGTGCCTCGTACGCCGAGCACACCCTGCGGGGTAATGACTTCGAAGCTGTTGAACGGGGTACCCTGGCGGGGCACGTAAGACTCCACTTCGCCTTTCTGCAGGATGACCTGGGCAGCACCGTATTGAGGATTCTGCCCCAGGGATATCAGGCTCAGCGGTGTCAGTACGCTCTTGGCTCCATCGTAGAAACCCATGGTCACGAACGTGGCCTCGCCGGTGCGCACGCTTTGTCCCTCGTTGAGCTTCATGCCTTCGGTCAGCGGTATTTCGGGCTGTCCCTGGGAGTGCACCCATGCCTCACCCTGGAGATGAAGGATGGTGATGGGAAAAGCGTCTTCGTGTTTTGGAATAATCAACCGGGTGCCCACCGTCAGGTCCAGCGGCGAGCCCAGTGCGTTGAGTTTCTGGATTCGCGTCCAGGCGCTCGGCATATGCAGATAATGCTCGGCAATGTCCCACAATGTATCGCCGGGTTCGACCACGTGGATCTGCTCGCCCGCTGCGGCCAGCGCAAGGGGGGGCGTCATGCTGCTGGACAACCCCAGGCAAAGGGACAAACTTAAAAGCAGGGTACTGCGCATGATTGTTTCCTTGCACTACGCTTCGAACGTGCTGCAAACGCGCCTATGAAGGCCCCGCGTTGCCTCCCCTGATGTCTGGCGAGGGGGCAGCGATTCTTTGATTCTTGTGGATATGAACGTGTGCCAGTGCTCGGCCAAAAGAATAGGGCAGAAGCGGTTTGTCGAACACGCCGAGGAAGCGAAAAGTGTGCGTATTCAGATTCTGGAAAAATTCCAGATGGCTGTCCAGTGGGCCGGCATCGCCGATCAAAGAATAATATCGTGTCAGGTGATTGCGTGACGCAGCCTGCAGCAGGATGCTGAGCTCGGCGAAGTTCAGACTCGTGCTGCAGAGCAGGATGTCATAGGTTTTTTGAGCGTTGTGCAGGGCGATCAGGCCCTCCATGCAGCCGAGTGCGGGATAAGTATTGAAGTATCCAGCTTCGCTAAGTTTGCTGACTGTTTCCATCAACTGGAAGGACCAGTCGTCGACGATCAGTATCCGGATATCGTTCTTTTCAAACGCCACCAGATCCGAAGCCGCACTAATGAAGTGATTGGTCATGATGAAGCCTCCCCAAGTAATGAATACAGGTGGTGGTGTCGGTTTTCGAAATGGCGCGTTACTATTGGGGCTTTGTTCGGCGAGAGCGCCGAGAGTCATACATGTGTTTGATTATTAATAAAAAAGATATTCATATCCGGCTAAGTGACAATTGTTCAGATTGCCCGAGGGTTATCGCCGTCCATGCCAGTAGTGACGTAACCTTTTGATCTGGAGCGGTACCCATGCGTATTGCCATTCTTGATGACGAGCCTGTCGAGCTCAGCTTGCTGAACAAGACGCTGAGTTTTTTGAAACTGCCCGACGGTGCGATGCCCATCTGCACCATGTTCTCCGAAAGTCCCGACCTGCTGCGGGCGCTAAAGAGGGAGACCTTCGACCTGATCATTCTCGATTGGCAGGTCCCTGAAATCAGCGGTTTGCAAATGCTCAAGTGGATAAAGATGCATTTGAACCCGTCGCCACCCGTAGTCATGCTCACCTCTCGCACGGGTGAGCGTGACGTGATTCAGGCGCTCGAGGCCGGTGCTATCGAGTACATCAGCAAGCCATTCCGCCAGGGTGAGCTTCTGGCGCGCTTGAAGAATGTGATGCGTCAGCAGCAGACCGAGCCTGCCAGCGACAACGTGCAGAGCTTTGGCAATATCCGCTTCGATCTTCAGGAGACGCAGGTTAGCGTCGATGGTGTTCCAGCATCATTGACGCAGCGCGAGTTCGAGTTGGCGCTGCTGGTGTTCAGGAATCAGGGGCGCCCGCTATCGCGTAGCTATCTGTATGAACATCTGTGGGGGAGGGATGAGCAACTGTCCTCGCGTACACTCGATACGCACATCTATCGCATCAGGAACAAACTCAAGCTGACTTCGGAGTTCGGCTGGGTATTGAGTACGGTCTACGGCTACGGTTATCGGCTCGAGGCGCTGGATGGTAGCGCTCCGTCGGATGAGGAATTGATAGATATTGAAGATTGAAAAAAGGGCCTTGTAGGCCCTTTTCGTTGAAATGGTCCGACGCTCAGTTGCCTATGATTTCGATGCCGACACGGCGATTGGGTTGCAAGCAGCGAATCAGTTGGGGAGTGGCCTTGGTGCCCGGGCACTCGGCGATCGGCTCGGCGCTTCCTTTGCCAAGTACGGTAATTCGATCACGAGCAATGCCAGAGCGGCGGAGTAGTTCAGCCACTGACTGGGCGCGGGCCAGGCTGATTCGGTGGTTCGCTTCGGCGGACCCCAGGCGGTCGGTATGGCCGGTCAGAATGAGCTGTGGTTGCTGGCTGTAATCGTCATGCAGTAGCTGAGCGAATTGCTCCAGGCTGCGCCGACCCTTGGGTTTCATGTCTTCGATACCGGATTTTCCGAATTCGAACAGCGCGTCGGATGGAATGTCCAGCTTGCGAACCGGTATCGGTTGCGCGGTTTCCTGAAGGTGGGGCTTGGTGCACACCATGCGCCATTGATCATGGGGAACAGTCTGTAAATCGGTATTTGGTTTCACTGGAGTGTGGCAGGTGATTTTCTGGCCGTCCTCGATGAAACTGAATGCGTAGATGTCACCATTCGCGGTGGTTACTGCCTTGGCAGGCCCACCAACCTTCGGGGCATGCTCATCGACGACTATCGCAGGCTGGGCGGCGGTAGCGGAACACGCTGAAAGCCCTATGACCAGCAGGACGAGAATGACAGCAGCAAGTAGGGTCGACAGGAATACGTTTTGGCCTTGCATCTTCTGATTACCATGAGGCTCCATGAGAGCCTGTATCTTAAGCACGCAGGAAGTGCTCGAACCGACCGGTTCACATTTGATCAGAATCCGCGGCATGGCAAAGCTTCCGACTTGCATGATCTATCGTTCTCTCAATGCTTCACGACCTTTGTTGAACGGCTTTATCAAATACGAAAGTATCGTTTTCTGTCCGGTATGAATGTCTACCGTCGCGATCATGCCTGGCACGATGGGTAGCTTTTCTCCGTTCTTGTTCTGCAGTGAATCGGACTCGGTCATTATATAAACCCGGTAGTAATACTGATCGCGGTGTACATCATCCTGGATGGTGTCCGGTGATATCAGTCCTACCCGCCCGCTGAGTGCCCCATAGATCGAATAATCGTAGGCGGAGATCTTCACCGTGGCCTCCTGGCCTGGATGGATGTAAGCGATGTCACGTGGAGATATGCGTGCCTCTACCTGTAGACGCTCATTGAGCGGCACGATGCGCATCACCTGCCCATTGGGGGGAATCACGCCGCCGAGAGTGCTTATCTCGATATCCTTGATCACGCCGCGAACAGGGGAGGTCAGGGTCAGGCGAGTCAAGGAGTCATTACGCCCCCGGGTGACGGCCTGCTGGGCTTCGATTTCCGCGTTGGCCTTGGCCAGCTCCTCGTGCGCCCTGACCAGATACTGAGCACGGGTATCGGTGTGCTTGTTCTGCAGTTCGTTGAGCTGGCGCTTGAGGCGCAATACTTCCACCGCGCTGGCGGCACCGCGTGCGACCAGTGGCTCGGTCATCTTCAGTTCGCTGCGAATCAGGCGCATGGCTTCATTGAGCCCGGAGAGGGATTCATTGAGGCCTTTGCGACGTGACTCATAGAGCGCGGTTTCCGCCTGCACGAGGCCGGGCTCTTCGAGGACATCCTCAGGAAACTGCAATTGTGTGTCATTGACCTCGGCGCTCAGGCGCGCGGCGGCGGCTTGTGCAGCTCGGCTGCGCGAGGCGCTTTCGGCAACCGCCGATTCGATGCGGGTGCGATCCAGTTGAGCGAGAACCTGGCCCCTTTCGACGATGTCGCCCTCCTGAACGGGGAGGGCGGCGATCACGCCTCCTTCCAGAGACTTGATCACCTGCTCCTTGGATGACGCGATGACCTTGCCGCTACCGGTGGATACTTCATCGAGTTCGAAGTACCAGGCCCAGCTCAGGAATACGAGCAAGAGCGTTGCCACTAGCCAGACCAGGCGCGAGGAGCTGGGCAGGGATTTTTCCACCAAACCGAAGCCGTCGACATGCTGGCTGTCCGGTTTGCGCGATGGCTTTTCGTTGACGCTCACGGCGGTGCGTGAGGCTGCAGGTGTGGTGTTGGGCATTCTGTTTGGCTTCGCTGCAAAGATGATGAGATGAGAGGCGCGATCTACTTGTGACCGAACCGCGCGAGTACCTGCTCTTTAGGGCCATCCATGACGATACGCCCGCCGTCGATCACCAGAATGCGCTCGACCCATTGGAGGACCGCAAGGCGATGGGTCGCGACGATCAGCGTGCGGCCTTCGAACCAAGGCGTCAGTTGCTCCAGAATCTGCATTTCGCTCATTTCGTCGAGCGAGGCGGTGGGCTCGTCGAGCAGTACGGTGGCGGGTTCGCGGATGAGGGTGCGTGCCAGTAGCAGTGCCTGCTTCTGCCCCCCGGAGAGGCCGACGCCGCCTTCCATGATCAGATAGTCGAGGCCGCCCTCCTGGGATTGCACCAGCCCCAATGCACCACTGAGTTCCAGTGCCTGAAGGATTTCGTTGTCGGTGGCCATCGGGCGACCCATGGTCAGGTTGTCGCGGATCGAGCCGAAGAACAGTCGTGAGTTCTGGGTCAGCAGCCCCACGTCGCGGCGTACGTCTGCCGGATCGATCAGCGACATCTCCAGCCCGGATAGTTTTATCGATCCGCTTTGTGGAACCTGCAGGCCAGCCAGCACTTGCAGCAGGGTGGATTTGCCCGCGCCGTTGCGCCCGAGCACGGCGATGCGCTCGCCGGGCCGGATCTTCAGGCTGCTGATTTCCAGTGCCGGAGTCTTGTCCTTTTCGCCGTAGCGGTACTGGATCTTGTCGAGATCGAACTGTCCCTGAAGCAGGGGGCGGTGGAGCAGTCTGGAATGCTCGGGCTGGTCGACGGGGCGCTTCATCAGTTCGTCCAGGCCCTGGCGGGCCACCTTGGCTTGCTGCCAGCGGGCGAACACGCTGGAGATCTGTGCCAACGGGGCCATCATCCGTGAGGCCAGAATCGACGAGCCCACCAGCGCACCGGTGGTCATGTCGCCATTCATCACCAGGTAGCAGCCGCCGAGCAGTACAGCGGCATAGACCAGCCCCTGGAGTTCCTGAGTCCAGGTCAGCAGGAAGTTGGTGATATGACGCTGCCTGATGGAGATGTCCGCCGATACCGCGTGCAACTGGTTCCACTGATTCTGGAAGCGTGGCTCGGCGCGCAGCAGCTTGATGTCCTCGATGCCCTGCACCGCTTCCACCAGCACGGCGTTGCGTATCGCCGATTCGCGCATGCCTTCGTTGGACAGTTTGGCCAGCGGTCGTTGTGCCAGCAGCCCGGGCAGGATCAGCAGGGGCAGGGCGCCTAGAGCGATGTAAAGCAGCGGGCCACCCGTCAGATAGAGAATCGCCAGGAACAGCAGCACGAAGGGCAGGTCGGTGACCGCGCTGATGGTGGTGGAGGTGATGAGTTCACGAATCTGCTCCAGTTCGCGGATCTGCGAGATGAAGGTGCCTGTGGATTTCGGGCGGGCGTCGTTACGCACCCGCAAGGCGTGGCCGAACACCATGTCGGTGATTTTCAGGTCGGCACGTTTGCCGATCAGGTCGGCAATCCTGGAGCGTGACATGCGCAGCAGGAACTCGAAGCCAATGGCAAGCATCACCCCAAGAAACAGCACCCACAGCGTGGATTCCGACTGTGCGGGTATGACCCGGTCGTATACCTGCATGGCGAAAATCACCCCAGCCAGTGCCAGAACGTTGGCCGCCATGGCAGCCAGCGCCACATCGCCATAGCGTTTCCAGTCACGCAGGGCGATGCGCCAGAACCAGTTGGCCTGGTAGGGTTTTATGTAGTCGTCGACCCGTGCGTCGGGTACGGATGACTCCGGGCGTAGCACGGCCACCCGCACCGCTCGTTCTCGCAGGTTTTCCAGGGACAGGGTGATCGGAAGACCCTGTTCGCCGCTCAGCAGAGCACTGAAGCGACCCTTGCCGTCGGCCTTTTCGATGATCGCTACCTGCCCGCTGCGCAGCTCGACGGCCAGGGGGAGGCGCCAGGGGTCGAGCGCTTTGTCGGAGTAGGTCTCGAAGCGCAGCATCAGGCCCATCTGCGCGGCCATGCGATGGAGTACTGCATCGGGGTCGCTGCCACGTTCCCAGGACAGGGAAACCCGCACGCTTTCTTCCGACACGCCCATCCTGTAATGCCCGGCAATGTTCAGCATTGCCTCCAGCCACGGCTGATTACGTGCGGCGCTGGTGGTCTGTTGAGCCGTCATGGCTGGATCTCGATCTGTTGGATGGATGTGTCGTTGAGGGAGTAAGCTTCGCGGCTACGCCCGGTTGCGCCGATGTAGGTGACCAGGCCAGCCCAGTAGTCATGGCGGGTCGTCTCCAGCTCGGCGGCAGCCTGATAGACCTCCTGTTCGGCGTTGAGCAGGTCCAGTACCGAGCGGGTGCCAACGCGGTACTGCTCTCTGTAGAGCTCTCTGGTCTCGGTCATGCTGGCCATGCGTTGGCCGAGAATGCCCATGCGTATGCGGGCGCCTACGGCTTGTTTGCGTGAGCTTCGCAATTGGTTCTCGGCTGCCAGGCGCGCTTCCCTGATAAGGGCGTCGGCCCGTTCGATACCTGCCGTGGCGGAGCGGATCTGCGCTGAGACGGCGCCTCCTTGATAGAGCATCATCGAGCCGGTGATCATGGCGGTGTTGTAGCTGCCCTGGTCGATGCCATTGTTAGGGTTGGTACCGCTGAGTGCCTTGTTGGCCGAGCCTTCCAGGGCGATCGTGGGGTAACGTTGGGCCTTGGCGTTTTCCAGCTGACCATTTGCAGACTTGCGATCCGCCTCTGCGGCGAGCACGTCTGGAAGCCGGGTGTAATCCCAGGGGCTGTCCAGATGGGCTGCATGCTCCAGATCCGAGGGTGGGGTGGCGATGGTGTTGGGCTGGTTATCGCCTACCAGCGTGGCTAGTCGCGCGCGCCACTGATCCAGCAAGGTCGAGACCTGTTGATGGTTGGAGCGTGCGCTCTGCTCGCGGGTGGTGGCCTGAATGAAGTCCGATTGCGAGGTGAGCCCTGAGTCGGCGCGCAGCTTGACCATCTCCAGAACGCTCTGCATGGCGCGGACCTGATCCGAGGCGATCTTCAGCAGCGCCTGCTGGCGGTGCACTTCCAGTAGGGTTTGCGCGGTTTCTTCGGCGATGGTGTCGATTTGCTTGAGCAGCAACGCCTGTTGCTTGAATACCTGCCCTTGGGCCTGATTGACCGAGCCGCTGACCTTGCCGAAATCGTGGAGCATCTGTGAAACCGACACCGTGGCGATCTGGCCGTGGCCATAGGTGCTGACCCGGCCCGAGTTGACGCCGGCAGAAATTCTTGGGTAGTAGCCAGCTCTGGCCTGATCGACGGCCCCTTCCTGCTGGCTGATCGCCGAGGCAGCCGACAGGATCGAGGGATGGCGGTTCACTGCGATGGCAACCGCATCGCGCAGGCCGAGAGCCCCAGCGCGTGGCTGTGAGTTCACTTCCGCGCCAGCTTGAGTTGATGTAGCGCCCAGTTCGTCCGCGAGGCGTTGTGTGCTCAAGCCCTGTGGCATTGCACTGTTGCTGTTCCCCGAGAGCCAGGGAAGTTCAACTGCGGCGGCATGGCTGTACGGCAGGCAGGGGGCAAGTAAGCACATGCGCAATAGGACGCTACGGGAGTTGTACATGTAGTCAGAGTTCCTGGTCGTTAGATGCGCAGGGGGCTGCGCTGTACCGTCAGCTATCTCTGAGATAGCTAATGGCCATTATTTTTGAAGTCGATCAGTTTGAGTTGCTCTAGGCTCTAAAAGGAGGATAGTTAACATTTGTTCAGAATCTACTATCCGGATCGTGCCTGAAGTTTTATTCGCAATGCGGTGCTCGAGGTCTGCGACGCGGGTTCGGTCACGATCTGACAGCCTCTTCTGGCGTGCGAGGCCTTGCGAGGCGGGGGCTGAGGTAAGGTGGGCTGCTGTTGATAATGGGACGTGGTTCATTCAGGAGCTGTTGTCGGTAGCTGTCTGAGGTGTTTGCTGTTCAGGCGGTTGTATATTTTTCCAGAACCTTTTTAACGCAAGAAATCTCTAAAAATACATGCTGAAGTGCCCTGTTGAGGTCGCTATGAAAAGCCTGATGATTGTCGTTAACAAGTCGAGCCATGAAAAAAAGTCTGTAGTTTCTAAAGAGTTTTCATTGCTGGAACCGTCTGTAGTCCAGTTGGCAGTCAAGCGATCTGACATTAGCAGTATCGAGCGTGATGATGATTCACTTGTCATTGCGCTTAATTCTGGAACAGTGTTCAGAATTCAGGGCTTTTTTCCTGAGCAGGGGTCGCTGCAGAACGATCTGGTTATCGAAGATGGTGAATATTTATGGCGAGTGGATTTAGCGAGTGGGGAGCCGTTTGTAGGGCAATACATTCCCATCGATTCCATCGAGCCATTGTTGATCAATGAAAGCTTCGATCTCTCGACCGCAGCCTGGTTATTAGGCGGCGCTACGCTTGCAGGTGTCGCGCTTGGTGGTGGTGGTGGTGGTGGTCAGGGGCCCTCTGACACCACTTCACCCGCAGCGCCTAGTGCCAGCTTGGTTAACAATTCTGACGGCAGTCTCACCATCACTGGTACCTCGGAGCCAGGCAGCACGGTGAGAGTGAGGTATCCGGACGGCAGCACCGGCACCGTAACTGCAGGTGGCGACGGTTCTTACAGCCTCACAACACCCGCCAATCAACCCACCGGCGATGTCGTGGCGACGGCGACGGATGCTGCTGGTAATGCCAGTACCGACACCACCGTCTCCTATGTCGATGCGACTGCTCCGGTTGCCCCCTTGGTCAATGTGACGACCA